>JUEP01000031.1:9309-12788 GCA_000817105.1 marine actinobacterium MedAcidi-G3 | reverse complement strand
GTTAATGCTTCCAAAAAATATGGCTCGGGTGAAACCGTAGTGCGGGCACTGGATGACTTGTCTGTTGACCTGGCTGCAGGAGAATTCACGGCGATCATGGGGCCATCTGGTTCCGGAAAATCCACCTTAATGCACTGTCTCGCCGGCCTAGACACCCTCAGTTCGGGACACGTTTTTATTGGAGATACCGATATTAGTGAATTGTCTGAGCGTGCTCTTACGTTGCTGAGGCGAGATCGTATTGGTTTTGTTTTTCAAGCCTTCAACTTGGTTCCAACGTTGTCAGCTCGAGAAAATATTGTATTGCCGCAAAAACTAGGGGCTGACGCTCCCGACGAAACCTGGCTCAACCAAGTAATTGACGCTGTCGGATTAGCTGATCGTTTAAGCCACCGCCCCAACGAACTATCCGGAGGTCAGCAACAGCGTGTCGCAGTGGCGCGAGCTCTGGCGGGTCAGCCGGAAATCATCTTTGCTGACGAGCCAACCGGAAACCTTGACAGCAGAACCGGTGGCGAGATCCTCGACTTCATGCAGAATGCTGTGCGCGTTTTAAATCAAACGATCGTCATGGTCACCCATGATCCATCTGCGGCTGCACATGCCGATCGGGTTATATTCCTAGCTGATGGGAGCATTGTTGAGGAACTGACTGCACCTTCTGCAGACCTGATCTTTGACACCATGAAGCGACTCGGCGACTGAAGTGATCAAACTCACTCTGAACTCACTGCTGGCTCGAAAAATACGATTGGCTCTGACCACCTTTGCGGTCGTTTTGGGTGTCTCATTCGTCTCAGGCTCTTTTATTCTGGCCGACAGCCTTCGAGCGGTGTTCGACAAAATCGCAGTAGAAATAGCAGGTCCCAACTGGCTTCAAGTCAGAGGAGTTGAAAGCATCGAAGGAGATCCCTTCAGCCGACCAAAGGTCACGCAATCGGTAGTTGACCAAATCAACTCAACCGAAAATGTGTACGGCGCAGTTGGAGTTATCCAAGGATTTCCAAGAATCTCAGTGGGCGATACCTTAATCAGGCCACTAGGCGGCGCTCCCACTCTGGCCTTCAACTTTGAGCAAGAAACCCAAGAATTGACTGGGTTTCAAACTATGGAGGGAAGGGCGCCCGGCAATGGCGAAGCAATGGTCGATATCGATACAGCTGCGAAATACAACATCGCTATCGGTGACACCATCACTATCCGCTCGCTGCAACCCCAAGAAGATTTCCAAGTCAGCGGTATAACTCGTTGGGGCCAAGATAATGGCGGCGGCGCCGTTTTCGTGTTGATAGACACCGTGACGGCTCAGCGGCTCTTTAATTATCCAGATTCTTTCCTGGCGATAACTGTTGCTGCACAGCCCGGGATAGACGAAGCGCAGCTAGCCGCTGAGTTGACTAACGAGCTTCCAACTGGCTTTGAGGCCGTCACAAGTGATGTCGTAGCGAACGAATTCAGCGATCAGTTCGACATCTTCATTACCATCTTCCAAAACGCTCTCTTAGTTTTTGCTGCTGTCGCTCTGATTGTCAGTGCGTTCATAATAAATAACACGTTTGCAATTGTTTTAGGTCAGCGCATTAAAGAACTTGGTCTTCTCCGAGCGGTCGGCGCGACCGGCAGGCAAATACGTTCCTCTGTTCTGATCGAGGCTCTTCTTATCGGAGTTGTCGCGTCTCTTATGGGTGTTTTCGCAGGCACCGGCATCGCTTGGGGTATTAAGGCGCTAATAGCTCAAGCCGGAGATGGGTCAGGTCTGCCCGACGGGCCTCTAGTAATCGGCACCCGTACTTGGGTTGCGGCAGCCGTTGTGGGCATCGGAGTGACCCTCCTGGCCGCAATTTCTCCTGCTAGGCGGGCTTCGAAAATTCCGCCTATCGCTGCCTTGAGGGACGACCTCAGTCTCTGGTCTGGCGGCAACAAGCGACGCACCGTTATCGGCCTCATTTTGGGAATCAGCGGTCTTTTAGCTACCGGTTTCGGGACAGCTAACGACTCCGGTGCCACTAGACAGTTGAGCTTGTTGGCTACCGGCGCATTGCTACTGTTCATCTCAGTATCACTCTTAAGCACACTGATCGCGAGACCGGCGTCGCGTCTTTTAGGTTGGCCAATTACACGGTTTGCTAAAGCATCGGGCAACTTAGCTCGCGAGAATGCAAGTAGAAATCCTCGTCGAACTGCTTCGACAGCCTCAGCGCTTATGGTCGGTCTAGCACTAGTAGCGATGGTCTCAGTCGTTGGCACCAGCTTCAAGAAGACATTTTCGTCCACACTAGATTCTTCTTTGGGCGCAGATTTTTTCATTGACACCGAAGGGAGAGGCGACTGGGGGTTTAGTCCACAACTTGTTGACGAAATAAGCGAGATAGATGGCATAGCAACCGTTGCCGGTTTCCGAGGTGGAGCTGGAATCTCTCAGATAAACGTCTACGGATCGTCTAAAGACGTCATCGGTACTCAAGAAGCTGGGCTTGGTCGAGTAATCGACATCACCCTCGTGGAGGGAAGCTATTCAGGTCTGTCGAACGACGGTCTCCTAGTGCACACAGATCCAGCCACCGATCTGGGACTCTCGGTAGGAGATGTGGTACCTGTAACATTTCCAGCCTCGGGGCCTCAAGACTTAACGGTTGTGGGTATTTTCGATGATGGTTCCCTCTTGGGCAACTGGGTGATCGACATGTCCACTTACGAATCTGGTTTCGATCCTGCTCGGCAGTCCGATCTTTTTGCTGCGGTAGAAATCGACGACGACGTCAATATCGACGAAGTTAGGTCGGACTTGGAAGCAGTCGCGTCCTCATATCCAGAAGCTAACCTGCAAGACAGAACCGAATATCAAGAGAACATCGAAGGGCGCATAGACACGCTGCTGTTAACAGTCAATGCGTTAGTAGGGTTTGCGGTCATTATTGCCGTGCTCGGAATAGTTAACACTTTGATGTTGTCGGTCTTTGAAAGGACCCGCGAGATAGGGCTACTGAGAGCGGTGGGTATGACGAGACGTCAGACAAGGCGAATGATCAGATGGGAGGCCGTCATTATTGCGGTTTTCGGAGGGTTAATGGGAATCCTCGTCGGAACAGTCTTAGGGTTTATCGCTGTTCAAGCAATGCCCGAATCGTTCATTACTGACTTTGGGGTGCCCTATGGAAACTTCGCGATAATTGTCGCTCTATGCGTTTTTGCGGGTGTTTTTGCGGCAATTCTCCCGGCTAGGCGAGCAGCCCGCCTAAACATTCTTGAAGCGATAGCTCACCCCTAATGGCTCTAGATCCTCTCGAACTAAACAAGGAAGTAGAAGATTTTTTAGTTGAGCGGCATCTAGCGTCACTAACACTCCTGCGGCCAGATGGAAGTCCACATGTCACAGCCGTCGGATTCACTTGGGATAGGCAAGCTCAACTGGTGCGAGTAATTACCTGGTCTGGTTCGATGAAAAGTAAACTTCTGGTCCAGTCGCCCAACAGCCGAGC
>JUEP01000031.1:0-9303 GCA_000817105.1 marine actinobacterium MedAcidi-G3 | reverse complement strand
CGGATTCACTTGGGATAGGCAAGCTCAACTGGTGCGAGTAATTACCTGGTCTGGTTCGATGAAAAGTAAACTTCTGGTCCAGTCGCCCAACAGCCGAGCCGTTGTGTGTCAGATCGATGGTGGTCGTTGGTTGAGTCTTGGCGGTCCTGCTGTTGTGACTTCCGACCAAGTTCGTTGCCAAGAGGGGACTGAGCGCTACGCCAAGCGGTACCGGGTGCCTAAAGAGCGCGCTGACCGCACCGTTATCGAAATTTCTGTCGACCAGATTCTTGGCTACGCCTGAGCAAATTTGCGTGCCCTCAACAGCTATTGCTGCGGCTCTAGTCGCGCAACACTGCTGGTAACTCCCTGTCATGAATGATCGCTAGGCGTTTTGTCGACCTGGTGAGAGCTACATATAAAGCTCGTAGTCCCTGTGGTTCCTCATCCAGTATTGTTGATGGCTCAATTACAACAGTGCCGTCTAACTCGAGGCCTTTCACTAATTGAACCGGCATTAAAGCAATTTTGGGATGCAAGGGACCGCTGACGTTTCGGCTGGCAGTAGTCGCTCGTCCATAGTCGACGCCCCTAGCATCGAGAGCTGCATCAACTTGGTCAATCAGGCTCTGTGGGGCTATGACTGCAACCGAACCACCTCCTAGGGCCTTTGATTCTTCTTCCACTAGGGACACGGACTGCTGCACAAGATCATCGACTGAGTTTACGTTTTCGTGTTCAATTTGGATTATGCGAGGTGGGGTTCCGACTGATCGAACCGCCTTGGGACTGGCTAGATCTGGGGCCGCAAGCGCTAGGACTTTGTTCGCCAACTCTAGATTGGGGGCGGGGATCCGGTAACTGAGTGTCAGCTCCCGAACCCGGGGCTCTTTCGTGGCGGAAGGCAAATAATTAAGAACTTGATCCCAGTTCGCTGCAGCGCCCGGGGCGGTTGCCTGCGCAATGTCTCCCACCAATGTCATAGATCCGTTCAGAGAGCGACGAGCAATCATCCGCAGCGCCATTGGCGTGTGGTCTTGTGTTTCATCAACGACTATGTGACCGAAAGTTCGCAACTCGGGGTCGCGTGCTTTTCTGTCTCGTTGCATTCTCGGTCCAAGGCCAGCGTATGCCTCGTCTAGTAGTGGCACATCCGCATCGCTCCAACGATACGCGACCTGGGATTCGCCTCTTTGTCGGTATAGAGCCGTCCACTCTTCTTCGACTAAGTCGTTATGCGCCGCAGACGCCAGTAGAGCTTCAGAGCCATAGAGGTCCCTCAACAATTGTGCTGGAGCTAAGACCGGCCACATCCATTCGAGAGCTTCCATAACTCTTGGGTCTCTCCGCAATCGATATTGCACGTTCTCGGGGTCAGGCTCGGAGTTATGCGACTTAGCCAAAACAGCGAAAAACTCTTTTTCTACATACGCACGTGCTGCGTTATGTCTCCTATAGCGCCTTCTAGCTTCACGCACGATTTGTCTGCTCTGGTTGACGGTGATGCGCAGTCGCACGAGGCCGAACCCTACGGTGAGATCATCTCGGAGAGCACGTTCGCGGTCCTTTATTGCGCACCTGATCACCGAGACCATACGTTCACTCCCCTTAACCGCAGCTGAGTCTGATCGATCAGGGAGGGTTACTCGAACGTCGTCGAAGAGATCCTTTAGCAAGTCAGCCAAAACCGTCATATACACACCAGCTTCCCCAAGACTCGGCAGAACTTGCTCGATGTATCTCAGAAAAAGTCGATTGGGGCCAACCACAAGTACCCCTTGACCCTCAAGGGGGAACCGATGTGTATAGAGCAGGTATGCCGCTCTATGTAAAGCCACAACTGTTTTGCCAGTTCCCGGACCGCCTTGGACGATGAGCATTCCTTTCAAGGGATCACGGATTATTTCGTCTTGTTCGCCTTGGATTGTCGCAACGATGTCTCGCAGTTGCCCATCGCGGTTCTGATCCAGCGCTGCCAGAAGGGCGCCGTGACCTTGGAATCCTTCATCAAGCTGATCCAAATCGAATAACTCATCTTCAATATTAAGTAGCTCACGGCCACGGCTCACAAAATGGCGACGGCGAGTAAGGCCCATAGGGTCGCGGCCGGTAGCTCTGTAGAAGGGTTCAGCTATTGGTGCTCGCCAATCGACAACTACTGGTTCTTGCCTCTCATCAGATACAGCCAGCCTTCCGATATAAAATCGATCTTCACTGTCTAAATCTATCCTCCCGAAAATCAGCGAAGCTGAGCCCAATTGAAGTTGTCCCAGGCGGTTTTGGACACTCCCTTCAATTACATCTCTTTCGTAACGTGCTTGGGTGGTACCGCCGCGACCAACTTCAACCATTCCACGGAGTTTTTGCGCTCTTTCCCGCGCTTGGTCTAACAGAAGATGTGCACGATCAATGTGTGCCTGTTCAGCTGCGATTTCGGGATGTGTCACTCGTAAATCACCGGTTTAGAGAGCAGACCAGCATATCGCCCTACGCCGTCAGATTTCGGATTGGCACTTGTTTCCGGAAACTTGAGTCAAGTGACCGGCTGGGAAGGGAACACTGTGCTTAAAGGAACGGTAGCGTCTGAGTTGGAATGTTGATCCCAAACGATCACCCAATCCATGCACTTTCCGAAAGTTCCTATTTGCGCGCCTGTAGACGTCAAAGCGTTGAGCAAGTGCCGGTTTGGTTTCAGCGGCAAGCAGGTCGATCATTACCTGAATATCGAAACATACGGGGTTCAGGCAGCATCTTGGAGGCGATAGCGGATCCCTCACTTGCAGCTGAGATCACGCTTCAACCCGTCCGCCGCTACGGTGTCGACGCAGCAATCTTATTTTCCGACATCGTGGTTCCGATTAACGCTATCGGCTTCAAAGTCGACGTTGTCCCAGGCATTGGACCAACAGTGGATGAACCTTTTAGGGGGAAATCTGACCTCCAACGTCTTCGGGCTCTCGAACCTGAAGTTGATACTTCTTATGTGTTGGAGACGGTACGAATTCTGGTCAAAGAATTAGAGATCCCGCTCATTGGCTTTGCCGGCGCGCCTTTCACGATCGCTAGCTACTTAATCGAAGGTCAACCCTCTCGTACACATGCTCGAACAAAATCACTGATGCAGTCGGAGCCAACTATTTGGCACGACTTAATGGAACGTTTGTCTGATATCGCTATTGCAAGCATGCGCTCGCAGGTTCTAGCGGGGGCTAGTGCAATACAGTTATTCGATTCTTGGGCGGGTGCCCTTTCAGCCACCGATTATAAGAAGTACGTCTTTCCGCACAGCCAGAGGGTTTTTAACGAACTCCAAGACCTCGAAGTCCCTCGAGCTCATTTCGGAGTCGGAACCGCTGAATTATTGACTTTAATGAGTGATGCGGGAGCCGATGTGGTCGGGGCTGACTGGCGAGTGCCACTGAATGAGGTGCGTCGCAGAGTTGGGCCAGATACTGCCATACAAGGAAATCTGGACCCAGCTATCTGCTTAGCCCCATGGCCCGTCGTCAAAAGACAAGCCCAAGAGGTACTTCGAGCAGCAAATGGTGAGCCGGGACATATTTTCAATTTGGGTCACGGAGTATTACCTGAGACTAATCCGAAGATATTGGAACAGTTAGTTGACTTAGTCCACACCGAAGGCTTGCATCCCGAACCTCTAACACCATGAGTAAGAAAGTTATTGTCGTCGGAGGCGGGATAGCGGGCCTGGCGGCCTTCCGTCAGCTCCAGGTGCAACAACCAAACATCGATGTTGTGCTCTTGGAAGCATCGCCGCAACTAGGTGGGAAAATCAGGACGACAGATTTTTTAGGACGACAAATTGACGAGGGGGCCGACGCCTTTATTACTCGGGTGCCTTGGGCACTTGAACTATGCGATCAACTCGGATTGGATAGCTTTCTAGTGAGCCCCGCTAGTTCGAACGCTTATGTATTGATCAACGGCGTTTTGAGAAAACTCCCCAAAGGTCTCGTACTAGGAGTTCCCACTAAGCTTCTGCCCTTAATTCGCAGTCGCGTCGTGAGCCCATTTGCGGCGCTCCGAGCTGGATTTGATCGCTTCTTACCTGATGACTGGCCTGGCGACGACGAATCAGTGGGCGGCCTTATTCGACGCAGAATGGGAGATCAAATCGCTGACCGGTTGGTAGATCCTTTGATAGGAAGTATCAACGCAGGCGACACCGATCATCTTGATGCGGCGTTAGCAGCCCCTCAACTCGAAACCGCCGCTCGCAGGCACCGAAGTCTGATCTCAGGCCTTAAAGAACAAACCAAAAAACCTGCTGGAACATCAGCACCCGTGTTTTTAGGTTTGGAGCTTGGGATGGGGCAACTGATAGAAACGCTAGTAAGGAGTCTCGGTGAGGCCGATATCCGCACTGGCACACCGGTGACCGGCATAAACAAAAACAGTGGCAACCTCGTTGTCCGAACGCAACAAACATCTATTGAGTGTGATGCTGTGATACTGGCCACGCCGGCGCACCAAGCTGCTCTTTTGTTGGCTGAATGTCAAACGGCAGCGGATCGGTTGTCTTCTATAGAACATGCCTCTGTAGCGATGGTCACGATGGGATTCAGACAGGCAGACGTCGGCCATCCTCTTGATGGGTCAGGAATGCTGATCCCTCGAGGAGAGGGCCTGCTCACGACAGCGGTAAGTTGGGGTAGTTCTAAATGGCCGCATTGGACGGATACGGAGCACGCCATATTTAGGGTCTCTGCCGGCAGAGCTGGCGATACCAGAGCATTAGCTCTCGAAGATGATGAACTGGTTGAAGCATTATTGACTGAAGTAGCCAACATTTTGGATATCAATGGTGATTTGTTGGAATGGCGAGTTTCAAGATGGATCGACGCCTTCCCTCAATACGCGCCGGGACATGATCGTCTTGTCGCTGCAATTGAACGTGATCTCAGATCTGAAATGGGAGGACTGTTCCTAGCCGGGGCTGGCTATAAAGGCATCGGGATTCCTGCGTGTATCCAACAAGGGAATCAATCTGCCGAGGCGGCACTGGACTATCTGAAAACCCTATGAAGCAAATGATGCCAATCGGCCGATTCTTGTTGGGCGCATTGATCTCTTTGTCTCTTCCTCCATATGGTTTCTGGGCACTGGCACCAATCTGTTTAGGGATTTATTTCAAAGTCTCAAGACACGAAAGTTTTCGGCGTCAATTAGTTAATGCTTTTTCTCTGTGGCTGGGTTATTTCACTGTCGCGCTGACGTGGATGACAGACCTAACAGTTCCAGGTTGGCTGGTAGCGACACCTGTTCAAGCCTTCATTATGGCCCTCCCTCTTGCCTTAGTCCCCTCGATGGGGCGGGGCCGAGCGGTAGCCGTTCCTTCGGCTCTGGTTGCAGGCGAAAGCATCCGGTGGGTACTGCCTTTTGGAGGCGTTCCAATGTCCAACTTGGCAATGGGACCTATCGACACTTACCTGGTTGACGTTGTCAGGGTAGGAGGGCCTCTTCTCCTCATCGCCGCAATTGGTCTCCTAGCGCTTGGCGTTGAGGGAGCGTTGTCAAAGAGACTGCGAATAGTTTTAGGGTCTATGACGGCGATTGCTGCTTTGCTTGCCGTCGCTCAAGTAGCGCCGGTTGGTGAATCCCGTCAACTAATCAAAGCCAGTGTTGTCCAAGCTGGTGGACAGCTAGGAACCAATGCAGCTACAAGTGATCAGTTAGCTGTCCTTGACAGGCACTTGGCGGCTGTCGACAGGCACGTCGTCGATACCGATTTAATGGTTTGGTCGGAAAGTAGCGTGACCACTTACGCACCGCTCGAATCCAGCTCAGAATTGTCAACCATCAGCGAACTAGCAAACAAACTTGACGCTGTAATTATCGCGAACTTTTCTGAAATCAAAGGCAACAAATTTCGGAATACCTCCGTCTCTATTGATCCCGGCAAAGGACTCAGAGATCGCTACGACAAAGTGCATTTAGTTCCCTTCGGTGAGTACATACCCCTCCGTGGTTTCATAGAGAAATTCGCAGACTTATCTCTTATTTCACGAGAAGCATTACCCGGTAGCGGCCCAGGAATACTGGAATCACGTCTAGGACCACTTGGAAACGTAATTTCTTTCGAGGTTTATTTTCCCGAACGAGTTCGGAGCGGCGTTCAATCGGGAGCACGGATTATCACTAATCCGACGCTCGCTTCGTCTTACACGAACTCCTTAGTTCCCGAACAGTCTTTGGCTAGTGCCCGATTGAGAGCGATCGAGGCCGACCGATGGGTTCTACAGGCGTCCACCACCGGATATTCGGCGATCATCGATCCTGATGGGCAGGTCGTGGCTCGTAGCGGCTTGAGAGAACAAGTGGTGCTAACTAGTCAGGTGCAACTGCGAGATGGAACTACATGGGCAACGAGGTTTGGAAAATTTCCGGTCTCGATGCTCGCCATTTGTTTGCTTATGGGCAGCGCCCTCATAAGCCTTAGACATCGATACTCAAAGTAATCGGTCCATCATTGCAAATTTCGACCTTCATGTGGGCTCGGAACTGACCAGTAGCGATTCTCGCTCCGAGAGCTTGCAAAGATTCGCAGAGCTTTTCGATCAGTAACTCAGCGAGATCTGGAGGTGCAGCTTGGACAAATGACGGCCGACGTCCCTTAGATGTGTCGCCATACAACGTGAACTGGCTCACAACTAAGATTTCTCCCCCCGTTTCACCGACCGATCGATTCATACGCTGTTGCTCATCTTCGAAGATGCGTAGGTTCCATATTTTAGACGCCAATTTTTCTGCTGCAGCATCATTGTCACCGTGGGTAACACCAACAAAAACACAAAGGCCTTCCTGGATAGCTCCCACCGTCTTTTGATCAACTGATACCGATGCCTTCGTAACCCTTTGAATCAGTGCCCGCACATATTCTCCCGTTTTTAGTCTTACCCAAAAGTAACTGCGTCAGGTTGCTAAGTGACTCATAGAGTTACCGACCGGTAGCATTAAAGGCTCCCTGTCCCGCGACTTGCGGAAATAGATAATGTTCAATAACGGCCCACTTCGTATCGCATTTTTGACCTATCGGGGTCACCCCTATACCGGGGGGCAAGGTGTGTATACCCGACACATGGCCCGAGAACTGGTAGCACTTGGCCACGAAGTCGAGGTCATATCTGGTCCTCCATACCCACACCTGGACCCAGAAATACGGCTTACCAAATTGCCAAGCCTTGATCTATATCGCATGCCTGATCCTTTTCGAATACCCAGGCTGAGTGAATTCAAGGATCGCTTCGATGTATTGGAGTACTTGGTGACATCAGCAGCTACGTTCGCTGAACCTCTAACTTTTAGCTTGCGTGCGCATCAAGAACTAGTTGATCGGTTACACGAATTTGATGTGGTTCACGACAATCAATGTTTAGGAACCGGCATCTGGAAAATTCACCAAGCAGGGCTGCCGGTGTTGGAAACAATTCACCATCCAATCACAGTCGACCGGAGACTCGAAACTCAGCATGCGACGAGCCCTTGGAAGCGCTTTACGAAGAACCGTTTTTATGCATTTACAACTATGCAAACAAAAATTGCTCAGAAACTTCCCCGAATCCTTACCGTTTCCTCGAACAGCTATGAGGACATAGTCAAAGATCATGGTGTCAACCCCGAGCGTCTACATATTGTCCATGTCGGTGTTGACACGAAACAATTTCGGCCGCTGAAAGACGTTGAGGTTATTCCTGGCCGTTTGATGACGACAGCCAGCGCGGACGTTGCCATGAAAGGCCTGGCGTTCCTACTCGAGGCCCTTGCCAAGCTGCGGGCCAAAGACGACACGGTTCATCTCGTAGTAATCGGGAAACCAAAATACGACTCAAAAGCCACTCAGCTAATTAACGAACTCAACCTGTCTCAAAGCATTGAATTCGTAAGTGGCGTTTCTGATCAACGCATCGTGGAACTTTATAATCAAACCGAATTAGCGATTGTCCCGTCGCTTTATGAGGGATTTTCTCTCCCCGCTATTGAAGCGATGTCATGCGGCGTCCCGTTAATAGCCACAACTGGAGGGGCTTTGCCTGAAGTAGTCGGAGACGATGGTGTCACGGCTCTCCAAGTGCCACCCGGGGACAGTGAGGCCCTTTTTGAAAAAATTAAGTGGGCCCTCAAGGAGAAGGACTTGCGCTCGACCATTGGCGCCGCAGGTCGTCAACGGGTAGTCAACAATTTCTCTTGGACAATCACGGCCGAACAGACCGTTGAGCACTATCGAGCCCTGCTAGAGGAAACGAATCGCTAATGCTCACTGTTGACTACGACCGATTGGGAACACGACCCGGTGACCTTGTCCTGGATATGGGTTGTGGGGCGGGCCGTCATGCTTTCGAAACCGTCCGGCGAGGGTGTCGAATCATCGCACTTGATCAGGATCTCCAAGAATTATTTGACGTAAAAAATACTTTTGCTGCGATGATCGACGCCGGTGAACTAACACGTGATGTCCAAGGTCAACCTGTATCTGCGGATGCTCTTGAGCTTCCATTTTCAGACGATACTTTCGATCGGATCATTTGTTCGGAAGTCCTTGAACATATCCCGAACGATACGGGCGCTATAGAAGAGCTAGTTCGAGTCTTAAAGCCTGGGGGCAGCATTGCTGTGACAGTGCCGGCCTGGGTAGCTGAAAAAATTTGTTGGCGACTAAGCGATGAATATTACGCTCCCAAGGCAGTCGGCGGACATGTACGTATCTATCGGAAATCAGAACTTCGATCCAAGATAAGTCGAGCGGGCCTTAAGCCCGAAGGTTGGGATCGGGCACACTCGTTACATTCCCCCTACTGGTGGATCAAATGCGCTGTGGGTCCGAACAATAACGACAACCGATTAGTGAAGGCATACCATCAATTTCTTGTTTGGGACATCGTGAAGAGACCGTTTATAACCAGATTGCTCGATCGTCTTCTCAATCCGCTCATTGGTAAATCAGTAGTGCTGTACGCCACGAAACCAGAGTTGGAGCTAACAAATGCAGCCTGAGTCGACGGGTACCTTGACCGCTGAACAAATTAAGGCGACAGCTTCGACCATCATCGACCAACAATCTCGTGATGGCATGATTCTTTGGTTCCCGAATGGACACTCTGACACTTGGAATCACACTGAAGCTGCAATGGCCCTATCGGCGGCCGGTTTCATCGAGCCCGCCGAGCTTGCCTACAAGTGGCTAGCTAAAAATCAGCGTCCGGATGGGAGTTGGCACCACTATTACCTAGCGAACGCAATTGAGGACGCAAAGGTCGATACGAACTGTTGCGCTTACGTAGCAACAGGGGTATGGCATCACTACTT
>JUEP01000005.1 GCA_000817105.1 marine actinobacterium MedAcidi-G3 | reverse complement strand
ATAACGAAGCAGCAGTTGTATTTCGGGAGATGGCCCGGCTCTTAACAGAAGAATATTTGCCCACTCGAAGATATAACGAGGGCCTCAAGCTCGTATGAGCCAAGATGGTCTTGTGTCAGCGTCTGAGAAGTTGCAATTCGACAACCGGTTCACTGCATCTTTGCCGTCCGACGGTGATGATGGCACTTACTCCAGACAGGTCGTAGGAGCCTGCTACAGCAGGGTCGAACCAGCAGTAGTTCAAGACCCCAAGTTAATAGCGATCAGCGTGGAAATAGCAGAACTTCTTGGAATAGCGCCTGATGAAATTAAACAACAAGATTTCGTTGACGTCCTGGCGGGTAATAATTTGCTTGAGGGGATGGACACACACTCTGCTTGCTACGGTGGACACCAGTTTGGGCATTGGTCCGGACAACTGGGAGATGGGCGCGCGATAGCACTGGGTGAAGTCCTTGATGTCAATGGCCGACATCAGATGCTTCAGCTAAAAGGAGCGGGCCCCACTCCCTATTCTCGATCAGCTGATGGATTAGCCGTTTTGAGATCATCCATACGAGAGTTCCTTTGCAGCGAAGCCATGCATCATCTAGGGGTTCCGACTACGAGGGCGCTGTCGCTGGTTACTACGGGCGATCAAGTTGTCCGCGACATCCTTTATGACGGCAATCCGCGTCCAGAACCTGGAGCGATTGTTTGTCGAGTTGCCCCATCTTTTATTCGTTTTGGGAATTTCGAAATTTTTGCTGCCCGAGAAGATTATAAAACGCTGCAACAACTAGCTGACTTCACCGTGGCTACGGAATTTCCAGAAATTGAAGATGACGGCCCAGACCGCTATGTGGCACTCCTCGGACAGGTAGCGGAACGTACGGCCGACATGGTTGTCGAATGGCTGCGAGTCGGGTTCGTCCACGGCGTCATGAATACCGACAATATGTCGATTCTGGGTTTAACTATCGACTACGGGCCCTACGGCTGGCTGGATAATTATGATCCGAATTGGACGCCAAATACGACCGACGCGCAACATCGTCGATATCGCTTTGGAAACCAACCAGCTGTAGCGCAGTGGAACCTCGTGCAATTAGCTAATGCGCTCCTCCCATTGGTTAATAAGGTCGAACCTCTCGAAGAAGCCCTGGGTCTCTTTGGACACCGGTTTGAAAGTAGGTGGTCGGCGATGATGGCTAAGAAATTAGGCTTACCCAGTCTTGATGAGGCAGCCGACAAAGCATTGGCGGAAGACGCGCTAAAAGTACTTCAGATAATCGAAACTGACATGACCATGTTTTGGCGTGAACTTAGCAGCGTGAGTTGTTCGGAGTCAGTTGAGCCATCAGACAGGGTTAAACCATTGACGAAGGCGATATACGCCAAGGAGCAGGTCAGTGAAGAGCAAAAATTAGTGTTTACTGAATTTGCCGAGAATTGGGCCGCTCGCCATCGAGGACTGGGTACCCGCGAAGAAGCCCGACGTGCTTCTATGAACTCGGCCAACCCGAAATATGTGTTGAGGAACTACATGGCTCAGCTTGCAATCGAGCGGGCTGAACAAGGTGACACCTCACTAGTGCAAGAGCTCTTGGATCTGTTGAAGGCCCCCTATGCAGAACAGGAAGATAAGGGTAGTTATTATGCGCTCAGGCCTGATTGGGCAAGAACTAAGACTGGGTGTTCGCAGTTGTCGTGCTCTTCATGAATATCGGATCCTTGGTGGTGCGCTGCGAACAGCGCCCTACCCTTTAGGGCTAGCTGTAGTGGTGATAGACAAAGGGCTAAAGCCGCAAAACTCGTAGAAGAGGTTGTTTCGTGGAAATCAGAGTTGGCATGATGAACGTGGTAAGAGAGTTGACCTTTGAAGTCAATGATGATGAAGCCGATCAACTCAAGTCTGACTTAGAGTCGGCCTCAGCGGCAGGAGATGGGATGCTCTGGGTAACTGACCGTGACGGTCGTGATTTAGGCCTCGTAGTGCGTCAGCTTGCCTATGTTGAACTCGGAGTGCCTGGCGACAGGCGTATCGGATTCGCCACCGACTAATTGATCTAATCTCAACTGTGATCGACGCATTGATCAATGATTCTTTGCTGAGACGGCGATAGCGGATGTAATTTCGAGTGGCATGGCAACCCTGGCCGAACTGACTCGCTTAGATACCGGTCTGTCGAAAGATCAACTACGACACCTACAACGTCTTATCGCCTGGTGGGGGATACTCGCAGATTTGTCGTTTTCTGATCTGCTGTTATTCGTCCCAATAGAAAGAGAAGGGCGAGAGTTTGCTATCGCATCTCAGATACGTCCAACTACGGGACAAACCTTATACAGGGACGATCATGTCGGGCTTCGAGTCTCAGATATCGACCGACCGTTGGTCGCCAGGGCTTATAAATTGGGGCTAGTAGTAGATGGCGAAGTCCCGATTAAGCCAAGTAACCGGCGGGCGAGTGTCATGTGCATCCCGATCAGCCACGGTGACCAAGTAATTGGAGTTCTGAGTCGAGAGCTGATACCTAATTTCGCAGAACGTCGTGACCCGGGAGAACTTGAACGGACTTACCTAGAGGCATTTCATCAACTTGCAAAGATGATTGCGGCGGGCGTCTTTCCTTTTGCTGACAACGAAGTCGATATGGACGAGATCCCGCGGGTAGGGGACGGGCTACTTGTCGTAGATCCGGAAACAAGGATCCAATACGCATCGCCGAATGCCCTTAGTACTTTGCACCGTGTGGGTGTTCTCGGAAACGTTGCCGGCCGTCGTCTGGAAGATCTAGGAATTAAACACCCAGTAATCGGAAGCCAAGTTGGCGCCCTGCGAGCGGTTGTAGCTGAAGTCGAACGAAACGACACAGCGGTCCAATTGCTAGGGATACCGCTCATTGGGAAGAACCAGCCTCGCGGAGCAATTGTTCTATTACGAGATATAACTGAACTTCGTCTGAGAGATCGGCTGCTCGTATCTAAGGATGCGACCATCCGAGAGATCCATCACCGAGTAAAAAACAATCTGCAAACAATCTCATCTCTGTTACGTCTTCAGGGGCGACGACTTGAATCAGATGAAGCCAAACTTGCTATTGATGAATCAGTCCGTCGTATCCGCGCCATTGCACTGGTACATGAAACGCTGGCAAATGAAACAGTTGATGACGTGAGTTTGGCAGATGTCGCAGGGATGTTGGCTAGAACGGCGCAAGACAGCTTCACATCCCCCGAACGACCTATTCATTTTGAGGTAATTGGTGATGCCGGATTAGTCCCGTCAGATATCGTCACACCGCTAGCGGTAGTTCTCAACGAACTCCTGCAAAACACTGTCGACCATGCTTTCCCTGGTAGCACGCACCCATCTGAGGGTGAGGTTCGGTTGGTGGAAATCTTTCTCGACCGCAGTGAAGAAGAGATAAGGATGGCGGTTAGAGACAACGGGATAGGTGTGCCAGCAGACTTCGATAGTTCAACTCAACAAGGGCTTGGGCTGACAATTATTAGCGGACTAGCAACGACAGAACTTGGTGGTGCTATAGAAGTGCGACGGAGAAAGGATGTCCCGGGCTCAGAAGCATTGGTGCAGGTTCCGTTAGTCGCCAGTTGAAATAGTTAGCTTTGGCTTTCAGGTTCTGGGGTCGAAATTTAGTTAAAGCTGCGCCGAGCCCGATTGCGTTCACGACGAAGTTGTCGCCGCTCTTCCTCAGAAGCCCCGCCCCACACTCCCGAGTCTTGATTGGTCTTTAGCGCAAATTCGAGACAGAGTTCTTTAACTGAACAATCCATACATACTGCCTTTGCTGCAGCTATCTGTCGAAGAGCTCGACCTGTCGAACCTATAGGGAAAAAGATAGTGGGATCTGCTTCCCGGCAACTGGCAGTGTTTCTCCACACACCGCTCTCTAGCAGCATGGATCCTCGAGCGCTCACGTCGTCATATCCTCCAGGTGCTGCTTGCGAAGGGGGGTTCGCAAGCTCATAAGTCACTGCTGACTCTACAAATGTCGGCGGCAAGAAACTGCCCAAATGTCGAATCGAATACCCGAAGGACATCTTCGGTAGGGGTGGCACCCAAACAGCGATAGTCGACACTACGGTCGGAGGCATGCCTGAGCAAGAGATTCTTTTCGATGGTTTCGTCAGAGAACACCAGTCGAATGACAGGGGCTACTAAATGCATCCGTGTCCATTGGTATACGCGCATCGGGGGGCGTCTCGAAGAGCACGAGAAAATACCGTCGAGTCCTTTGAGTTAGCAACCAAGATCGGCGCCGATGGCGTGGAACTTGATGTGTGGAAGAGTCTTGATGGTGAACTAGTGGTTCACCACGACTCCTCCGTGCAAGGACTTCTGATCGAACGTGCCCGGGCTGAAGATTTGCCAGACTATGTGCCTACCCTGTCTGAAGCGCTCGATGCCTGCTTTGGTCTCAAGGTCAACATCGAGATCAAGGCTGCTCCCGAGAACTCGAGACGCGCCTTGGAGATAGCTGACGCCCTAATTGATATTTTGCGATCTCGGCCAGAACCCGCGAGTCAGTGGATTATTTCTTCTTTCGAACATGGAGCCTTAGATCGTATTCGTAATAAGTCTTCTAATTTTTATACCGGACTTCTCTTTTGGGAGGAGTCCTGGAAGACCGTGCTCCGATATGCCATTGAAAATGGACACCAAGCTCTTCATCCTCATGAGACTCTGGTGGACGATGAAATGAGGGAAGCAACGAAGAACGAAGATATCCATTTGAATACCTGGACGGTAAATAACCACCTTCGGGTAATCGAACTATCAGAGCTTGGTGTCGAGGGCCTAATAACCGATGTTCCAGATGAAGTGCTCCAGACACTTCATGCTCGGGCTTAGTTCCTTCTTGTCAAAGCTGGGGTTTCACTAAACGAAGTGCCTCCGGGCGCCATTTAAAGTCGAGTTTCTCGACTTGCCCGAGGTAGTCGCCGTCGATTTGATACGGGAATGGCTTATACCCGGTGAGGGTCAGAGAAGTTACGTCATGAGCGATGTAAACGTCATCGTTGTTTTCGAGCTGTTTGCCCTGGAACAGGTTCCGAAGCAATCTGGTCATTGTGGTCAGGGACATGTTTCGGAGAGCTATAACGCTTAGACCGTTGTTTAGTTTGGCAACTGGGGCCAAAGACAGCGGCCGACTTCCTAAGTAGGTGTAAGGGTCGGTGTTTAGAACGATCGTAAAGTAGCTGTCAGTGATCGATCCCATCGAATGTTCAACTTTCATCCTTGCCTTTGAGCGGTCGTAATGTCGGAGCCAAGTGTTAACACCTGCCCATAAAAACAATGGATGCCCTGCATAACGTTTAAGCGCTGCACGCCGCTCAACTTGTTGCACTACAGCTGCATCGAAACCGTTGCCACAGTGGAATAAGAAATATCTCCCCGCAACTTCGCCAAGACCGACAGGCCCGATTGAGTTATCGGCAACGGCTTTAATGACCTGACCCGTGGCCTCCATAGGGTCATCAACTAACCCGATAGTGCGAGCAAAAACATTGGTGGAACCGCCCGGTAAAGGTGCCAGTGCGCATTCAGTTCCAGCCAAACCATTAGCGGCCTCATTAAGAGTCCCATCTCCACCTAAGACTGCTACGACGTCGGTGCCAGTCGCAGCAGCTCCTCGTGCCAGCCGAGATGCATGCCCTCGGCGACTGGTCATCGCTAATTCGACATCATGATGTTCAGCCAGTGCCGCTTGAATCAGCACTCTGGTTCGGGCGGTGACTGATGAGGCCGACTCATTAACAAGAAGCAAAATCCGCACGCATCTAGTGTCGCTGATTTCTATATGACCAGTCGAATCGCGTGTTGAATTACTGAACAATCAGAAACTTGAAACGACTTGACAGTAAATTTTTAAAGTTTTATTTGGATCTGAAGCGACCTCGGGGCAGAATCCACGCATGAAGGTCGTAGTCTGCGTTAAACAAATTCCGGACCCTGCGTTGCCAGGTGAATTAGATCCCTCAACTAATTACCTCAAACGAGATGACAAGTTGATTCTCGACGAGTCTGATTCTTATGGAGTCGAGATGGCGCTCCAACTCGTGGAAGCAGCGGGAGGCGGCGAAGTGTCATTGGTATCGATGGCAGCAAATGGAGAAGTCAGTGGCCTCAGAACCGCTCTAGCCATGGGTGCCGAAGACGCAATTCTCGTTAGTGATGATGCTCTTGCCGGTAGCGACGCCCTTGGCACAGCGAGAGTGCTGGGTGCTGCGATTTCAAGGATGTCTCCTGACCTAGTGTTGGCTGGTGTTGAGTCGTCGGACGGCTACACAGGCACAGTTCCTGAGATGATTGCTGGTGTGCTCGAAATCCCGTCTATTACTTTCGCCAAGGAACGACTGTGAAAGTCCAACGTCAAACTGAAGCGGGCTATGACGATGTCGAATGTCAAACTCCTGCTTTGGTATCAGTAACAGCTGGCGTTGTTGAGCCCCGCTACCCCTCCTTTAAGGGAATTATGGCTGCAAAAAAGAAGCCAGTGGAAGAGTTGAATTTGGCGGCCCTCGGTGTGGACGCTGCTGCAGTCGGTCAAGGCGGCGCACGTCAAGAAACGATTCGAGTCACGCAAGCAGAGGAAAGACAAGCGGGCGAAGTCATCGAAGATGAAGGCGACGCCCACGACAAGATCATTGAGTTCCTCGGCGAACTCAAGATTGTTTGAGGAGATTACGAATGTCTATCGAAACAATCCTTGTATTCGGAGAAGGTGATGAGGGTACCCCTAGCGGCCTCACACTTGAGCTACTGGCTGCAGCCCGTGGCATAGCAACGAACGTAGAAGTGTTCGTCGCTGGTGATGGAGCTGCTATGGCTCCTGAACTTGGTGCTCATGGAGCAACAAAAGTTCATGCAACGGGCCCTCTCGACGGAAAGCTGATCGGAGTTCATGCAGCCGCAGCGTTACAGGCGCACCTGGCAGCAAGCCCTCCCGATGCCGTCTTTTTCGGTCAGACACCTGACGGTCGAGACACTGCGGCGCGTTTGGCGGTTCGAATCGATCAACCAGTCGTTACAAACAACGTTGGCGCATCGGTCGAAGACGGCACTCTGGTTGTCGAAGAGCCCGTATTTGGCGGCACGCAAAACGTGTTCACCGCTTTCAAAAACGACGGCCCAGCACTAGCTATGTTCCGTCCAAAGTCATTTGAGGCTGAAGCTACTGGCGGCGGTGACGCTGAAGTACTAACAGTTGACATAGTGGACCCCGGTCCCGCCGGCTCTGCTTCTGTAACAGGGCGTCATGTAGAAGAGCGATCAGGTCCCCAACTTGATGACGCGCAAGTAGTCGTGTCAGGTGGCCGCGGCTTAGGTCAACCCGAGGCCTTCGAAATGGTTGATGAACTCGCTGATTTACTTGATGCAGCATCTGGAGCATCGCGAGCCATTGTTGACGCCGGATGGGTGCCTTACTCAAAACAAGTTGGGCAGACTGGCAAAGTAGTAAAGCCAAATGTTTACGTAGCTTGCGGTATTTCCGGAGCCACTCAACATCTAGTGGGCATGAAGGGTTCCAAACACATCATCGCGATCAATAAAGATCCTGAGGCTCCGATCTTCGGTGTCGCTGATCTCGGTATTGTCGGCGATGTGCACAAGGTGGTCCCTGCCCTTATCGAGGCCTTGAAGTCGCGGTAGAGACTGTCCGAACTTAAACTAAATTAACAAGGTGCTGGTGGTCACTAGACAAGCGGCCACGGCCATCCGTATCCGTCATCTTCAGGAAAAATTGGTGACTCGGTTAACCACTGGGCCCTTTCGATTAATGCGTCGGTTTCACCCTGGTCGAGCCACGATGAAATTGAAGAGGGGACACCTCCCGCTAATCGATGTACGTCGCTCAATAACTCTTGCTGGATTGACTCATTTGCAAATTCCCAAATCACTGTTCGTAACTTGAACTCAGTCGAAAAACATAAGCCGTGGTCGATGCCATAAATGGTCCCCCATTTAGAGAGAAGGCAATGTCCGGATTTCCTGTCAGTATTGTTTGCCAATAGATCAAGAGCACAAAGCTTTCGAAGAGTCGGATGATGCTTGACGTCTTTAACCAGAGTGAAGTGATGTTGTTCGAAGTCTGCGTCGATAAATAATTGAACCGAGCCAGTTCCATGAGGCCCGACCCGTTCGAAGGTGGGCGGCACCACACCCCACCCCAGTTCTTCGCTTAGCTCATAGGCTGCTATTTCGCGTCGATAGAGACCCGCGGGGAAGTCCCATAGGGGCCTCTCACCTTTAGCCGGCTTGTAAATTCCGTTGACCACCGATTCACCGTCGACTACTCGGGCCAGAAATGTCGCGTTGGAGCTATAAGGCATGCGACCGAGTAGTTCGATTTCACCGCGTTGCAAGGTCGTACGTGAAAGCCCTACATCAACAGGCGGGTTGGATAAGGGTTTGCCGCTATCGGCGTTATCTTCACTCACCGATGCGTTTGTGACCGTTCTGTCGACCGAAGTCGCGACCGTACTCAATTAGGAACAGTGCGTGATCGACAAAAGCTTTAGCCTGCCCAAAATTAATATAAATGTGAGCTTCTAAAGGTTCTACTTCGTCCTGATCAGGTAGCTCTTGAGCCACTATAACGATTTGATCGGGCTCGTCACTGATAGCTATCGCTAGCGCTCCGACCGTCCATACGGCGTTAGGGGGTTCGATCATGTCGGTTATCTGCGCAGCGGTTATGTCGTTGGTCTCACCTTCAAGAATTTCTAGCAAGTGGCTGGCAAGTGATTGGACCTGGTCTTTTTCGAGCTTGAGGGTTAGAACAGATCCGTCACCTTGAGCTTGCAAATAAAAAATCCGGTCTCCAGGTCCTCCGACGGTCCCGGCGACGAAATTGATTGGGTTTCGTATTTCGTAGTTATCAGTCATTGTTCCTATTCAAGGTTCTTTCGAGTTGGTCTAGGCAGGTGAAAGGTCGCTGAGTTCGCCGGTGTTGTTAACCGATAAGACGACTGGCCCATTTGGTGTGTAAAGGATGGCGGTTACAGAGCATGGAGAAACAACCGTTCGTTGAAATAGATCCAAATGAGTTCCCATAGCGTGTGCAACCAGAGCACGAATGGGATCAGCATGACTAACGGCAACAATAGCTTTGCCTGGATGTTTCTCCACCAAGCGGTTTACTGCCCCCGCCATCCGTGTTTGCATTTCGGTAAATGATTCACCGTTTGGGAAGCGAAACCCTGAAGGGTATTTTTGCACCGATGACCACGATTTGAGTTTTCGTAACTGAGCTAACTTTCGACCAGTCCAGTCCCCGACATCAAGTTCAATTAGGCCTCGGTCTTGTTTCACCTTCAGGTCAAGTTCGGTAGAAATAGCCCGAGCCGTTTGTTTGGTCCTTTCCAACGGACTGCAGTAAATAGCTTCAATGCGTTGGCTACCCATAGCAGAAATACGTTGAGCCACGTTCTTTGCTTGGCCCAGTCCGATATCGGATAAAAGAACGCCAGGTTTCCTGCCATAGAGCTCAATTCCAGTCGTTGGCGTTTGCCCGTGTCTGACTAAAAGAACAAGCGTAGGTCGTTGAGAAGAAGCCACAAAGTGACCGTAGTCGTAAAGACCCCTCAGAGTCTGCAACACTCGCGTTATGGACTCCCTTTCTTCAGTCGCTCAGGCGATATCTGAGTGTCGACAGTGCGAACGGCTGGTGCAATGGAGAGAGAAGGTTTCGTTAGAGAAGCGTGCGGCATTTGTTGACGATGAGTACTGGGGACGCGGTGTACCAGGTTTTGGGGACTCATCAGCCAAAGTAATAGTTATTGGTCTTGCGCCAGCAGCGCACGGAGCGAATCGAACTGGCCGCGTCTTCACAGGGGATCGATCGGGCGACTTCCTCTTTGCTTCCATGCATAGAACTGGTTTCGCAAATCAGTCTCTGGCTCGACGTATCGATGATGGCCTTCAACTATCCGATGCCTATGTCACTGCAGCGGTTCGATGTGCGCCGCCTGCCAATAAGCCGACTACGGTCGAAAGAGATACTTGCCGACCCTTTATCGAAAGAGAGCTTTTGCTTCTGACCGAGGCAACAGTATTTGTAGCGTTGGGTCAATTTGGGTACCAAGTAGCGTGCTCAATACTAGGAGTGCGTCCCCGACCTCGGTTTGGCCACGGTGTCGTTGTGCCTTTGGAAGACGAAGGGATTTGCCTGAAACGGCACATCATTTGCTCTTTCCATCCCAGCCAACAGAACACCTTCACCGGTCGCCTTACTGAAGAAATGCTTGACGATGTTTTCATTAGAGCCCGCGAGTTAGGTGGGTTAGAACCGTTCTAACCTTTAGTTGTGGTCGATTGGAAGATAGTGATCCAAGTTTTGGTGCGGATTGTCGTAGCTGTAGGGCTGTTGACTGCGTGTTCCCCGAGAACCACAGAAGCCACATATCCCGATAGCTCAGAGGAGTCATTTGATAACCCAGGGACTCTGGCAACCCAGCAAACAGATGCGAGCGGCGATTACCTACTCGATATATCTGTGACCGTAGCCTTTCTTGATGCGTGCATCTCTGACTCAGGATTAGTTGGCCCGTGTCATTGTGCTTCGGACTTACTTGTTGACGACGTTGATTCGAGCGATATTGCTGGGCTCGAGGATCGAATTAGCGTCTTCAACGATTTCCCGCCCGAATTAGCTGGCCTGTTAGTTCAATGCCGGGGCGAGGAACGACCTCCGACTTGGTCTGCTGCTACCAAAGAGGCCTACATTGATGCTTGCACCAAAGGTTCGAACCGCCTCGTCGACCTATGTCGTTGCTCAGCTTTTCGGGCTGCTGACGTGATACCAGAAGACAGATTGCCCGAGTTCCTTGTAGCTACAGATTTACGGCCAAACCTGGTTGATTTGATTAAGACATGCCTCTGAGCAACTAAGAACAAATTACTTTCTGGTGGGCAGAAGAGCTGGTTGCTCCCAGGCGAAATCTGGCCATCTGCTGCGAGACTTTTGGCTTAATTTGTGCATGAGCTCGATCGCACCAGGGTCATCGTCGCCAGGTCGTCCGATCAGGTAGCCCTGCTCCAACATCTTCATGATGATTTCACGACCTATCGGAGTTCTAATAATAGTGAGCGTCCAGTCACTGTATTTACCAATGCCCCCGGTCGAAATGTCAGCATGTTCTGCAGCGAAATCGGGGCAATAATTACAACCCTCTCGAGTCCAGGCGTGGCATTCCTTCAGATTAATTTCGTAGTAACCGCCATCGTGGGTCCAAATTTGGAAGACACCTTTAATGTTCGTCTTTTTTATCGTCCGACGATCGAGGCCATATTTTTGTTCAAATAGTTCTTCGAAGATTGCCTCATCGAATGACTTGGAGCAGAGCAGACCGATGTTCAGGGCGAATCTATTTCCGACCTTGCCAATCTTACGCGACTTCGCAACTGGAACTATCGAGCTTTGGCAACTCATGCCCACTAGAGCAATTTTCTTAGCTCCCGCTTCGATCGCCTCATCGTAAGCCAATGTGTTTGCAGAGTAGGTGTATCGGCTACCGGCGCCTCGGATGACGTCGTCTCGATTAAATGCCACGCCGGGGGACGCGGTCCATTGTGAACCTTCGCCATCACCTACATATGAAGTAAGAGCAGCGTCTACGTAGCCATTTTCGAGCGCCCAAATGAGAATGGCTGATACGAGTCCACCATCTTGTCCGACTTCGTGAATGAAGTCATCGGAGGCCCGGGTCAAAATTATGTCCTTGTAAATTCCAGAAGGATCTTCAGATGTTCGAGTTTTATTAAATAGAAACTCGTCTGCCTCATGTTCCCACGTTCGAAAACGTGGACACGCTCGGGTGCAACTAGTGCAACCCTTTTCTCCATGGCCGCAGTTGTCGGCCCCAAGTTCCTCTTCGATATGGAAAGGCTTGAAGCCCCCTTGAACATGGTCGTATCCGATTACGTCGTGTGGACAACTGATTACGCATCCTGCGCACCCCGTGCACAGGCCGGAGGTGATCACCTCTTCGTGGAGTTCCTTCCACTGAAATGACCATCGTTCGGGCTTGGGTGCTTCGGTGCTGGTTTCTGCCAGAGCCATACCCAAGAGAATACGCCGGTTGACGGTAATAAACGCACTCAAATTCATTCTGTCTGGGCTTTTGGGTGTCAGGTAACTGCGGGCTAGTGTGACGCGTCGCTTTGTAATTCACCGATTACGTCTGCTACCTCGAGGACTAATGAACGAATCTGAACTGTTGGAACTATTAGGCGACGCACGCGTAGCGACTCTCGCGACGATCCGCGCAGACGGTCGAGTTGATCTGGTGCCGATCACATTTGCGTTTGATGACCGGGTGTTGGTAACTGCAATTGACCATAAGAAGAAATCAACAATCGAGTTAAAGCGCCTCGACAATATTCGACAGTTCCCAGAAGTAACGCTTCTGGTTGACCACTACGACGACCAAGACTGGAAGCAACTTTGGTGGGTTCGAGTCCGAGGTCGCGCGAAAGTGTATGAAAGTGGCAAAGATTACGAACGGGCGCTTGATATTTTAAGTGATCGATACTCGCAGTACAGAGAGATACGACCAAAGGGTCCTGCGATTGTTATCGAACGTACTGAGGTAACCGGCTGGAAGGCTTAATTCCCTCCAGTGGTGGGCGATGAAGAGATCTGACCTCCGCTCAGGGCTGACCATGCGCAACCCAGGACGACGGTGGTCACGGTCAGCGTCACCCCTCCGAGGATGAGAAAAGAGACAACCATTTGTGTCATAACAGCCTGTAGTGGCGCTACGCCTGCGAGAAGCATCCCTGTCATCGTCCCAGGCAGCAAGACCAAGCCGACCATGCGCATTCGCTCAATCGGTGGCGTCAAAGCAATTTTCACTGCTGTTGCAACCTGTGGCCGGATAGCGGCGCGCTGTCGAAAGCCTAAAGCCAGCATTGCTTCAATTTGACCGCGCTCCTCGCGCACCAACTCGGCGAATCTTGCTGCACCCGCTGAGGTGGCGGGGAGTGTATTTCCCAGCACTATGCCAGCCATAGGTACCAACGTTGATGGTTCAAGCGGAAGCACTCCAAAACAAAAAACGACGACTAAGGCTGCGGCAACAGGGACACTCACCGCCAAGGCTGAAAGAAGGATAGAAGGCCGGTTAGTTCCTAAATCTGCTGTTCGTCGGCGCACCAGTTGGGTCGCGAAGAGGATCATGGCCGAGCACCAGAGCCAGCCCCAAGCGAGGTGTGCATCAGGCTTGAGCGCAGGAACCAGCAAGGCTCCTGCCATGAGTAGCTGAATCACCGACCGAATCGAACTAATCGAGATAGAAGGAATAAGACCAAGATCAAAACGCCAGGAAGCGAAAAGTGTTAGGGAAACCAAACCAGCAGCGGCGACGACCCCCCAAGGTGAAACGGTCGCTGTTGCCGAACAAATCCTTAGCATGGTGTGAATCTACGCTTAGGAGAAGCAACTTTACTAGGACGCTATTTGAGACTTATTTATTTCTAGCGCCCTCGGCAGGATTCGAACCTGCGCTCATGGCTCCGGAAGCCACTGCTCTATCCCCTGAGCTACGAGGGCGGGTAAGCGAATGTATCGCTTTCCGAAGAACCCTCCACACAGCAAGTTATTTAACCACCTCTATAAGTCGCTTCGAGTCAGGAGGGTCTCGGCGGTACAGTCAAGTTTGTCTTGTCGTCTTTGTAGTTACAAGATGCCCATCCTGACCTACAGGGAGCGAGCTCGTGATCACCGAAGTCTTGTCAGCAGCCTTGATGGACTCTTTAAGAGAGTCAAAAATTGAAGTTGCTGTAAACGAGATCCAGATGGAACGCCCTTCGCTGCGTGATCATGGAGATTGGTCTTCCAATATCTCCTTGGTGATATCTAAGAAAGCGGGCCGAAATCCCCGAGAGTTGGCGAACGAGTTAGTTGAAGCAATTGAACGGTTTTCGAATCCTTTAATTGAGAGGATGGAGGTTGCAGGTCCAGGTTTCATTAATTTTTATCTTTCACCTCGATGGTTGCATGACGTGATGCTCGAAGTTCTAGGTGAAGGCGAAGAAGGTTATTCGCGCCTAGAGATAGGAAAAGACGAATCGATAAATCTTGAATTCGTATCCGCCAATCCGACTGGCCCACTTCATGCTGGAGGTGGGCGCTGGGGCGCTTATGGAGATAGTCTCGCTCGCATATTTCGTCGTTGTGGTTATCAAACATTCACCGAGTACTACGTGAACGATCGGGGGCTTCAAACCGAGCTGTTTGGAGCTTCGTTACTGTCTCGTCGAAATGGCACTGATCTTCCAGAGGATGGTTATGCCGGAGAATACGTAGCCGAATGGGCTTCGGAAATGCCTCTTGATGTGGACCCTGTCGTATGGGGTCGAAAAAGAGCTCTAGCTGATGTTGAGCAATCTTTGGCTTTGATGAATGTTGAATTTGACCACTGGGCAAGCGAAACGGCCCTAGTCGAGTCTGGAGCCATGGAAGCGGCGCTGGCGGACCTCAAGGCTGGGGGATGGATCGATGAGAAAGATGGGGCGACATGGTTAAGGACCTCTGAATTCGGCGATGAGAAAGACCGGGTCCTAATTAAAAGCGACGGTGAACCTACCTACTTTGTTCCAGATATTGCTTATCATCACGAAAAGTTTGAACGCGGAGCCCTTGTGATTGATGTTCTAGGGGCAGACCATCATGGTTATGTTCCTCGCATGGCGGCTGCGATGCAAATGTTGGGACACAAGTCGGAATCATACGAAGCCATCATCGGCCAAAATGTGACTCTGGTTAAAGATGGCCAAGAGATCAAGCTTTCGAAACGTACTGGAACAATGGTTGAAGTCAGCGAGTTAATCGAAGCCGTTGGACCCGATGTAGCTCGCTTTGCCTATTTGCTTCAATCTATTGATTCTCGGCAAACTATCGATATTGACGTGCTCTCCAAGCAAGCAAATGAAAACCCTGTCTATTACGTTCAATACGCACATGCGCGCATAGCTTCCGTTGGACGTGAAGCTGCTAG
The DNA here is from genome assembly GCA_000817105.1 of marine actinobacterium MedAcidi-G3. Classification (GTDB taxonomy): domain Bacteria; phylum Actinomycetota; class Acidimicrobiia; order Acidimicrobiales; family Poriferisodalaceae; genus MedAcidi-G3. Next base: position 131,512 of record JUEP01000005.1, on the reverse strand, counting down.
CCGTGGGATAGAGCGAGCTGCTTTAGATTCGGTTGACGTTGGGCTTTTGACGCATGATCGGGAATTAGAGGTTCTTCGTTGTCTGTCAACGTTGCCTGAGATTCTTGAAATCGCTGCTCGTGACAGGGCCCCTCACCGAGTAGCCACATGGCTTCGTGAATTCGCAGCAGCTTTTCATGGTTTCTACCATGATTGTCCAGTTCTCAGATCTGATGTTGACGCCGGCATTCAACAAGCAAGGCTTTGGTTGGTTGAATCAGCTCGCGTTGGCTTCGCTATCGGCCTGGATCTGCTGGGCCTTACGGCCCCGGAACAAATGTGAGAAGGGTCTCATGAACGAACCAGAAAAATTTAATGAGCCGATTCCGTTATCGCTTCTGCCTGATTCTGCGCAAGTTGGTTCCCGAGGAGAGTTGCAAATCGGTGGCTTAGCAGTTGACGATCTGGCGAACGAATATGGAACACCGTTATTTATCTATGATGAGGAGCACCTCCGTTCGAGATGTCGCGAGGCTCTAAGCGCACTCGGCGCAGGTACCGCGTACGCAGGAAAAGCTTTTCTCTGTGTTGCCATGGCAAGGCTGGTTACTGAAGAAGGGCTTCACCTCGATGTAGCAAGTGAGGGTGAGCTTCGAACTGCGATATTGGCGAAGGTTCCTGGGGAACGTATCGTCATGCATGGAAACAACAAATCAGTGGATGAGCTTTCTCTAGCGCGCTCTTATGGTGTCGGGCGAGTAGTAGTTGACTCATTCGACGAACTTCGCCGACTTCGAGAACTCCACGATCAAGACGGCATCATTTCTCCAATTTTGTTGAGAGTGACGCCAGGAGTTGAAGCTCACACGCATGAATATGTCTCCACTGGCCAGAACGACTCTAAGTTTGGATTCGGCTTGGAGTCTGGTGCAGCGGCGGCGGCGGTCGAAGAGTGTAAAGCTAACTCTGGTGTCAACTTGGTCGGTATCCACCAACACATTGGGAGCCAAGTATTTAGGGTTGACAGCTTTGCTCGAGCTCTCGAAGTGGTTGTCAGGTTTTCGGAGCCACTCGGGTTGCCTGAACTATCTGTTGGTGGAGGCCTGGGTGTCGCATACCTCGAATCAGAGTCGGCGCCGTCGATTACTGAATGGGGTGAGATGCTGCATCAAGCTTGCGACAGCCTCGGAGTCCAAGCTCGAGTTTCTGCCGAGCCTGGTAGGTCGATTGCTGCTCAAGCGGGAGTAACTGTTTATTCCATAGGAACTATTAAGGAACTCCCTGACATACGGACCTATATGGCAGTCGACGGAGGTTTCGGTGATAATCCGCGGCCGATGCTATATGGCAGCGGATATACGGCCTTCGTGCCGAGCAGAGTGACGGAGGCGAGAAACGCTGTAGCCCGGATTGTCGGAAAGCATTGCGAGTCGAGTGATGTGATTGTTCGAGAAGCTTGTTTGCCAGACAATCTGAGAGTAGGAGATTTTCTAGCAACCCCGGTAACAGGCGCTTACGGATATTCGATGGCTAGTACTTACAATCGGATGCCGCGTCCGCCGGTAATCTTTGTCTCCAAGGGCGAATCGCGACTCGTTATTCGTGGAGAATCCGTTGAAGATCTGATGACTCTGGATGTCGACTGATTAACTATGTCCTTTGTGGTTCATCTGTCGTAGTGAACAATCGAACCAAAGAAGAGGTGCTTCGACCGGTACGGTTGGGGTTATGCAGTCGGAATCAGATTCAACCATCCGCGTAGCGCTCCTAGGTTGCGGAACAGTTGGCGGCGCCTTAGCCAGAATTATCCATAATGACGCGGATCGAATAGCAGCGCGTACTGGAATTCGACTCGAGTTGGCGGGGATAGCGGTTCGGAACTTGTCTGCTGACCGAGAAGCCGATATCCCTCAAAAACTTTTTACTCGTGATGCTCCAGGGCTCGTTAACTCTCCCATTGTTGATGTAGTTGTTGAAACTATTGGTGGAATAGAACCAGCTCGTCAACTGGTTATTGACTCGCTTAAGTCAGGAAAGCCGGTGATTACGGCCAACAAAGAATTGGTTGCCAACGTTGGCCAAGAACTTTTTGAAGCTGCCGCTACGGGTGGCGTTGATCTCTTCTTCGAGGCAGCAGTAGCAGGCGGAGTCCCTTTGATCCGAGTTCTGCGAGAATCTCTTGCCGGGGAACGAATACATCGCGTGATGGGGATCGTTAATGGTACAACCAACTTTATTTTGACGAAGATGACTGAAGACGGCGCCGACTATGCCGACGTTCTTGCTGAGGCGCAGAACCTCGGTTTTGCTGAAGCAGACCCAACTGCCGATGTCGAAGGCGGCGATGCGGCTGCTAAAGCAGCAATTCTGGCAACCATTGCGTTTGGGGCGAAAGTAGTTGCCGGTGATGTCTACCAAGAGGGTATAAGTCAAATTTCCAAAGATGACATAGCTGCTGCATCGCATATGGGACACGTCATTAAATTACTAGCGGTGGCAGAGTCGGATGGTGAGCAAGTAGCCGTGAGAGTTCATCCGACGATGGTGTCTAAAAATCATCCGTTAGCGGCAGTTCGAGAAAGCTTCAACGCTGTGTTCCTAGAGGGTTCCGAGGTGGGTAATCTCATGCTTTACGGTCGCGGTGCTGGTGGAGGGCCGACGGCCTCGGCAATCCTTGGAGACGTAATCTCTGCTGCGAGAAATCTTCAACAGGGAGTATCGAGCGACATGGGGTTGCTATCAGATTTCCCCATTCGAGCCATCGATGAGACCAGTAGCGCTTTTTATCTTCAGCTAGACGTCGAAGATCGGCCAGGCGTTTTGGCTGCCGTAGCCAGCGTCTTTGGCGAGCACGGTGTTTCAATTCAGTCGATGGAACAACAAGGCCATGGAGAAATAGCTCATCTGGTATTCATTACCCATGAGGCACGCGAAGCTGACCTCCAGTCGACATTACGTGAGTTGCGGAACTTAGAAGAGGTTCGTGACATAGGGGCCTTAATTCGGGTTATAGCTGAATAATTACGCAGGAGATTGTTCGACAGTGAAGTATCAGAGCACGCGCGGTGAAGCGCCGGTTCTTGAATTTAGTGATGCCCTGCTAGCTGGGTTAGCAGTTGATGGTGGGCTCTACGTTCCGGTTGAGTTTCCTACTCTGACTGCGGCTGATCTTCGTTCCTTTGCCGAAATGTCCTACAGCGAGATAGCGACGCGAGTTTTGGAACCTTTTGTTTCGCCATCAATCGATTCGAATGATCTGGGGAACATGATTGAAGATTCATACTCAACATTTCGTCACCCAGACGTGGTTCCGGTGAAGCCGTTGCCGGCCGATGTTGGCGACGATCGCTTCCTAGCCGAACTCTATTGGGGGCCTACCTTTTCGTTCAAAGATGTAGCGCTTCAACTATTAGGGCGACTATTCGAATATGAACTAACCAAACGTGATGCAGGTGTGACGATTGTTGGCGCTACTTCCGGAGACACGGGCAGTGCCGCAATCGAAGCTTGTAAAGACCGAAGTGGGATTGAACTCGTAATGCTTCACCCTCGCGGGCGTGTTTCGGATGTGCAACGACGACAAATGACCACGGTCGCGAGCTCCAATATTCACAACGTCGCTATCGATGGAACCTTTGATGACTGTCAGGACTTGGTTAAGGCAATGTTCTCTGACCTTCAATTCCGTGAGCGGCACAAGCTAGCTGCGGTCAACAGCATCAATTGGGCCCGAGTTGCTGCTCAAACGGTTTACTACTTCACGACAGCGACTCGAATAGCTGGGCCGAATCAACCAATTTCTTTCTGTGTTCCAACCGGCAATTTTGGCAACATACTGGCTGGATATATTGCCTCCCGGATGGGTTTGCCAATTAACAGATTGATAATCGCAAGTAACCACAACGATATTTTGACTCGGACACTCTCGTCAGGGGTAATGAAAATTCAGGACGTTGAGCCATCGACGAGTCCGGCAATGGACATCCAAGTATCAAGTAATTTTGAACGCTTGCTCTTTGATCTAAGTGACAGAGATTCTGTTTGGCTGGGAGCTGCGATGCGCGATTTTCGGTCCTCTGGTTCGATGACTCTCCAGAAAGCCGTAGCGAAACGAATGCGAAACTTGTTTGATGCAGATCGAGTCTCTGAAGCTGAGGTGGAAAGAGAAATCTCTGGCCTTTACTCGACTCAAAAAGAATTCTTAGACCCACACACTGCTGTCGGGGTCCATGTGATCCGGGGAATGAAATTACTTGATGGCCCGGCAGCGGTAATGGCGACAGCCCATCCAGCCAAATTCAACAGTGTTGTCGAGGAAGCAACAGGCATCGCTGTCCCGCAACCCGCTGAAATTGCTGGACTGATGCATAAAACGGAACGATGTGTCGATTTACCAAACGAGCTTTCGGTTGTTATGGATTTTGTTTCTGCTGCATCCACTATTTGAGAATCGCCATAACGTTGTGAGTGGCCCTGCCGTATGAGTAGCCTGCAGCCACCGTTCTTTTGCTCACGCCGTTGGTGAATCGGGCAACCGAATCTGTTCGGCGACTGCCGGCCCGACCTAGATGAACGGCCCGAAACGACATCCCGGTGCATTCCATCTGCTCCGAGACTAAGAGGATTAAATGTCAGACCAGCCAGACCGAGCGCTTCTTGAAGCAAAGTCTCGGGACGATCTAGTAGTTATGGCCGGCGCTCTAGGAATTGAAATTGCCCCTCGAGCGCGAAAAGCCACCATCATTGATGACCTTTTGAAAGGACCATCAGTTGGCCAAGAAGCCACCGGTGGTGAAGTCTCTACTCGACGGGTTAGACGCACAGCTGAATCAGATAGTGCGGATGTGGTTCAAACTGAACCAGCCAACGCCCCCGACGGTTCGTCTCTCAATGAAGATGAAGTTCAGAAAGGCGGAGAAGGGGTAACCAAATCAGATAACGATAGTGAAGATGCAGGTGTTGGGGAACCTGGTAATCGGCGGCGTCGTCGTCGCGGACGCGAACGAGATAAAGATGACAACTGGCAGGGGGATCCGGTCGAATGTGAGGGAATTCTTGATCTCCGAGACGAGGGGTACGGATTTCTGCGGACCAGAGGGCCGCTACCTTCTAACGATGATGTTTATGTAGCTGCGAAACAAGTTCGAACTCATGGGTTAAGAAAGGGAGACATCGTGAAGGGGGCGAGTCGCCCTGCTGCGCGGAACGAAAAAAATCCTGCGTTGGTGCAAATCGATGAAATTAACGGATCTCAACCTGGTGACACACGTGAGAGGCATTTGTTTGAAGATCTCAAAGCCGTGCACCCTCGAGAGGCTTTGAATCTAGAGCTTGCTGGCGCAGAAAATTGCACTGCTCGAGTTGTAGACCTTGTGGCACCTATTGGTAAAGGCCAGCGCGGGCTCATTGTTTCGCCACCTGAATGTGGGAAAACATCCACCATCAGGGAGCTAGCTGTTGCCTTGGAAACCAACCACCCAGACCTTCACTTGATTGTCTTGTTGATTGATGAGCGACCTGAGGAGGTCACTGAGATTGCAGATGTAGTTGAAGGTGAAGTCTTGGCGTCAACCTTCGATAGGCCAGCCGAAGAGCATATCCAAGTAGCAGAACTGACCTTAGAACGTGCGAAAAGAATGGTGGAAGGCGGCTTAGACGTCGTAATTCTTGTTGATGGCCTTAGCCGACTAGCAAGGGCATACAACATGGCAGCGCCTGGTAATGGCAAAGTACTGGTTGAAGGGGTGGCAGCGGGAGCGTTATATCCCCCGAAACGTTTCTTCGGCGCCGCCCGAGCTCTGGAAGAAGGCGGATCGTTAACAGTTATGGCCACTGCCGCTGTCGAAACTGGTTGGCACTTGGATGAAATGATCCTTGAATCACTGCAAGGAACAGCTAACTCTTTAGTGCGGCTCGATCGGAGAGCCGCTGATCGACGGGTGTATCCCGCCATCGATTTGGTTGCATCTTGCACACGTGAACTCCACCGGCTGAAAGGTGATGACCGGGCCTTAGCTGGACAGGCCCTTGCAGATGCTCTAATCGCAATCGAAGACCAGGAACCGGGTTCAGCGATTGACTGGGTATTGGAGCAAATAAATGCGACCAGCTCCAATCAACAAATCCTTGCCCAATTGGCAGTATCGAGAGACGGCTAGACATCATTAGAAAGAGATGGCAGGGAATTGTGTCCTACGGTGTGCGATTCGTCGAAGTATCCGCCAGAATGGTTCCATCATGAAAAGTGATATCCACCCCAATTACCGACCGGTCGTATTTCGCGACGCTGGTGCTGAGTTTTCCTTCATCACCCAATCAACAGTAGAAACAAGTGACACGGTTGTTTGGGAGGATGGTACCGAGTACCCGCTTGTCACGGTCGAGCTGTCGAGCGCCAGTCATCCATTCTTTACAGGACAAATGAAGATCGTGGATACCGCTGGACGAGTAGAAAGATTCGAACGGCGCTATGGGCGTCGTCGTGGTTCAGAACAGAACTCTGACGAGGCCGAAGAATAAGTCGACTAGTGGCGCTAGATCCGGAACGCCGCCGTCAATTACACGCGATGAAGCTCCGCTCAATCGTGAGTGCTCACTTGGAGTTGTCGGTCAAAGAACTCCTGGGAACCGACGACGGCGCATCAGCGAAGCTGAGCGACGGCAGCGTGGCTGTGCTCGCCGAGGAACGCCATAATCGCGCCCTAGGTGGAGCGTTAGCTTCGTCAGCTCGTTCAACCGGTGATGAAATCCATTTATTCACCACGGGAGCCGGAGGCGTTTTGGCGCGCCGCGCTTCTTTGTTTTCTGGGCCAATCACAGTTCTCGAAATTGAAGACGATCAAGTAAAGGAGGCTACGCCTGCTGAACCGCTAGCTGAAACAAAATCCGCAGGTGCAGCCGAGCTGATCGCAACGCTAGAAGAGTCAGGTCTTGATGTGATCTTCGAACACGGTGTGACCGTCGGGGAAGTTGAGGGCCTCGAAGTCGCAAGAATTGTCTCGGGCGAAAACGGAGATCGTATTGATGTTGGAGTAGGTGCGCACGATCGAGAAGCATTCGGGCTCCTTTATGGAGAACTACCCACAGCACAAGCGATTCAGCAAGTAGCCAATGTTGTGCGGACACACCGCGTACCAGGCGCCGAACCTCACCCGCTGAATCGTCTTGGTTCTGAACGGTGGTTGAGGGCGCACCTTATCTCTCAGCCCGAAAGGATCGGTATGAGGCGGCTTTCTGCTGCAGCACCTCCCATCCAAAGAACGAACTTGAAAGAGGCGGTTCCGGCGGTTGCAAAAGGTGTGTCGTTAGATGGGCGAGATACCGTTATTGTTTCCGCAGTCGGCATCGATCTGGATCTAGTGCCTTTTGCTGCGGACGCTCGACTCCTACACGACCCCGACGCTGAATTAAAGATCGCAGTTCCTCAACGCGACGCACACAAAATTTTGGAAGACCTAGTCGAACGGCTTATTGATCCAGCTGAGATAATTGAGATCGAAGATGGTTGGCGCGAATGGACGACCTCTCCGTCGGTACCCTGAGAGCGTGCTGGATCGTTTACTTGGGTTAGAAGAAGAGATGACTCATGTTGAGTCTCAGCTTGGGGATCCGCAAGTTACCTCTGACCGGGACCGCTTCATCGAAGTAAGTCGACGTCACTCTCAACTCACAGAAATGATTGAAGTTGGGTCCGCGTGGAGGACAGCTTTAGAAGATGCCGCGGTTGCTAGGGAAATCGGTGAAGCTAGTAGCGGCGACGAAGTAGTCGAAGCCAAAGAAATGGAAATAGCGGCCTTGGCGGAAGCTGAAGCCCTCGAAGATAAGTTCAGATTTTTGTTACTACCTCGCGACCCAAACGATGATCGTAATGTGATCGTTGAAATAAGAGGAGCCGAGGGGGGAGAAGAAGCGAATCTCTGGGCTCGCGATCTTTTCGAAATGTATCGTTCGTACTTAAATGCCAAGGGTTGGGGCTTAGAGGTTCTTGGCAGCCACTTCAGTGACATGGGCGGCTACACCGATATTGCTTTTTTGGTAAAGGGTGACGGTGTTTGGAGTCATCTAAAACACGAGGGTGGCCCGCATCGCGTGCAACGAGTTCCAGCAACAGAATCGCAGGGCCGAGTTCACACGTCCTCGGCCGCAGTAACGGTGCTACCAGAAGCAGATGAAGTGGAAGTAGATATTGACCCTAATGACCTGGAGATAGACACGTATCGCTCATCTGGGCCGGGTGGTCAGTCCGTAAACACAACTGATTCAGCGGTTCGGGTGACTCACTTGCCGACCGGTCTGGTGGTATCGATGCAAGATGAAAAAAGTCAGCTGCAGAATAAAGCTAAAGCCTTGCGGGTCTTACGAGCCCGCCTTTTGAGACTTCGACAAGAGGAGCAAGCCTCGAGTCAGGCAGCCCAAAAGCGCGATCAAATTAAAAGTGGCGGACGGGCTGAAAAAATTCGAACCTACAATTTTAAGGAGAGTCGAGTAACTGACCATCGCATTGGATTGACTCTCTACAAATTAGAACGCGTGCTAGCGGGTGGCCTTGATGAGGTAGTGAAACCACTCATGCTTCATGAACGTGCGCAGCAGCTTGAGGCTGGAAATGGCGAAACTGGAAGATAGTTCCGATAGCACTCTGACACTTGCGCAGTTGCATAGGGAAGTTCTGGCAAGACTTCGAGCCGCTCATGTTGACGACGCAGAATTGAGCGCCCGCCGAATTTTGGAGGAAACTACGGGCATCGATATTGGCCAGTTCCCAGCGGAGGAAGGCCAGTTGATGAATCGACGAACGGTCGTCCGAACAGATTCCTTAACGGCAAGGAGAGTTCTCGGGGAGCCATTGCAATACGTGATTGGTAGTTGGCAATTTCGTTATCTAGATCTTGCAGTAGACCGAAGGGCGTTAATTCCTAGGCCTGAGACCGAAGAAGTTGTTGGTCAAGCGATCGAGATACTGACTTCAAAGAACAAAAATGTTGACGGAAAACCGTCAATCGTTGCGGACTTAGGAACTGGAACTGGTGCGATTGCTTTATCGATAGCTCAAGAAGTTTTGGATGCACACGTCCATGCCACTGACATATCTCAAGAAGCCCTCGCTTTAGCCAGATCTAACCTTGCGGGTTTAGGACGTGCAGCGGCAAGAGTTCAATTACATGCGGGTGATTGGCTCGAGGCGTTGCCAGCAGGACTTAAAGGGCAACTTCATATGTTGATTTCTAACCCCCCGTACGTTTCGTCGAACGACCAACTTCCTGCTGTTGTTGCTGACTGGGAACCTGTAGATGCACTCATGGGGGGAGAGGATGGTTTTCGTCACTTAGATCTGTTGGTCCGAGAAGGAAGAAATTGGCTACGCCCTGGTGGCTGGCTCATTCTTGAATGCGGTTCCGAGCAAGGCATCCGATTGCAGAGTCTCTTGATCGCCAGGGGGTACTGCGAGGTGGAAATCAATCTTGATATGTCAGGAAAGCAACGATTTGTTACGGCTCGACGTCCTCTGGATGATGTTGAGGAATTGCACGTTCGAGCAGCCTTTGATGCGTTGCAACGAGGATTATTAGTCGTTGCACCAACAGATACTCTTCCTGGGCTTCTGGCAAAATACAACAACGTCTCGGCTGTTGAGAGTTCATACAAAGCTAAGGCCCGCCCCTCAGACCAACCTGTTCCGGTTTTGGTGAGTGGCATTGAACAGGCGGCACAAATGATTCATCTCAATGACGAGGTGAGAAAGCTTGTTGCGACCCACTGGCCTGGGGCCCTGACCCTTGTGGCAGAGCGAATCTCTGGGGTAGATCCGGTAACCGGTGGAAATACTATTGGGGTGAGATGCCCTGAACCCGGATGGCTTCGTCTTCTTATCGATGATGTCGGACCGGTAACTGGATCCAGCGCAAACTTACACGGAGTAGAAACCCTCGTAGGAGCAGAAGACGCGGCGGCAACACTCGCTATCGAAGCTGCTTATGTCATACCAGGAGTTTCCGAAGGGGGTTTGGCGTCAACGGTGGTTGATACCACAGGAGAGTCTTTGGTGGTGCTCCGAGAGGGTGCGGTCGACGTAAACCAGCTTTTATAGCCTCAACATGGCTTTGGAAGATGCATTAGCCGCGACGAGTGAAGATCTGCGTGGGAAGATAGCCGAGTCAACCCAAAGAAAGGGCAACGTGTCTGTTATCGCTCTTGGAGCCGATCACGCAGGATTTGCGCTTAAACAGGTAATCATTCAGCATCTATTACGCCAAGCGCACGAAGTAGTTGACTGCGGTACTCATGATGAGTCACGGGTTGATTACCCTGACTATGGAGCTGCCGTCGGTTTGGCTGTGATCAATGGCGATGCTGAGTGCGGCGTTGTGGTGTGTGGCAGCGGAATTGGAATTGTTATGGCAGCTGGAAAAGTGCCTGGTATTCGGGCAGCGACCGTTCACGACACGACAACTGCTTGTTTAAGCCGCGAGCACAATGATGCAAATGTCATTGGGATTGGAGCGCGAATAGTTGGGGAACAAGCGGCTCTAGACATCGTGGATGCATACCTCGGTGCCTCCTTCGAGGGTGGGCGACATCAAGGACGTGTAGAAAAGTTAGACGCTCTTTAGGCTCCGGACTGAGCTTGGTCTCGAAAGCGAGTGTGAAGCTCAATTTTCAGGCATGCTGTGTCAGCATGTCCCGCGTCAATCGCGAAAGGCCTCTACTCATGACGAACCTGAACAACGTATGGACCGTAGGACCTGACACTGAGATTGAAGAACTGATCTCTGAAGAGAAAAAACGCCAAGAGACAAGTTTGCAATTAATCGCGTCGGAGAACTTTGCTTCTCCAGCTGTGATGAAAGCGACAGGCAGCGTCTTTACAAATAAATACAGTGAGGGTTATCCGCGGCGTCGTTATTACGGAGGTAATGCGAAAGTAGACGTAGTAGAGCAACTAGCGATTGACCGAGCTAAGGAATTGTTTGGCGCAGAACATGCGAATGTTCAACCGCACTCAGGTTCGCAAGCTAACGCAGCTGTGTATATGGCGCTTCTTGACGTTGGAGACACTGTGATGGGCATGAGTCTTGACCATGGAGGCCATCTAACCCATGGCTCGCCGGTCAACGCAAGTGGACGTTTCTATAATTTTATTTCCTATGGTCTCACTGGCGTAGACGAGCGCATTGATTACGAAGAAATGCGTTCGATAGCCATTGCTGAAAGACCGAAGCTTATTGTTGCTGGTGCAACGGCTTACCCTCGGCGAATAGACCCTGAACCTTTCCGCAAAGTCTGCGATGAAATAGGCGCCTACTTCATGTTCGATGCAGCGCATATTGCTGGGCTGATAGCGGGTGGTCAACATCCGAACCCTGTTCCCTATGCAGACGTAGTAACTTTCACCACTCATAAGACGCTGCGGGGTCCAAGAGGTGGTTGCATCCTTTCGACTGAAGCCCTTGCGAAAAAGGTTGATAGCGCCGTGTTTCCTGGGAATCAAGGTGGCCCTTTAGAACACGTAATCGCCGCTAAGGCAATTGGGTTTCGAGAAGCGATGGACGAAAACTTCGCAGCTTACGCTAAGCAAATAGTTGATAATGCGGGTGCGCTGGCGGATGCGCTTGCAAGCCATGGGTTCAGATTGGTTTCGGGGGGGACTGACAATCACTTATTGTTGCTCGATTTGCGCGCTTTTGACGAAGACTTGACGGGTAAAGAAGCACAGGAAGTGCTGGACCAAGGCGGAGTGACGCTAAACCGGAACACAATCCCTGACGACCCGCGTTCCCCGTTTGTGACCAGCGGCGTGCGCATGGGGGTCGCGTCGGTTACTACGCAAGGAATGGGCATCAACGAAATGACCAAGATTGCTGATTTTACAGCGAGAATCCTGCGGCAACGAGATGATGAAGCCGCCGTGAACGCAATAGCTAAGGAAGTTGCTGAGTTGTGTGCTCAATATCCGCCTTACCCAGAATAAGCAAAGTCATAGCTGCGATAGCTAAGCAGCCTCCATCAAATCTCAATCACTGGTAACTAGGCTGGGACTAGATTTAAAAGTCGTAACGTGAGCCTTTTGGGCTTGGTGAGTAGGGCATTTCCGTGAGTAGGACACTCCAACATGCCGTGGTTTTAGGCACAGCAGCGGTTGTGACCTACCTCTTCACGTTTGTTGTGACCAGAGTTGCACCCAGATTAGGAGCGGTTGTCGAGCCGGATGACCGGCGCGTTCATCAACGCCCGACAGTTACTGGCGGTGGGGCAGCCATGTTTGTGGGTTTCTTGGCAGCCTTGGTTCTAGCTAGTCGGTTACCCGGCTTTACTCAGGTGTTCGCTGGCTCGTCTGAAGCTCTAGCTGTAGTTGTTGCGGCGACGGTAATGTTTTCTATTGGTGCAGTCGATGACCTTAGAGAGCTCTCAGCTCCAGCGAAGGTGGCTGGACAGGTCCTATCCGGCAGCCTGCTAGCCGTCTTGGGAGTCACACTCTTTTACTTCAGAGTTCCTTTTGGGCAACTGGTGGTCCTTTCGGCTGATTGGGCCACTTTGATAACGGTCCTTCTGGTTGTGGTCGTCGCTAATTCCGTCAACTTGATAGATGGATTGGATGGACTAGCCGCCGGTACCGTCGCTATTGCGGCTGGAGCTTTCTATTTCTACAGCGGGGAATTGCAGAATGCTGGCCTTATCAGTGACACTAATCTTGGACCTCTGCTTGCATTAGTGACGCTGGGAATTTGTCTAGGGTTTCTGCCTCACAACTTTCATCCCGCTCGAATTTTTATGGGCGATGGAGGTGCGCTTCTGCTCGGTCTCTTGATGGCATCAGCGACAATGACTGTCGGGGGCAGAGTTGTTGACCAGTTCAGCGGCCAGGTCTATTTCTTCTTCGCCCCTATAGCAATTCCTTTCTTGATTCTTGGCGTCCCACTAATTGATGTAGCCCTGGCTGTTGTCCGGCGCGCTTACCGCAGGGAGGGCATTGCGACTGCAGATAAAGACCACTTGCATCATCGTTTGTTGAGAATGGGGCATGGCCATAGACGAACAGTTTTGCTTTTGTGGGCTTGGACAGCGTTGCTTTCCGGTGTCGCGCTGGTTCCGACTTTGACGGGCAGTGGAGATGCCGTGCTCCCGTTTGCTTTGGCCGGTGTGGCTATTTTGCTTTTCTTTTTGCTTCGTCCAAGAACTGGGCCAGAAACCAAAAAGAACACGAAAGTCCGAAGTGCTTAGCGTAAATCATTTGATATGGCGTAATTAGACCCGTAGCCGCTTGCAACCGTCAAGACACCCCAATTAGGGTGAAGCCGCTTCTTGACCTGTCCACTCATTCGCTAACAGTCGGGAGACTGCCCCTAGCATGCGAGCACCAGCGCTCTCCAAGAATAAAATCTTCTTCGGCACAGATGATGCATTTTCGCGCTCCGTAGAGATTGTCGTGACCCCAGTTATTTTCTCTGCGATCGGCTGGCTCATTGATCGCTGGCTCGAAACAGGTCCCTGGGTGGCTCTAGGGTTTGGGTTAGTCGCCTTTCTAGGAAAACTGACTGCCGAGTGGTACCGCTATACAAGCCGGATGTCACGTATCGAAGATGAGATGATGACAAGCCGCCCTGCCAATGTCAGAGGACTGGACAGGCAGGAAGAAATTGATGATCATCTACCGACGGGCATCACTCTTGAGGGGCGCAGCGAAAGATGAGTGAAAAAGTAGACGAGCGATCAACAGACTTCCCGCAGGTAAGCCAACTAGCCGAGCCAGAAAAAAGCATTGTTAGAGACATGCTGTTGAGAGGTTTAAAGATAAGTCCGGCATGGCTAGCGTTGTCACTTGTTTTTTGGGGAGTTAACGGACTGGCATCATCTGCTTATGGGCTTGGCCTGATCTTCGCTAACTTTGCGTTCGCAGCAGCGCTTTTGACTTGGGCTGGGCGGATATCGGTAGGAGCTCTTATGTTCGCCGCATTAGGTGGCTTCGTCCTTCGTTTGGCGATTCTGACCGTTGCAGTTATAGCTTTTAGTAAAATTGGCGTTTTTGCACCTATTCCCCTCGCTATAACGATTATCGTTTCCCATCTTGGGTTGCTGGTGTGGGAGACGCGCTATGTTTCCATATCGCTGGCTTACCCCGGATTGAGACCTAGCCAGATGACACAAAGAAATCGCAAGGAGATCAAGTGAATCAACTGCTTGCCGCCGGCAATGGCGATAGTGGTGGGCTGCACTTCCCGTCAATCGAGAGCCTTTTGGAGTGGCCTGGCTTCCTCTTCGAAGGCAACACCTATTTTGAACTGAACAAGGTAGGCCTCATCTACCTCTTCGCGATGGCAGCGCCACTGCTCATATTTTTCTTGGCTAGTCGGAAAAGCTCACTTGTGCCGCGAGGCGTTCAAACAGTGGCTGAATCATCAGTTGACTTCGTTCGTGAAAACGTTGTGATGCAAACGATGGGCCCCGATGGCATGAAATTCATGCCATTCCTTCTTTCTCTCTTCTTCTTCATTTTCTTCGCAAACATCACTGAAGTCATTCCGTTTATTCAATTCCCTGCAAATTCACGAATGGCGGCACCGGCTTTATTAGCGATCATTGTTTGGTTCGTGTTCAACGCCGTTGGGATTAAGAGCCAAGGTTTCTTCAGTTATTTCAAGAACACAGTTATTCCGCCTGGTGTCCCAGGCGCCCTGCTACCCCTAGTAGCAGTTATCGAGTTTGTATCAACATTCTTGGTGCGTCCCTTCTCGCTCGCGGTTCGGCTCTTTGCGAACATGCTTGCAGGACACCTTTTGTTGGTTACGTTCGCAGTGTTATGCGAAAATTTGTGGGCTAAAAACATTTTGGTTTCGATCATTTGGGCCCCATTCGTTGTGTTGATCGGTCTCACGGGCTTCGAGATACTCGTTGCTTTCTTGCAGGCTTTCATCTTCACAATTTTGACTGCCGTGTACATCGGTGGCGCGTTACATCCAGAGCATTAAATGCAAAAAAAACACAGGAGAGACGAGTGATTGACTTGCTCGCACAAGCTGACAACGCACTAGACGGCCTAAAAGCAGTCGGTGCCGGTCTGGGCTACGGCTTAGCTGCTATTGGCCCCGGCGTAGGTATCGGATTGGTAGTCGGTAACGCGATTACCGCTATGGCTCGACAGCCCGAATCTGCGGGTATGGTGCGGACCACCATGTTCCTTGGCATTGCCTTCACGGAGGCCCTTGCCCTAATTGGTTTCGTGGTCTTCATCCTTCTCAATTTCGCCTAAGGAGAGACAATGAACTCAATTGGACTCCTAGCGGCGGGCGACGCAGGAGGGGGGGCTTCGAACCCGATCCTTCCTGTATGGAATGAAATTATTTGGGGAGGCATGGCCTTCGCAATCCTTTTCATTGTCATGTCGAAATTCGCCTACCCGGCGATAAAGAAGGTGATGGAAGCTAGATCTGAAAAGATTCAGGGCGATCTTGATGCCGCTGATACCGCGCGGTCGGAGGCCGAAGGCCTCCGTGCTGAGTATGATTCTAAGATTGCAGAAGCCCAGGCTGAAGCATCGCGAATCCTTGAGGCTGCGCGGGCTGAAGCTGAACAGGTCAGACAGGATCGCATAGCAGCGATAGAACCTGAAATTGATGAGAAACGCGCTCAAGCGGACGCCGATATCGAGGCAGCAAAGGCCAGAGCTATGGCCGACATTCGGGCGCAAGTTACATCATTAGCCGTCGGAGCAGCCGAGCAAGTTGTTCGCTCTAGCTTAGATGAAGCTTCTTATTCTAGGTTAGTGGACGACTACATTGAATCAGTTGGTAGCTGACCGACATACCCAAAGTGGTCCTTCGAGCTCTGGTTGATGGACCACTCATGAAGCAGCGATTTAGCTGCAGTAACTGTTTACGAGTAGAACGAGGAAAGCGATGACCGAGAAAGTGGAGGAGTACGCCGCCGGCATAGCCAAATTGGCTGAAGCCGAAGGTGAACTCAACCGCGTCGCGGATGAGCTGTATCAGTTGGGTCGGACCGTTGAGTCTTCTGATCAGCTGCGTTCGACGCTCAGCGATAGGGCAATACCTGCATCGCGTCGAATCGGAGTGCTAGAGGACTTGCTAGGAGTTAGTGCCTCGCCAGTCACTATCAATCTTGTGAGCATGTTGGTGGGCGCCGGCCGGGGAAACGATATCAGTGTGATAGCTGACGAATTGGTTCGACAAGCAGCGGAATCTCGAGGGCAGGCGGTTGCAGAGGTTCGCTCAGCCGTGGCACTTAATGAAGATCAACGTGAGCGTCTTAGGGGCGCCTTATCTAAAGCAACTGGGATGAACATTGATGTAGTCGTCGTTGTGGACCCAGACATCCTTGGAGGAGTTGTTGCCCAAGTGGGAGACACGGTCTTCGATGGATCAGTACGTACTCGTCTTGAAAAAATGAAGGAGCGTTTGTCATGACTGACCTCAGCTTCGATGCTGCGGATATAACTGCAGCCATCCAGAAAAATCTTGAAGGGTTTGATCCTTCCGTCGAATCTGGAACAGTAGGTCGCATTCTTGAAGTAGGAGACGGCATTGCGCGCGTGTCGGGTCTCCCTAACGCTTCAGTCAATGAGATTTTGGAATTTGATAGTGGTGATGTCGGCCTCGCCTTGAACTTAGATGAAGATTCAATTGGTGCAGTCGTTCTCGGAAATGTGGAGAACATTGAAGAAGGTCAAAACGTTAAGGCAACCGGAAGAATCTTGTCGGTGCCGGTCGGCGATGGTGTCTTGGGAAGAGTTGTCAACGCTTTAGGTGAGCCCATTGATGGAAAAGGTCCGTTAGTAGGAACCGAAGCGCGCCGGATGGAAATTCAAGCTCCCGGGATAATGGGCCGCCAACCTGTGCACGAACCTCTTCAAACGGGTATCAAAGCAATTGACGCCATGACGCCCGTTGGGCGAGGTCAACGCGAGTTAATTATTGGAGATCGGAAGACCGGCAAAACCTCAGTCGCTATCGACACCATTCTTAACCAGGCTGGTCTTGGCGTTAAATGTATTTACGTTGCAGTTGGCCAGAAGGGTTCAACAGTTGCGCAGGTTGTCAGCACGCTGGAAGAGCGAGGAGCGATGGATTACACCGTCGTCGTGTGCGCCCCGGCTGCAGATGCGGCCCCGTTCAAATATTTAGCTCCCTATGCAGGATGCGCCATGGGCCAGCATTGGATGGAAAATGGCGAGCATGCCCTGATCGTCTATGACGACCTTTCCAAGCAAGCCGAAGCCTATAGACAGCTGTCTTTGCTGCTTCGGCGGCCGCCAGGACGCGAGGCGTACCCGGGGGATGTCTTTTATCTTCACAGTCGACTTCTCGAGCGAGCCGCAAAATTGTCTGATGCCCAGGGTGCAGGATCACTGACCGCACTACCAGTTATTGAGACCAAAGCAGGAGATGTATCTGCATACATCCCTACCAATGTGATTTCGATTACTGATGGTCAGATATATCTCCAAGATGATCTCTTTAAGTCTGGTGTCCGACCAGCGGTTGACGTGGGCGTTTCAGTCTCGCGTGTAGGCGGAGATGCTCAAACTAAGGCTATGAAGAGCGTCGCTGGAACATTAAAAATTGACTTAGCGCAGTTCCGAGACCTCGAAGCTTTTGCGACCTTCGGCTCTGAGTTGGATGCCGCATCTGCGGCGCAGTTGGGGAGAGGTTATCGACTCGTTGAACTGTTGAAACAGGGACTCAACAGCCCTATGCCGGTCGAAGAACAAGTCGTATCGATTTATACAGGAACTAACGGATACCTCGATGACTTGCCTGTCGAAGATGTCCAGCGCTTCGAGTCTGAGTTTATAGAGAGTATGAGGTCTCGAAATGCCGGCTTGCTGGATGAAATCCGGAGCACTGGAGTGTTGCCGGACGACCAAGTGAAAGCAGCAGTGGAGTCGTTCAAGGCGACCTTCCAAATGACCGCCGAAGCCGACACGAACGATTCAGAGGACTGATAAGCAATGGCGGGCGGTCAGGAGCGCATCCTTAGACGTCGAATTAGTTCGATTGACGCGACTAAGAAAATTACGCGCGCCATGGAGTTGATCGCAGCATCGCGCATTGTGAAAGCCCAGGGCCGAGTGCAGGCAGCGAAGCCATATTCAGAAAAAGTGACGGGTGTGATAACCAACTTGGCTGGTGGTGGTGCTGGAGTTGATCACCCGCTCTTAACGACAGCTGAGAAAGTTGATCGAGTGGCTTATGTCGTTGTCGCAGCAGATCGCGGTTTGTGCGGTGGCTACAACAACAACGTTCTTCGAGCAGTTGAACGGGCAATAGAAGTCGATAAGTCCCAAGGACGTGACTACGCCCTCGTTTTATCGGGGAAGAAGGCCGCTGGATATTTCTCATTCCGAGGCTACGAAATTCACGCGGCCTACGAAGGTTTTAGTGATCAACCTAGCTATAACGACGCTAAGGCCATGGCTGAGTCGGTAGCGGAGCTTTTTGAAAATGGCGAAGTCCAAAGAGTGCAGTTGGCCTACACGCGCTTTTTGTCGATGGGAAGCCAAGAAGTAGCTGTTGAACAGTTCATGCCTCTTGAACCATCTGATATTGGAGCTGATGCCTCAGAAGATTCAGATTCGGGAGGCTACGAATTCGAACCAGAACCAGCCGAAATCCTAGGCCGTCTGTTGCCTCGCTATGCGGAAGCTCGACTTTACGCTGCTCTCCTTGAAGGGTCAGCATCGGAACATGCTGCGCGCCAACGAGCGATGAAAGCTGCAACTGACAATGCTGAGGACCTAAAAATAAACCTAACCCGCATTATGAACAGGGCCCGACAAGACTCGATAACCACTGAAATTATGGAAATTGTCAGCGGTTCCGAAGCAATGAGCCAAGACGACGATGGTGGATTGAAAGACATCATCGAGCAATCACTTGAGGGTTCGTTCGCGTCCCTCGCATCTGACCGAAACGACGCCTGAAACTTCAGGAGCATTAATTATGACTATGACCGATGACAACACCGAAACCAAAGAAGGAAAGGTTCTCGCCATTGCTGGCCCAGTAGTGGACGTCGAATTTCCGCGTGGTTCGTTGCCAGAGATAAACACATTTGTCGAGATGGACGCTGAATTAGAAGGCGAGAAAGTAACCATTGGTGGAGAGGTCGCCCAACAAATTGGCGACGGCAAAGTTCGTGTTATCTGTATGAAAGCGACGGATGGCCTTACCCGTGGGGCGACCGTTAGAAATACTGGCGGAGGTATTGCGGTTCCGGTAGGTGACAACGTGCTCGGCCACATCTTCAACGTGTTGGGGGAGCCGCTCGACACTGACGATATAGGTGAAGTGCCAGAGCGCTGGGAAATTCATCGAGACGCTCCCGACTTTGACAGTCTCGAACCCAAAGCCAAGCTTTTCGAATCAGGAATTAAGGTAATCGACCTTCTAGAACCGTATTTGGAAGGTGGCAAAATTGGTTTATTCGGTGGCGCCGGTGTGGGCAAAACGGTTCTTATTACCGAAATGATTAACCGTGTGGCATCACAGCACGGTGGTGTATCGGTTTTTGCTGGCGTAGGGGAACGGACACGTGAAGGTACCGACCTTTACTTAGAAATGGAAGAGTCAGGGGTACTCGAAAAGACAGCCCTCGTCTTTGGGCAAATGGATGAACCCCCTGGGGTAAGGCTTCGCGCAGCTCTTTCTGCTTTGACAATGGCTGAGTACTTCCGAGACGTGCAAGGTCAAGAGGTGCTCCTTTTCGTCGATAACATCTTCCGTTTCGTTCAAGCGGGATCAGAAGTATCAACTTTGCTTGGACGGATGCCCTCAGCTGTTGGATACCAGCCCACCTTGGCTGATGAGATGGGCGAGTTGCAGGAAAGAATAACGTCTACTGCGGGTCACTCAATTACGTCGCTGCAAGCTGTGTATGTTCCTGCTGACGACTACACCGATCCAGCACCATTCACTACATTCACACATTTGGACGCGACAACGGAACTCAGTCGACAAATAGCTTCTCTGGGTATTTACCCAGCCGTCGACCCGCTTGCTTCCACCTCAACCATTCTGACGCCAGAAGTAGTGGGAGACAGGCACTACATGGTTGCTCGACGAGTTCAGGAGATCCTGCAGCGATACAAGGAACTCCAAGACATTATCGCGATCCTTGGCCTAGATGAGTTGTCGGAAGAGGACCGGATCACAGTTGATAGAGCACGCAAGATTCAACGTTTTCTCTCACAACCCTTCTTCGTCGCAGAAGTATTTACAGGGATGCCCGGTATTTTTGTGCCGATTGAAGAAACCATCGAGTCATTCGAAATGCTTTGCAATGGTGACCTCGACCATCTTCCAGAACAGGCATTCCTTAACGTAGGTAACGCTGAATCGGCGATGGCCAAGGCCCGCGAACTCGAACAGTCTTGATTGGGAGTTGAGCCAAACGTATGCAGGTTGAACTTGTCTCACCCGAAGCGGTGCTCTTCTCGGGCGAATGCTCGCAAGTAGTAACCCGCACAGTAGAAGGCGATGTAGCTTTTCTCGACAACCATGCTCCCTTCATAGGAGCTCTAGACATTGGGCAAACGCAACTCTGGGCTAATGATGGCGTGGTGTCGCTGGCTATAAATGGCGGATTTGTCGAGGTAAGCGGCAACTCCGTAACGATTCTTAGCGACGGTGCTCTTGCAGTTGAAGATATCAATGTCGAAGAGGCGCAATCAGATCTTCAAGCTGCCGAGCAGGCACTTAACGCGGACGCCGATGATAATCAGGCCGCAAACGCTAAGAAGTGGGCAGAAACTCGAATTCAGGTGTCGAGCGCCGGCTGAATATAGGAATGCTGTTCAGATATTTAATACCGGTCATTTCCTAACTACTCCACAAAAAGTAGTTCATTCTCGCTTGCCACAATTCGGTAGTAGCAACCCGACCTTGTAGACCCGTCTTCCTTCAGAGTGTGGCAGGCTCCCTGTCCGTCTCTTCGAACCCGGTACAGAAGTGAGTTTTGTTCACAGTTGACTCGCACATCTATAAGAGACAAGGTGTCACCCGAGGTGGCCCCTTTGTGCCATATTTCCTGTCTTGAAGTTGAGTAGAGAACAGCACTTCTAAGTTCTAAGGTCATCCGCAATGCAGTTTCGTTTGCATAGCCGACAAATAAGACGTCACCAGAGTCAGCTTCCTGAAGAACTACGGGTAGAACCTGATGGCCGCTTCTGCCAATTGAACCGATCTTGTCGAAATCAAGGCGCTGTGCTGTGCCTTCCTCTAAGTCATTGGGTTTTGACATAGGAGTGATCATAGAGGTGCAGATGAGAATGACGCGTTTTGCGGAATAACGGAATTTGATTTAAGTGAAGTCCACTGAAGAAAATTCGCTCAATTTTCCTATGTTATGTGTCGCTTCTATCCTGCGGACTGTGCCGCTTTTCGAACGCATCACCAATGAATCGGAGATAGCTCCTTCAGCGGTAAACCGAACGCCTTTTAAGAGCTCTCCGTCGGTGATGCCGGTAGCGGCAAAAAAAACGTCATCAGACCGGACGAGATCTTCTGTGTTTAGAACTCGATCTAAGTCGTAGCCGGCATCTATCGCTGCTTGGCGTTCAGTTCCATTCCTGGGCCACAATTTGCCCTGCATTTCTCCTCCGAGGCACTTAAGAGCTGCAGCTGAGATCACACCTTCAGGAGTTCCTCCTATCCCAAATAGAACATCGGCGCCGTCACTTGTAGCTGTGGCGATCGCACCCGCGACGTCGCCGTCAGGGATCAGTCGGATGCGGGCTCCACTCTCCCTGACCTCGTTAATCAATTCCGTATGTCGATCTCGGTCAAGTATCACGGCCGTCAGATCCCGTACGCCACGTCCCGTGGCTGCAGCGATTGCGGCCAGGTTCTCGGTGGGACTTTTGTCGATAGATATTAGGCCTTTGGATTTTGGGCCGACCGCAATCTTTTCCATATATACGCAAGGGCCCGGGTCAAACATTGTTCCCCTGGGTGCAACGGCGATCACCGAAATGGCGTTTCCTCTTCCCAAAGACGTCAGAGTGGTCCCGTCGATTGGGTCCACAGCAATATCGGTTTTAGCTCCCGTTCCATCACCGATAGCTTCTCCGTTGTAGAGCATTGGGGCTTCGTCTTTTTCGCCTTCTCCGATGACTACTAGGCCATCCATAGGGACTGATCCCAAGATGATGCGCATAGCATCGACTGCTGCGCCGTCTGCACCCTCTTTGTCACCTCGTCCCATCCATCTGGCCGCTGCTAGAGCGGCCGCTTCAGTAGTGCGTACCAACTCAAGAGCAAGATTTCTATCAGGAACCTCTGAAAGTGACTTAGCCATAGGGTGTGACCCTAGCCCGTCAAGTGAGATAAGTATGAGTTAGTCGCTCGTTCCGCTAGTAGCTTCCCTAAGGTGATTTTGGCTGAGTTGAATGTCTGGCATTCACGGCCCGCGGTTCCTACACGTCGCGTGGCCTTGGGTGAGGACCAGTTGGGGTTTGATCCCTCGCCGGGCGCTGGTGGGCTACTTATCGCAGCTGTCTTCGCGGCACATACTCAACAATTCGGTGATGATGAGAATAATGATTTAAATGATTTATTAAACCTCATTGAGATTGGTGCTCGAATTCCGCAACCAAAGCTTCGGCATCGATTGCAAGAAGATCGTGTAGGTCTCACTCGGTCAACCCACCAGCTGATTGAATTATCCGATGGTCGTGTAGTGCTTGATCTAGCACCGAGCGATCGTCCAGAACCTCATGTGCTGGCAGTCCTTTATCGGATAAGTCAGCAACCGCGACAAATGCGGCGAAGTTTACTTACGCTTTTACGTTCTGTGCGCGGCTGGCGAGGCCAAGATCATGATGATTTGCTTCGTTATATTTCTGGAAAATCTCCGGTAACTAAATGGGGTAGCGATGTGGGGGCCGACCCCATCGTATGGGCACTCGAAGTATTGGGACTGACTGGCG
The DNA here is from genome assembly GCA_000817105.1 of marine actinobacterium MedAcidi-G3. Classification (GTDB taxonomy): domain Bacteria; phylum Actinomycetota; class Acidimicrobiia; order Acidimicrobiales; family Poriferisodalaceae; genus MedAcidi-G3. The sequence goes on along the minus strand of JUEP01000005.1, from coordinate 108,594 downwards.
CGTCGGCGAACGGGGTACCGGAACCGCGCCAAATACGTAGAACTTTTCGTCGGTTGCTGCGTACCGCCCACCCCGACCATGGGGGTGTTGCTGAGGATGCGGGGCAACGGATTGAGATGCTGACCGCAGCTCGCAATATTCTTCTGGAAAATAGGAACGGTTAACTCCCCATGACATCTGAGCGAATTGATCTAGTAGTAGTTGGAGCTGGCATTATCGGTCTTGCCACTGCTCGTCAGTATCTTTCCCAATGTCCAGGTAAGTCTGTAGTAGTGCTTGAGAGGGAAGATGACTCGGCGTTGCACCAAACTGGTCGGAATTCTGGGGTTCTGCATTCCGGAATTTATTATGCACCTGGCTCGATGAAAGCTGAACTCGCGGTTGCTGGCCGGAGCGCGATGGTGAAGTTCTGCGAGGAACGAGAAATTGATCACGAGATCTGCGGGAAGGTCATTGTTGCTACCAGAAATGATGAAATAGAACGGCTTCGGGCTTTGCGAGAACGGGCAGACCATAACGGTCTTGCTGCTGAACTAATCAGTACTGCGAGGCTGAAGGAAATCGAACCTCATTGCATGGGTGTTGAAGCACTTCACATCCCCTCAACCGGGATCGTGTCGTATGCGGCAGTCTGTAGAGCCTTGGTCGCTGAGATCGAAGATAAGGGAGGTGTCATCAGATACGGGGCGAAAGTCTTAACGATTGATGAATCTAACGAAGGGGCTCGTGTTTCGACCTTAAAGGGCGAAATAGTTGCCGGTCTCGTTGTGAACTGCGCGGGCCTTCGCAGCGATCACGTAGCAAAGATGGTTGGTGCGGCTGACGGACATCGGATAGTGCCTTTTAGAGGTGAGTACTTTGAATTGGTTCCGGAGCGTTGTGATTTGGTCCGAGGACTGATCTATCCAGTGCCTGACCCCAGTTTCCCTTTCCTAGGTGTGCACCTAACTCGAATGATTGACGGTTCGGTGCATGCCGGTCCAAATGCTGTCTTAGCGATGGCTCGCGAAGGGTACACGTGGCGAGATATTGAGTTGAGTCAGATCGTGGAACACATAGGCAACCGAGGACTATGGAAATTAGCGCGTAAATATTGGCGGACTGGAGCTGGCGAAATATGGAGGTCGGTTAGCAAAGACGCTTTTGTGAAAGCTCTGCAACGTTTGGTGCCGGACATCGTGGCCAAGGATTTGGAAGCTAGTCCAGCCGGAGTCCGTGCCCAAGCTATGGATGGGAAGGGAGAGTTACTGGATGATTTCTCCATTACCGAAGCCGCTAATACCCTGCACGTACTTAATGCACCAAGCCCCGCTGCTACAGCAAGTCTTGAAATAGCAGCAGAGATTGTTCGAATGATCGACACACGTAGCTCATGAACTAGGAACGGTTTTGAGTTCGCCCTCGGGTCTGTATTTCCGCTCGTCGTTGCGCCACCTTCTGTGGTTTGAAGTCAGATCTCTCTAACCAATCCGCTCCCATGGAAGCTTCTATCTCCCACCCTTCAGCGACCGTTGTGTCTCCAGTTCGCTCGTAAGTTTTCAGCATCTGTTGGACACCTTCTTGATCATTCGAACTTATGTCTGACGCTAGTGATTGAACCGTTTCGAGGAGTAGCTCATGTGGCACAACCCTGTTAACTAACCCCCAAGCAGCAGCTGTTTGTGCGTCGATATAGTTACCGGTCAAACTCATTTCTCGAGCCCGGCGCACTCCGATTGCTTGAGGAAGAAGGACGCTAAGACCCCAGCCTGGCATGACGCCCACGCGGGCATGTGTATCTGCGAAGGCTGCTCGGTCCGAAGCGATAAGGAAATCGCACGCAAGAGCGAGCTCGAGACCGCCTGTCACCGCTACTCCGTTAATCGCGCCAATTAATGGCTTTGTGTAGCTTGGGAAAGGTCCTTTGGCTTTGGAGGGTCTATCCGGGTTGATATTCCCTCCGGATCCGCCTAGTTCTCTCAAGTCGAGACCAGCACAAAATGCGGGATCGGCTCCAGTGAGAACTAAAACGTCTACCTCAGGGTCTTCGTCTAATGAACTTAGGGCTTGAGGTAGCACTGCGAGAAGCTCGCTACTTAGAGCATTTCGGACTTCGGGTCTGTTGAGAGTCACTGTGCCCACCCTGTCATTGACGGATGTAAGAACTATTTCGTTCGTGAACTTAGTAGTAGCCATGTGGATGTCCCTTTGCACGAGAATTGACACCTATTCTGCCCGGATAAGGAGTTGCTATGCCGATGATAGAAGGATTGGTTTTATTCCCAGGATCTGGTGGCAGTAAAGAACACGACACCCTCGTGGCGTTGCAAGACTCCCTCTCGCCCCTACCTGTGCTGAGACGTGAGTTCTCATACCGTCGTGCAGGCAAACGTGTCCCTCCTCGAGCCCCCAAACTAGTTGCAGAGCTCATACAGGAGCAGCAGTTGATAACAGATGAATTGGGGTGCCAGCCTGACCGACTGATTTACGGAGGTAGATCGATGGGAGGGCGGATATGTTCGATGGCGGTAGCAGCGGGGATGCCGGCTGCTGGACTAGTTTTACTTAGCTACCCGCTTCACCCTCCCAAAAAACCAGACAAGTTACGTGTTGAACATTTTGCCGATATCAGCGTTCCGTGCCTGTTTGTTTCTGGAAGCAATGACCCCTTCGGCTGTCCGGAGGAGTTCAACCAACATTTAACGCAAATAAACGGGAGGGTTGAAGCTAAGTACCTAGAGGGTGGAGGTCATGACCCAAAGACTCAAGACCACGTAGCGGCAATCGTTCAGGCCGTTAATAAATGGGTCATTTCGGTGGCTTGACCTCTCGTAGCTCAAAAGTTCAGCGGCCCAACATCTTCAGGGTTTAGTGCCTCGAGCTCCTTTTTCGTGCCTTCATAGAACCGTCTCCAAACGATAAACGCAGCGATAAGCGGGCCTATCCAGAGAACAACTATGCCGGGACCGAAAGAGCCCCAACGCACTCTCATCCAGCCCGCCGCAATTATTCCTATGGAGCCACCAACGACTCCGATTGCTCCAACGATCGTTGCGGCCCGGGCCCGAACTGCGGTCGGAAACATTTCGGCTCTATAGACACCTACCGCTGGCAATAGACCGCTGGCGAGAGTGATCGCGGCGAAGGCAAGCGGCCACAATAAAGCCCCAGATGCATTAAAGAAAATAGTGGTAATGCCGAGCCCCAGCACCGCCGCTACTCCCACCACGATTCTGCGACCTCGTAGGTCAGCCACCCGGCCTGCTACATAAAGACCGATACCGCCTGGGGTGGCAGTTGTCACCACGAAAAGACTGACTTGTAGAGCGCTGAAGTTGTGCTCGTCACGCAAATACTCATTTCTAAACCAGTCGATCGGCGATAAAAAGAGTCCCAGTAAAAAATAGGTTCCACCTAATAGGGCCACGGGTCTCCAATAGTTCCTTAACCTGAGACCCGCGACCTGGTTTATGAATCTTCTACTTTCAGGAAGTTGACGAATTGCCCCGAATATGAGGGGAACCATTAAAACCGGGATAAAGAAAATAAGGCGCCACGACCATTCGGCGAAACCGGCCACGGGTTGCGTCCATACGACCAAACCGGCTCCCAAAGCAGCAGAGAGACCTAGGACTGAAAGACCCCAAGCGCGACTACCCGCAGGAAGTTCTTCTAAAGCGAAGACGACCATTATTACGCCGAGTGTCGCGTTAGAAGTTCTCACAACCACGAGACAGGCAGCGAATATTTGTATAGATGGTGAAAGTGCCGCCATGCACGAGAATGCGATCCCAAAACCCATCGCCCAACCCAGTATCCGTCGACGACCATGCCGGTCGGCGAGGACAGCAAAACCGATAGCCAACAAAGTTCCAATGCGAATGAGAGCGCCAAGGAGGCCCTGGCTGAGCTGATCAACCTTGAATTCATCGGCAGCGTATGTGTGTGTCTCAGATGGAGCGTTGGACAGAAAGCCTGAGAGAAGAGCGATAGCGCACAAGGTGGCAAAGATTGTTGTCGCTCTTTGTCCTAAATGATCAGGAGGAGCCCAAAACGGCGCAGTACCATCGTCGCGACGGTTACGAAGAGCGTGACGAATTGGCAACCGAAAGAGAAAACCAAACCAGGGAATAGAGAGTTCATATTCAAACTGCTCTTTGACTAGGTGTCTCCCGGGTTCAGACACAATAGTGAGGGTTCTTTTGTAGAGAGTGAAAGGACCATCAATCAGTGCAAATTCACCGTTGCCTGCGTCTGTTTCTCGAACTAAATCTGCTCTTGGAGAAGAAACGCGTTTAAGACCCTCATCATCTAAATCATGAGTTATTTCTAAATGAGCCACGCGAGTGATGTGTCCTTCGCCACTTAGATGAACATACTGGAGAGATGGATAAATTCCTTGTGCGGGGAAGCGGACCCTTAGACGGCCAACTTCGTATCGGCGGAGCGAAGAACAGCGCTCTCAAACTTATGGCAGCTTCACTGCTGGCGGAAGGTACGACCTCCTTAGTCAATGTTCCTGACATTACTGATGTAGCGATCATGACCGAGTTGTTGGAAGCCATGGGAGTTGAGATTCGGCGGACAGGCCAACGCGTTGACATCAACGTTCCCAATGAAATTGATCCGATAGCCCCATATAGCTTGGTGGAGCGGATGCGCGCCTCGATAGTCGTACTAGGCCCATTACTTGCAAGAATCGGGCGAGCCCGAGTAGCAATGCCAGGAGGAGACGATTTCGGGTCTCGCCCCATTGATATGCACTTACAGGGACTGGAACAGCTAGGAGCAACCTTTTCGCATGAGCACGGCGATATAAACGGGCGAGCCGATCGGTTAATCGGATCTGAAGTGTTCTTAGAATTTCCTTCTGTAGGAGCTACCGAAAATTTGTTGATGGCATCGGTCTTAGCTGAAGGCGTCACGATTATTGAGAATGCAGCTAGAGAACCAGAAATTACTGACCTAGCGAACTTTCTTTCAGAAATGGGTGGTCGAATTGAAGGAGCAGGAACATCGCGCTTAAGGATCGAAGGTGTCGACAAACTGAGCCCCGTCAATTACACGGTGATTCCAGATCGGGTAGAAGCAGCGACCTACCTCTCTGCGTTAGCCGTTTGTGGCGGGCAGCTTCATTTAGAAGGAGCGCGTGTGGACCACATGGAGATGCTTTTGCGCAAGTTTGAAGAGATGGGAATGATCTTGAAGGAAGACGATTCGGGTCTCCAGGCAAAAGTCGTGGACCGACTTACAGCTGCGGATGTTTCTACGCTTCCCTATCCAGGTTTGGCGACCGATTACAAACCATTCTTAGTTGCTGCACTAACTGTTTCCGATGGTGCCGGAATGGTTACCGAAAATATTTTTGCTGGGCGTTTTCGCTACATAGATGAGTTAGTTCGGATGGGCGCGGAAATACGAGCAGAAGGCCGACATGCTGTTGTTCGCGGTGTAAGGCGGCTATCCGGAGCCCCGGTTAGGGCTCATGACATAAGAGCAGGAGCAGCTTTGGTAGTCGCGGGATTAGCTGCGGATGGTGAGACAGCTATTTCTCACGCACATCACGTAGATCGGGGTTATGAAGATTTGGCGGGTAAGCTCTCCTCGGTTGGCGCCCAAGTCACTCGAACATGATTGACTGTCTGCCACTGATTGTCATCGATGAACAGGCTCAGCAGAGATCCCGTAGCCTTGCTGAAGGCAGCACGTGAGGGGCAGCGTCTAGCGCTTGCCAGGCTCATGTCCCTAGTCGAACGCGGGGGAGATGAAGCCCGTCTTTTGGGTGCTGAGACTTACTCGCATGTTGGCGGGGCCTATACCGTTGGGATGACTGGCGCACCTGGTTCAGGGAAATCTAGCCTCACCGCCGCTCTAGCATCAGTGGTTCGTGCAGAAGAGGAACGTTTAGCGATTTTAGCGATCGACCCTTCGTCACCCTTTACAGGCGGGGCCATCTTAGGTGATCGGGTTCGTATGCAAGATCACGTTATGGATGATGGAATTTACATTCGTTCTATGGCGACCCGGGGTCACCTTGGAGGCCTGAGTCTCGCCACTCCTCAAGCAATCCGAGTGCTCGACGCTTTGGATTGGCCGTGGGTGCTAGTTGAAACGGTTGGAGTTGGGCAGGTTGAGGTAGATATTGCGGGAGCGGCAGATACGACGATTGTGGTTGTCAATCCGGGTTGGGGAGACGCAGTCCAAGCGAACAAGGCTGGGCTCATGGAGGTGGCGGATATTTTCGTCATCAACAAAGCGGATCGAAAAGGTGCAGATGATACGCGTCGAGATATTCAGCAGATGCTTGAATTGTCCTCCCTTGGAGAATGGGAACCACCGATATTGATGACTGTTGCGACCGACCAAGTTGGTGTTGATGAGCTGTGGAGAGAAATTGCAGCACACCGTGAGTATCTCGAAAACTGCGGTGAACTTAAGGCACGACGCATCCGACGGATTGACGCTGAGCTAAGCGAAATTGTGACTCGAAGCCTTGAAAATCGAGTCGTAGCGACAATGGATCGACCGGAGACAGCCAAACTAAAAGAGCAGTTAATGCGGGGAGAGATCGACCCATATGCGGCGGCGGCCCAGCTTATTTCGATGGCAGAAGACGATAATTAATCGAGCTCATCTCGGGCCAGCGCGAAAACGGCTTCTCGTTCATTTGAAGAAAGATTTACATCCAACAACCTGAGCTCAGCGGCCTCACGCACGCAAGCCAGGACTTCTTTGGCTCCGAATTCTTTGATGAAGATTTTTGCGAATCTTTTCCTGAGACTGGAGACAAGCAAGCGGCCTAGCCGGCCATTGTCAGATTGAGCTGTGCGGAGAATCACGTAGGTCACAGCGGCATCGAACGCTGGAGAACCACGAGCCGCCCTGTACCAGTTCAACACCACGGGACGTCCGCTCCGCATTTTGATCGCCGCAGGATGTAAGTCCAGATGGACTATCGAGTCGCCCTGGCTGACGCGCTTCCAGTCTTGCGGTGCATTGATCTTTCCGAGGGCCCGATGCAGTCGGGCGAGATTTTTTGCATGTCTGCTCAGCGTCCAGGGGCGAGCTATGAGATCCTCCAACATTGTTGGACCGTCAATGCGCTCTATCACTAAGGAAGCTTTAGACAAACGCTTGGTTAACTTAGGCACAGGGAAGCCTGCATCTGCCAGTATCTCTAATGCCTCGGCTTCGCGAGATAGGTCCAGTTCATGGGTGCTTGTTCGAACTACCTGGTCGGGACCGTAATGGCGAAGCTCCCATTCGGACCCAATATTTATGAGCCCAGCGGGCTCCATTTCAGTTCCGGTTTGTTGCCGTTCGATGATTTTCTTTCTCAGTCCCCTTAAATTTCGCTTCCAGATAGACGTAAGGATCGGTTTGGCAAACCGTTCCCCTAGCCTGCCTGCAAAATGCCACGGCAAGTCAATGGACTCGACCCAGCTGAAACGCGTTCCTCCTGCAATAGCGTCAAGTGTGAACCGGCCAACCCCAGCGACGATGCCTGAATGTTTGACCGCCATGAGTTTTTCATGTTGCCATTCGACCACTTCCATTTGATCGCGGATCCTAAAGGGCCCGATAGCTGTCAAGCACACAAAGGTTAATCCTGGCCCTTCCGATATCTCAGATGTCACTTCGACACTTAGGGCATCGATCATCCACTCAGGATGCTTCGTTACGTCTCGGAGGTAGTCCCATACTTCTGTAGGAGAGGCGGGTAGATCAATTGAGATTTGAATCTTCATCTACTTTTGCTCTCAGGCAGTGGATCGGAATTATGAATTAGCTAGAGCGTAGACGGATACATGGTGATCGCTTGTGCTGGTAAAAGCGCTTTGCTGCCAATCTTGCCATCGCTCCACCAATTTTAAATTCTGACGGGCTGCAATCTGGTCTAGTTCGTCGGGAGTCTTGATGAGGATTTTCCAAGGGCGTAATACGGCACCGCTTTCGCCTAACTCCACACTTTGACCACGTACAATTCCCGAAACTTTTTCTCGAATTGTGATGTTGAGCACAGTCGTATTGGCCAGATGGCGGGACTCGACTCCTCTGGTTGGTAAAAGAGAGTAGTTAGAGGGGACAAAGGCTTCGACAATGAATAGTCCGTCTGGTGTCAAACGATCTCTCACGAGCTGAAGACATTGTTCTTGTTCGGCTGAATTAACGAGATTGAAAAAAGTGTTGTACGCACAAAAAATTATTTTGAAAGGCCCGACCGGAAGCCATTCAGCCATATCCGCTAAGTGAATCTTGACGACCTTTGAAGTATCTCTGGCTTTTAAACGTCTTAGCATTTCAGAAGATGAGTCCACCCCTGTAGTGGGTATGCCTTTAGAAGCGATTGGAAGGGCTAAACGACCAGTTCCTACTCCTAATTCGAGGACCTCCCGGCCTTGGGAAAGATGGCTGATTAGAGCTACTGTGCCTTCTACATCCGTTACTTGCTGGTACCAATCGTCGTACACATCAGCAAAGGCATCACCGTAGGTTGACGATAGATAGTTAACTGAATTCGGCAGCTCCATACCACTCAGTTTATTTGGGCCCTAACCTTGGTGTCATGAAGACAGCAAAGGTTGATCGCTCCGTATACCTCGATTGCGCTGCCTCTACTCCAGTCAGGCCAGAAGTTCTCGATGCAATGTTGCCCTATTTTACCGAGCATTTTGGAAATCCATCTGGTGGTCATCGTATGGCTCGGTCGTCTAGGACCGCGATAGACGATGCTCGAGAAATTTGTGGACACTTCTTGGGATTTGGTCCCCATGAGATTGTCTTCACTAGTGGTGGCACCGAATCGGATAATCTTGCTATCCATGGAGTATGTGGTGCAGATGGCGTTGCTATCTGTCCTGAAACTGAACATCATGCGGTGTTACATCCTGTGGAATTCCATAACGGGCGGCTAGTAAAGGTCAGTTCGACCGGCGATATTGACCTAGAGCACCTCGAAACCCTGCTCGATGAGGAGGTATCTGTTCTTTCCGTCATGTTGGTAAATAATGAATCAGGGAAAATCATTGACCTGGAACCGATCGCTGAACTGAGAGATCGTCATGCTCCGCAAGCCATGTTGCACACAGACGCAGTTCAAGCAATTAATTGGATTGATCTCGTTGATGCCTCAGCGAGGGCAGACATGCTTTCTATAAGTGGCCATAAGTTTGGTGGACCGAAGGGGAGCGGTGTGCTGGCGGTTCGAAACCATGTCGGGCTCGCCCCGCAATTACTTGGTGGTGGTCAAGAAGCAGAGCGGAGAAGTGGAACACACAATACGGCAGGGATAGTAGCGATAGGCGTTGCCTTGCAGCATCTCGAGAAGTCCCGAAAGAGTGAAATTGCACGTTTGGGGATCCTTGCCGAACGCTTGGCCACCAGCTTGAAGGAAGCTATGCCTAGCTGTTCTGAAACCATTCCTCAAACAGAAAGAGCAGCGGGGCTTCTGCAACTAGTTATTGAAGATATCGAGAGCGAAGCTTTGTTGGTATTGCTTGAACGTGAGGGAGTGATGGCATCAGCGGCCGCATCGTGCGCGTCTGGAGCAATGGACCCTTCACACGTGTTAGCGGCGATGGGAATGGACAGGGCTTTGGCAGCAGGGTCACTTCGGCTTTCTCTAGGTTGGTGCACTGAAGAGTGGGAAATAGAACACGCTATTGAGGTGATACCTCGTTGTGTTGAACAACTCAGGGGTGAATCGTGAGTCGCGTTCTTGTAGCGATGTCGGGTGGGGTCGATAGTGCGGTTTCAGCGGCCCTAATGAAAGAACAGGGTCATGATGTAACTGGAGTGACCCTGAAGCTCTGGGGCGGTCCTCAAGATCAAGGGTGTTGCTCGGTTTCAGATGTGGACGATGCTCGCCGAGTTGCTCAGCAATTAGATATCGACCACTTCGTATTCAACTATGGCGAGGAGTTTGATAGGCATGTGGTTGGCCCCTACGTAGATGCTCACGCGGTTGGTTTAACCCCCAACCCGTGCATCGAATGCAACCGACACATCAAGTTTGATGCCTTAGTAACTCGTGCCAGAAAGTTAGGGTTTGATTCGGTAGTCACGGGCCACCACGCCAGAATTGTTGATACCGATAAGGGTTTACGGCTCGCTCGAGGAGTTGATGAGAGCAAGGATCAATCATACGTCCTCTATATGTTGACGGCGGCGGACCTTTCTATGCTCGAGTTCCCGGTTGGTGAAATGACGAAGAGCCAAGTTCGTGAAATAGCTAGTCGCAGAGGCTTACGATCGGCGACGAAGCCTGATAGCCAGGATGTTTGCTTTATAACTGCTTCAGAGGGACGTGCCCGTTTCTTGTCTGACCGGCTTGAGTTACACAGTGCTGAAGTGGTGGATGTGAAGGGCAATGAACTTGGATCCGTTGACGCAGTCGAGCTTGTAACTATAGGCCAACGGAGAGGGCTTAATCTTGGTGGAAATGCTGACCGAACCTACGCTGTGCAGGTAGACGTCCGGTCTCGTCGAGTAGTGGCGGGTAGTGCTGAAGACCTGCTTTCAGAAGAAGTTTCCCTATCAGATCATGTTTGGGTAGACGAGCCGTATATAGGACGCTTGCAGGTCCAAATCAGTGCTCATGGCGCTCAAGAACCTGCTTATTTAACCGCGGATGGAAATGTGCATTGGGACGATGCACGGCGAAAGGTAGCGCCTGGCCAAGCGGTGGTGTTCTACCGTGATGACCTAGTGATAGGCGGGGCTACGGCAGTCTGAAGATCATCGAACCAGTCTTCTTAGGTAGGCCTCTTTCAGGACTGCTCCCGGACGAGTTGGAGAGAACAAAATTCTTTTCGCCAGTTTCACTTCGCTCACTCCCCGTGACCTTGGCACCACTTCCACTTCGCCATGAAGAGCGACTTGGAGCACAGGGCCCAAGGCGAATTGAGTGACGTCGATGACCTCTTCACTATCGGTTTCGGTGTCGGCAGGTGCGGGACCTAGAGAGATAATGTCTTGTCGCCTTAGAAGAAAAGGTTCCCTGGTTGCTAGATAGTCATGAATTACAAAACCATTTGGAACGAAAACTATCCACCTTCGAGCGAGCTGGTGAATTGCTCGAAATCCGAAAGCCGAAATAGGCCATCCGATGCCTATGAATACCATTCCTAGAATCCAGTTGTCTGAGGCGACCGCTATCGGCCCAGCAATTAGGCCGAATACCACAACAGCCCAAAGCAGGATCAATGGTCCAATGACGATTGCGCTAGGCACTCGAAGTAAAAATCGCTTTTCATCGCCGTAGCTCAAACCATCCACCATAACGTTCCCCGTTTCAGGCAATAAAGCTAGAAAGCTAGCCACGGTGGCATGAGTTAGCGCCAGGGCCAAAATGGCTGTCGAGATATTGGAATAAAGATGGGCTGCTAATAAGGCAGGCAGTGTTGCTGGCGTTAGAACACGCATCACGGTCAAGCCCCAAGGCCTTCGGATAATGCACGACCCCAGAACTAGTCCCCATCCGACCCAAAAACAAACGGATGCCCCGATCTGCCTTTGCATCGTGTCTTGTTGCAGCGCTGTATCGATAGCAAACCCCATAGAAAAAGGCATGGTCACCCAAACAGCTACGAAAATCGGAAGTGGTTTATTAACCTTCACCTCTCAATCGTGGCTTATTTCAGCGCGCTCTTCATAACTACCTAAGTAATAGAACGACAAAACCTGGTCTTCCATGTAGCTAAAGTCAGTCTTGTCATGAACGCATTCGATTCAGATCAGGACCGTGTGGTTCACTTGCGCGCCCAGATTGTTATCCACAATGAGGCATACCATGGCCGTGATGAGCCAACCGTTCCCGACGCTGTGTATGACCAGATGGTTCGTGAACTTGCAGAAATAGAGGAACGTCGACCTGATCTTTTAACTGCAGAATCACCAACACAGATGGTTGGCTCAGCACCGAGCGAAATCTTTGCTCCCGTAGAACATAAAGCTCCGATGATGTCGCTAGATAATGCGATGGACCTGCAAGAACTCCAATCCTGGCACGAACGGGTCCTCAAAGGAATTGGAGATCCAGATTCTTGTGGGCTTGTGTGCGAGCTCAAATTCGATGGGCTCGCTGTTTCTATTCGATACGAAGATGGCGAGTTAGTTCAAGCAGCGACTCGAGGTAACGGTCGGGTTGGAGAAGATGTCACGCATAATATTCGGACGATCAAAGATATTCCCCACCGAATCTCTGGCGCGCCTGAAGTGCTCGAGGTAAGGGGCGAGGTTTATTTGCCGATTTCTGGTTTCGAGTCTTTGAATAAGGAGCAACTCGCGAAAGGTCAACCACTGTTTGCGAATCCCAGAAACACGGCTGCAGGTAGCCTCCGACAGAAGGACGCGACTGTTACTGCGAACAGAAAACTCGCTTTTTGGTGCTATCAGCTAGGCGAAGTCATTGGCGGTCCGCGGGTGAAATCATCTAAAGATACTTTTGAACTACTCAAGAGCCTCGGGCTTCCGGTCAACCCTGAAGTCGCAGAATTTTCTGACTTCAAAGAAGTCGAGCGGTTCTGTGAATCTTGGATGTCGAAACGACATGAGCCCGATTACGAGATCGATGGCGTGGTGGTCAAGCTAGCTGACTTGGCCCAAAGAGAAGCGTTGGGGTCTACGAGTCGAGCCCCTCGTTGGGCTATAGCGTTTAAGTTTCCTCCGGAGGAAAAGTCGACGCGACTTATTGCTATTGATGTCTCCATAGGGCGAACTGGTCGCGTTACACCGTTTGCTGTGCTTGATCCAATATTCGTTGGGGGTTCCACGGTTGGAATGGCGACACTTCATAACGAAGACCAGGTAGCAAACAAAGATGTTCGCCCCGGTGACATCGTCGTGATTCGCAAAGCAGGTGATGTTATTCCTGAAGTAGTTGGACCGAACCTGGCTGACCGCTCGGCTGACTCCAAGCCGTGGGTCTTCCCAAAGGTTTGTCCAAGTTGCCAGATGCCCCTTGAGCGCTTATCGGGTGATGCCAACACCTATTGTGTTAATCGTAGGTGTCCTGCCCGGATCGAAACTGGGATTAGTTATTTCGCAAGCAGAAACGCAATGGATATAGAGGGTTTGGGCGAACGCACAGTGCGGAGCCTTGTTGAACAAGGCATGGTAAATGACGTTGGTGACCTATTTGCTTTGACCAAGTCACAACTTATGAAACTGTTAGTCAGCGACTCATCAAATGAGACGCTGGTCAATAATTTAGCCTCAGCAATCGACGAGGCTCGAGAGCGTCCCCTAGGCAATTTACTTATCGGGCTAGGAATCGAACATCTAGGTCCTACTGCAGCGGAACTTGTGGCTCGGCAGTTTCGGAACATAGACAACATAGTGAGAGCGGAACCTCGTGACATTGAATCGATCGACGGGATCGGCCCTGTCATTGCGCAAAGCCTCAGAGACTTTTTTGATGACGCAGATAATAAGGCGATAGTTGAAAAGTTTCGAGTGAATGGAGTACGTCTTGATTTAGCTGACGATGAAATGGATCTGCCACAGGTGCTTAACGGTCGGTCGGTGGTTGTGACGGGGTCGCTAGATGGATGGTTCTTGACTCGGGACGAAGCAAAAAAATCGATTGTTGCTAGAGGAGGTAAGGCTCCTGGAAGTGTGTCTAAAAGCACCTATGCGTTGGTTGTCGGTAGCGAAGCTGGTCAGTCAAAATTAGATAAGGCAACTGATCTAGGAATACCAATAGTTGGTGAGGCAGAATTTCGTCACTTACTTGAAACCGGAGAGTTATCTTAAAATATTCATTAAAAAGAAGTCCAACACCATTCATGGTTGATGTTGTCGACTTCAATATCAATAATCGGAATGGCAATCACTTTGGCGCAAATGAGGCCTCGGCGAAGTTGAGGCATCACCATGTCCTCCCCGGGACTAAAGAAGAACTCACCTAACTGCCTAGTGCCAGCGCTTAATTGGTTGTCGGGGATAGCAACTCCGTCAATGATGACTGTTGGTTCCCAACCAGGACTCAACGAAACACCGACCAATGTTTGTTTGGGAGCTTGGGCACCTTCTTGGGGGATTAGTGCAAGCAATCCGGTGGGGAGAGTCGAAGGCTGCGGAGCCCCCCGTGTTGATGAGGCAATCCAAATTACCAATACCAATGCAAAGAAGACCAATATCGTCAAGGATGACGCGACACCTTTCTTGAGACTCCAGTTGCCACCGGGATTGTCCGTCATCCAATTGTTTTTTTGAGGCTTCTTCACCTCTCTATAATGGCCGATTATTGGCTGAGTTGAAATTCAGCGACCCGGAAATGGCTGCCACTAGCGGTACTGTCGGGTCGTGCCTCTCGACGATCTAAAAGAACTATCCGGTCGAGTGCTCGAAGACCGTTACCAGTTGATTGACTACCAGGGTCGGTCCCAGGTGGCAGTCGACTATGGCGCAAATGATCTCGAAACCGGCGATCAGGTAAAAGTTAAGATCTTTGGCGCTTCGATTTCTACAGATATCGAGTTTTCTAGATCTCTGATTTCAGATGTAACAACGGCAGCATCAGTTATTCACCCTTCTGTCGAGAGGGTTCGAAACTGGGGCAGATTCCAAAAAAGCGCTTATGTGGTAACCGATCAGATTCCTGGTATCACCCTCAAAATGTTTCTGGATTCGGGGAAAGTGCTCAACGTAGCTCAAACATTGAAGTTGGGTATTGAACTGGCGTCAGGGCTGAAGGAAATTCACCTTCAAGGGCTGTGCCACGGTGATATTTCGCCCAACACCGTCCTTCTAAGTTTGGATGGATCTGCGAAGCTTTCGTCTGTTTACTTAGCAAATGCGCTAGTAGCGGCTGAAGCTGGCCGGCTCGAACTGGTGGGAACTGGTATTGATGAGCGTCTGCATGAGTTTCAAGCTCCGGAACTCGGCAATGGTTTAAACGGCCTGAAATCTGATGTGTATTCGCTAGCGATGACGATTCGCGCAGCCGAAGGTCAACTGCCGATCACTTCTCACGACATTGAGGCATCAGATCGCACCGAGCTATTAGGTGTTCCCAGTGTCAAGGACGTCTTCGAGCTAGCTCTGTCGCAGGATCCGGATTTGCGCTGTGACGCAGCGTCTCTGATCGAGGGTCTTGTCAAAGCTGCTAGAAGTCTTGCGAAACCGATGCCAATCGATCTCACTTCATTCTTGGTTAGTCAATCTAAGGTGGGGGTCTCGCAGAGTAGCGCGATGGAGGCTGTGGCCTCCGATATCGATCAAGTTCGTTGGCGACCTGTGTGGAAATTAGGTGTCGCTGCAGGTGTCGTTCTGGTGGCGTTCGCTGCTTTTACTGCGTGGGCCGTAAGTAGTGTTCGCCCGCAAGGTCTCGTTAGTCATGAGGTAGCTGAATACGCCGGGCGTACTATCGGCGAAGTGCGTGCAATCGCCGATTCTATTTCTTGGGTTCTTGATGAGGACCAGATACGAACTGACGAGGTACCCGCTGGGATTGTTATAGCTCAACGACCGCAAGCCGGAAGCCGCCTATCTGAAGGAGCGATGCTGGTTGTCGAAGTCGCGAGTGGACCTCGTCTCCGTATGACTCCTCCTGTATTGGGGTTGTCAACAGAGGCAGCTTCATCCCGACTAATGGCTAAAGGTTTCGAGGTTGATCTCGTGCAGCCGCTCTACGACGAGATCATTTCGCCCGGCGAAGTAATCAAGCTAACGATTGATGGCGAAACGGCTTTGGGCGGATCTCTCAGGGAGCCTGGAACGAGAGCCGTCTTGATTGTCTCTGGGGGCCCTGTTCCCCGGTCCGTTCCCCAGTTAGGAGGTCTTGATCTAGGGGCTGCTGAGCGGGCATTGGATTCAGTTCAACTTTCCCTTGCTCGACCACTGACTTATGAGATCAGTGAATCTGTGCCCGAGGGAGCGGTGATTCGGCAGAGTTTGTCACCAGGTTTGTTGGCGGAACGCGGCTCGCAAGTGTCGTTAACGCTGTCAGCAGGTCCAGATCGTCGAGAGGTCCCTGATATGCGGGGCCTCAGCGTTATGGAGGCGAGAGAACGTCTGATCGAAGTTGGACTGAAAGTAGAAGATGTTACGGGCGAAGGCGAGCTAGTTCAGGCGACAGAGCCACCTGCCGGAACAATGTTGGCGCCAAACTCCGCTGTGGTGTTGTGGGTTCTTTCTGATTGATAACGAAGAGTTGTTGAGGGTTGTCGAATTGGAACCGACCTAGCCCCGTAGAATTATGGCAATGGCATCGGGTAACAGTCCAGCAAGGCTGGAGCGAATCGAAAATCGCCAACGAAACGAGAAATGGCCCAATCCCCCTATGTATATAGACATGTCTCAGTGCATTAACTGTGACGCTTGTCTTCGTGCATGCCCACCAAATTTTGGTGCAATCTTCAACCATGGTATTGATGTGATTATCCTGCCGGAATTGTGTTCCGGATGCGATAAATGTATAGAACCATGTCCCGTAGATTGTATCTATCCTCTTGCTACTGAGGATTGGGCTCCTTCGTCAGAAGAGTGGTGGCAAGAGCCCTTGAGCGTAAATGACCCTTATATGTGAACCGCTTTGGAGATTAAGCATTATGAATCAACCACTTTCGCAAGATCTCGTTGCCCACATGGCTTCACTGGCGCGCATAGACCTCTCCCAGGAAGAAATAGCCCACTTCACTAAACATCTGGAGAAAATTTTTGATCATGTGAGTCAGTTGGACGGCCTTGATCTTGACTCTGTGGAAGCAATGTCACACCCGTACCCGTTATCGAATGTCTTGAGAGATGATGTAGTGGGTCCGACTGTCGAGCCTCTAGAAGTGTTGGATCAAGCACCTGATGTTGCGGATGGCCAGTTTCGTGTGCCCCCTATTTTGGGAGGTTCATCTTGAATTCAGCTCGAGGCTTGGCATCGGATATCCGAGAATCTCGCAAGACGGCGGTTCAGGTCTTAGAAGACTTCCTCAAAAACATTGACGTTAGAGAAGATGACGTAAATGCGTTCAACTTGGTGGACCGTGAAAATGCGCTTGAGGCCGCTGCCAAGATTGACGAAACTCTGGCCTCTGGCCGTGATGCAGGTCCGCTGGCTGGGGTGCCGGTGGCTATAAAGGATAATTTATGTACTCGAAATCTTGCCACCACCTGTTCCTCTCGGATTTTAGAGGGATGGGAACCACCTTACGATGCGACCGTCGTCGAACGCCTGCGTTCGGCAGGAGCAGTCATCATTGGTAAAACCAATCTTGATGAGTTCGCTATGGGTAGTTCGACTGAACATTCTGCTTATGGTCCGACGCGTAACCCCCGCGATTTAACCCGGGTACCAGGGGGTTCGAGTGGCGGATCGGCGGCAGCCGTGGCAGCAGGTTTCGCACCCATTGCATTGGGCTCTGATACCGGGGGATCAATCCGCCAACCTGCAGCTTTG
This sequence comes from marine actinobacterium MedAcidi-G3, assembly GCA_000817105.1. GTDB lineage: Bacteria > Actinomycetota > Acidimicrobiia > Acidimicrobiales > Poriferisodalaceae > MedAcidi-G3. The sequence goes on along the minus strand of JUEP01000005.1, from coordinate 91,220 downwards.
TGTGGGGTGGTCGGTGTGAAGCCGACTTATGGGCTTGTTAGTCGCTATGGGCTAGTCGCCTTTGCTTCCTCATTTGACCAGGTGGGTCCTTTTGCTAACGATGTCGCTGATGCAGCGCTAGTCCTAGAAACAATTGCAGGACACGACCCTCTTGACAGTACGTCGATTCCTTCGCCCCCACCGAGCTTAAGTGATCGTCTTTCCAGTGGAGTTGACGGCCTTCGTGTCGGTTTGGTATCGGAGCTTTTGGAGGGTGTCGATGAAGATGTCGTCGAACAGCTTCACCAAACAGCTGATGCCTTAAGAGCTGGGGGGGCCATTGTGGATTCGGTTTCGATTCCAGCGGTTGAATATGGACTGACTGCTTACTACTTAATCGCGCCGGCTGAGGCTTCTAGCAACCTTGCCAGATACGACGGCGTCCGATACGGCATGAGAGCCGAAGGTAGTGAGGTAGCGGAGATGAACGCAGCTACGAGACGACAAGGCTTTGGCGATGAAGTTATTGCGAGGATAATGATGGGAACTTTCGCTCTCAGTGCCGGCTACTACGACGCCTTCTATGGGAAAGCACAGAAAGTGAGAACGTTAACCCGGCGAGACTTTGATTCGGCCTACGCGAAGCACGACATCTTGTTATCGCCAACTTCGCCATCAGTAGCTTTCAGATTTGGTGAGCGGTCGGATCCGATGACCATGTATCGCTGCGATACCTGTACCGTCCCGAGTAATTTGATCGGCGATCCCGCGATATCTGTTCCCTATGGAACAGGGGAGGGAGGAATGCCGGTCGGGGTCCAAGTATTAGCCCCCCAGTTAGGTGAATCTCAAATGTTTCAAGTGGCCTCCTTCATTGAGTCGCAAGCACCAAAGCAAGATGCTGTATGAGTGACTGGGAAATCGTGGTGGGTTTAGAAGTTCACGTTGAACTAGCAACCGAAACCAAATTGTTTTCGCACGCACCCAATAGGTTCGGAGATGAACCAAATACGAATATCACCCCGGTCTGTCTCGGATTACCGGGATCTTTGCCTGTTCTGAATCGTCGAGCAGTCGAACTAGCTATGACGATTGGCCTAGCCCTAGGTTGTGACATCCGGCCATCAGTTTTTCACCGCAAAAACTATTTTTATCCAGATATGCCCAAGGATTATCAGGTAAGTCAATATGACCGCCCTATCTGCGCCGATGGTGCCTTGGACTTGCCGAACGGGACTCGAATAGGTATCGAACGTGCTCACCTTGAGGAAGACGCGGGAAAGACCACACATATTGGAGGCAGTGACGGCCGAATCCATGGAGCCGAAGAAGCCTTAGTCGACTACAACCGGGCAGGCGTTCCTCTTTTGGAGGTCGTGTCCAGACCAGACATCAGGTCGGCAGAAGATGCCAGGGCCTACGTTGAAGAACTTCGAGCAATCCTGATCGCCACCAAGGCTTCGGAAGCACGCTTGGAGGAGGGATCGATGCGAGTTGATGCGAACGTCAGTGTTCGACCGGTCGGTTCGCAAGAGTTGCGGACACGATGTGAGATCAAGAATCTAAATTCGTTGAGGTCTTTGCAGCGGGCAGTCACTTATGAGGCTGAGCGTCATATCAATCTTTATGAGGCAGGCGAAGAGCCGGTTCAAGAAACCCGCCATTGGTCCGAAGAAGGTAGAACGCACACCTTACGATCGAAAGAGGAAGCTAACGATTATCGGTATTTCCCGGAACCCGACTTGGTGTTACTCGACCCTGATCCGGAATGGATCACGAAAATCGCGACCGCTATGCCAGAACTTCCGGCTCAGCTAAGAAAGAAAATTGTTGCTGAGGCCGGCGTCGATATTGACACAGCGGCCAGCGTTGTGAGTAGGGGCTTGGCAGTACTCGTGTTAGAAGCGATTGATTTCGGGGCTGACCCTGGAAGAGCTATTAGACACGCAGTTCAAAATTTGTCGATTAAGGGAGCAGGCGAGCTGAATCCGCGACATTTTGCCGAATTAACAGATATGGAAAAGTCCGGGGCTTTGTCAGCCACGCAGAGCAAACAGATCCTGGTAGAGATGGTCGAAAGCGGGTTTGACCCTGCTTCCATCGCCCAAAAACACGGATTCGAATCAATGGATTTGAGTGAGCTCGAACATATGGTTGATATTGCGATTACCGAGAATCCAGATGCATGGGAAAAGTTTTGCGCAGGCGAAGAAAAGGTCCAGGGAGTATTCGTGGGGGCTGTGATGAAAGCATCAAAAGGGCAAGCCGATGGAAAAGTAGTCTCCACAATTCTTCGAAAGCGCCGGGGCTGAACTTTTTGTATAAAGCTATTTGACTATCGGTGAAAGCGTTCGTGCCTGTTCTATCCAGGCGGCGACTTCTTTTGCGGGTGGTAGACGATTGACCAGCCGTTTCCGACGTTTTTTATCCTCTTCCACCAGTGATTGATGTAGCTGAGCAGGCCGACTTTTTCTGAGTTTGCGCATGGACTCGACTCCTGCAGCTTCGAGAAGTTGGGAATAGCGGGTAGAAATACCATTTACCCTCATGAGATCTGCTTTGTGAACCCATTCAAGTACGCGGCTTTCAGAAACCCCGACTGTCTCGGCGACTATTCGACGTCCCTTCTTAGTAGCGCCAGCCTCGAGTAAGGCGCGACAAGACCAAAGCTCAGCCGCTTTGAGACGGGAGCGGTGCCGAACCCCGATGTCTTGGATCGCCTCGATCGATGGCATAACAACCCCTAGCTCCCCATTGCTGCATCAGGTTTCATTGACGTGACTTTACGAACTTTGCTATTCGAAAGCATCATTTGGAATTTCTCAAAAGCCAGACTCCGTTGGCTAGATCAACGACATAAAGGTTGTCTTTCGAGTCGCGACCAAATGCCACCGGTTGATCGACAAATAATGGAAGGGAGGTCACTTCCGATTTTCTGCCAAGGTCGAGTGTCATTAGTTGACCTGCACACATATCGCTGAAGATGTAGCGGTCCTTTAATGATTGGTGGGGTGTATTGCGAAGTACAAAACCTCCGATAATCGCGCATCGGCCCCGCCCATGCCGATATTCAAAATTTGGTGCCCTCAGCGACTTAGAAGGTTCGCCCATAAATGATCTGGAACCCTCCACCAGATTCCAGCCCAGATTGGCACCAGCTTCATCTGGAGAAAGAACGGTAATTTCTTCTGCACATTGCTGTCCTAAGTCTGCGACCCAAAGGTCTCCAGTGACTTCGTCAAAAGAAAAGCGGAATGGATTGCGAACACCACTAACCCAGATTCGGGGATCGGATTCAGGACCTAGATCTGGATTACCGGGAGACGGTCTATGAGGCGGCCACGATTCAGGGTCGATAGAAATCCGAAGAATCGAACCGAGAGGAGTGGAAAGATTCTGTCCGTGGCCATACGGATCGCCCAAGCCGCCGCCATCTCCGAATGAGATCAAAAGGTTCTCGTGGCTGTCGAAAGCTAAATCGCCCCCGTTGTGCATCGCTGATGGCTGATCTACCACCATAATTTCGATCTCGGGTCCGACATTTATGATGTCAGCACCTAGAGAATGAGCCGATAACACGCTAGATCCGTTGCTGTCGGTTCTGTTTAGGTATAGCCAGCGAGCATCCGGCGAAACCGCCATGCCTAAAAGTCCTTGATCCATCTCGGTGCTGGTATTAGAAGAAAGGTCGAGCACGGGCTTAGCGACAAGTTCGCCAGATGCGAATGCATAAACCAGACCAGTCCGCTCCGCTACGTATCCGTCGCCGGTGTCAAGAAACACGATGGAGATAGCCCCTGGGAGATCGACAAAGACTGAAAGTTCAAGATTCTCGGCTGGGCTTGAGATGGGTTCGAGTAGAGGAATGTCGTTAGGACACGGCTCGTTAGAAAGCACAAATTCTTTAGAATCTTGAGAGGGGATTAAAGGATTGGTCTCTGGTTGCCAACGAATTTCGTCCCGCCTGTTGCCTGTGCCCTCAGAATTTGAGGATGGCGTCTGCAATATTGCGATCCCAGCAATTATTGCGAAAGTCAAAATTATGTATCTTGTGGTGCCTGACAGCGGTGCCATTAGATGTTGAATCTAGCTGTGAGTTCAGTAAACGACAGCGAGACTTATCGCTTCTGAAGTTGCGACTCGCAATTCGCGCCGCCAAAATGGTTTTGTGCGATCTGATAAGGACTGATCCGGCGTTACTCGCTTTCCCGTAGTATCAACGTAAGCGGTTACTACGATCCCTTTGTTGATGGTCCCCTAGGGGGCCATTTGCGTTTATGGGTCATACTTAACACCCGCAGTAATAACTAAGTTCAGCACTAACAAATAATTTGTCATTAGGAGAAGATCGATGGAACTCACCGGCGCTCAAGCTCTCGTTAAGAGTCTTGAAATGTGCGACGTAGAGGTCATGTTCGGTCTACCTGGTGGAGCGATCCTTCCCGTATATGACCCGATCCTTGATTCGAAGATTCGACATGTTCTCGTCCGGCATGAGCAAGGTGCTGGCCATATGGCTCAGGGGTATGCGCACGTTACCGGTAAACCCGGTGTTGCAATAGTTACGAGCGGACCGGCCGCCACGAATATCGTGACACCCCTGTGCGACGCCTACATGGATTCAATACCAATGGTGGCGATAACCGGACAGGTCGCTCTTGGCTCAATCGGGTCTGACGCTTTTCAAGAATGTGACACGACCGGTATCACGATGGCAGTAACCAAACACAACTATTTGGTTACTGATCCCGGAGACATCCCAAGAATAGTTAAGGAAGCATTTCACATAGCTACCACTGGCCGTCCAGGCCCTGTTCTGATTGATGTTCCTAAAGACGTCAGTAATCAAACGATGGAGTGGTACTGGCCTGATGAGATTGATTTGCCTGGCTATACGCCAGTTACCAAAGTCGAAGCAACACAGATTTCTAAAGCAATAGAACTGATTAAAGCTGCCGAGAAGCCGGTTGTATATGCGGGAGGTGGATTGTTAAAGGCGCATGCCGCAGATGCGCTAAGACGATTTGTCGATCTAACTGGTATCCATGTTGCTACGACCTTGATGGCACGAGGGGTGTTCCCTGATCGAGATCCGCTGTGCCTTGGGATGCCCGGAATGCACGGCAATTACACAGCTGTGATGGCCTTTCAAAGAGCTGATCTATTAATAAATCTTGGTGCTCGTTTTGATGACAGGGTTACTGGAAACACTGAATTTTTCGCTCCTGATGCGAAGATTATTCATGTTGATATTGACCCCGCTGAACATGGCAAAGTTCGGCGTCCCGATGTCGCTATACGCGGCGACGCCCGGCAGGCTCTGGAAGCATTAATAGCAGAATACAAAGTTTCGGCTGACTCATCGGTCGACCGTTCTGAATGGAAATCAACGATCAGCGGTTGGCAAGAGCAACACCCTTTGAAATACGAACAGTCTGATAGCGGCTTCCCGCTCAAACCCCAGTTTGTGCTCGAACAGTTGAGGGATAACACGCCTGACGACACCATCGTGGTGGCAGGCGTTGGTCAGCATCAAATGTGGGCGAGCCAGTTCTGGAAATTTGATTATCCGTACACCTGGGTTAATTCAGGAGGTCTCGGCACGATGGGGTTTGCAGTGCCAGCGGCGATTGGGGCGAAGGCAGGTCAACCAGAGAAAACGGTATGGGCTATTGACGGTGACGGCTGTTTCCAAATGACTGCCCAAGAACTAATTACTGCGGCGGCTGAAAATATTCCTGTCAAGATAGCGATCCTGAATAACGCCTACTTGGGAATGGTCAGACAATGGCAGGAGTTGTTCTATGACGAGCGTTATAGCGAGGTCTATTTGAGTCCGGACCATCCTGACTACGTGGGTTGGGCCGAGGCTATGGGCTGTGTCGGAATGCGGGTTGAATCTGCGGACGAAGTTGTGCCGGCTATCGAAAAAGCAAACGAGATCAACGACAGGCCTGTTGTTATCGACTTCCGAGTAGATGCATTTGAAAAGGTCTACCCGATGGTTCCTGCTGGAGGATCGAACGACGACATCATTCTCGGACCCGAGGGCGATGCAGATGCCAAAGCCAAGGGGACGGCCCCTTCATGACAGATGCGACAACTTCCGATAGTGAACCGAATCTGCACATTCTGTCGGTTCTTGTGGAGAATAAATTCGGTGTTTTAGCTCGGATAGCAGGTTTATTCAGTAGGCGAGGATTTAATATCTTTTCGCTTGCTGTTGCCCCGACTGACGATTCATCCCGAAGCCGAATTAGCATCGTCGTGGACGTGCACAACACTGACGCCACGCAAATAGCTAAGCAGTTAGACAAACTCGTCAATGTGTTGGATATCAAGGAGTTGAAGCCCGGATTGTCGGTTGAGCAAGAGTTGATGCTTGCTCGAGTCAGAGCTTCCGATGCTGAAGCTGTCAGACACATAATTGACGATTTTGGGGGCTCGATTGCGGACTCGAATGAACAAGAACTGATTGTTAGTGTCCACGCTCACCCCAATGAACTTGACCGGTGCGAAACTGCATTACACGAATTTGGCATTGTCGAACTTCAACGAACAGGCCGAATTGCGTTAGGCCATCTTGATGGCTGAGAATTATTTCAGAACTCGAACGAATCTTAAGCCGAACAACGGTTTTTGCTAATTAGGAGCACATCGATGCCAGCCACTATTTATTACGAAAACGATGCAGATTTGAGCCACCTCGCTGGCCGAACCGTCGCGATTATGGGATATGGCTCACAGGGTCATGCCCACGCCTTGAATCTTCGCGATAGCGGCGTGAATGTTGTGGTGGGTCTTCGCGAAGGATCATCTTCAACAGCGAAAGCTGAGGCCGAAGGACTCCCCGTTATGACAATTGCCGAGGCAGCTCAGAGAGCCGACGTAATGATGATGGCTCTTCCTGATACGGAGCAGGCATCCATTTATTCTGAACAAATCGCGCCGAACTTGTCTCCGGGGAATGCAATAGCGTTTTCTCACGGATTCAACATTCACTTCGACCAGATTCAGCCGCCCGATGATGTGGACGTTTGGATGATTGCCCCTAAGGGTCCAGGTCATAACGTTCGTAGAACTTACGCTGAGGGTGGCGGAGTCCCAGCGCTGGTAGCTATTCATCAAGACGCGACAGGAAATGCTTTAGACGACGCTCTCGCCTACGCCAAAGGAATTGGCGGCACTCGCGGCGGTGTTTTGACCACCACATTCGCAGAGGAAACTGAAACGGATTTGTTTGGAGAACAAGTTGTTTTATGTGGCGGTTTAACCGAGTTAATTCGCGCTGGATACGACACCTTGGTAGAGGCTGGGTATCAGCCCGAATCCGCATATTTTGAAACCTTGCATGAAGTAAAACTCATCGTGGACTTTATATACGAAGCCGGCATAGCCGGTATGCGCTACTCGATATCAACCACTGCTGAATATGGGGACTTAACTCGAGGACCACGCATTGTGACTGATGAAACTCGCGCAGAGATGAAACGTATCTTGACGGAGATTCAAGATGGAACCTTCGCAAACGAGTGGATTGAAGAAAACCGAAACGGCCTCCCTAACTACAAGCGTCTTGTAGAAGAAGGCAAAGAACATCCGATTGAGGCGGTTGGCGCTGAACTACGAGCAATGATGCCTTGGATAACCGCCGGTAAGCAGGATGTAACCGAAGCATCGGGCGGCGACGTCAAGTAAGCGGGCCCAAATTTTTATAGTCACTAATGCTGTCTTCTCGATAGGCAAGGCTCTAGCGGCGTGTCAGAACCGTTAGTTACCCCCGTGGCCGATCCGCGTCGAGGCAGTCTTCTCGTTGCAACACCCCTGCTTGAAGATCCAAATTTTCGCAGGTCGGTCATTTTTATGATTGAGCATGGTTCGGAAGGGTCGTTAGGCGTAGTCCTCAATCGCCCTTGGACGCGCTCATCAGAGCCTCCGCTTCCGGAGTGGTTGGCCAGGGAGGTGATCTTGCCGAAGGTCTATGTCGGTGGACCAGTGCAGCCTGATGCCGTTGTGGCTTTGGTTCCAAGTTCTGCTGATTTGCCCGGAGGTAGCAAAATAACGGAACAGGTTTCAATGTTAGATCTCGAAGTTGAGACCGGTATGTCCGAAGAGCACCTTGAAGTAGTCCAGTTCTATTGCGGATATTCGGGTTGGAGCCCTGGTCAACTTCGCTTAGAGATCGAAGAAGGTGCTTGGTGGACCTTCGATTCCAGTCTGGAAGAATTTCTGTGTGACCCGTCTGATTGTTGGCGAACGGTTCTGGCTCGGCAAAGATCAGCAGCGAGTTTGCTGTCGATTTATCCTGATCAGGCTTATATGAACTGAGTCAAACGTTAGCTAATCCAAAGCGTCCACTATGAAGTCTATGCAGGCACACAATGCCTCGACATCAGCGGGTTCTACTGCAGGAAAGGTAGCTAGTCGCAATTGATTTCTCCCGAGCTTCCTGTAGGACTCGGTATCAACTATGCCGTTTGCTCTGAGAACTGTAGCTATTGTATCTGCGTCCACCCCTTCCAAATCAATGGTGCAAACAACTGGAGATCGTTTATCTGCCTCTGTTACGAATGGTTGTGCGAAAGAGCGGTCGGAAGCCCATTGGTAAATAATTCCGCTGCTCTGCAAGCATCGTTGTTCAGCCCAGGAAAGGCCACCTGAGTTATTTATCCATTCGACCATTTCTGCAGCAAGAAAGATCGTTGCGAGGCTTGGAGTGTTGTAGGTCTGGTCTTGTCGAGAGTTTGAAAGCGCTATACCTAGATCAAGGCCTGCAGGAGTCCAACGATCGCCAGAAGATATCTTTTCGATTCTTTCGATGGCTGCAGGCGAACAAGCTGCCAACCACAGGCCCCCTTCGGACGCGAGGGCCTTCTGTGGGGCGAAGTAATAGCAATCAACTTCACTTGGGTTCCACGAAATAGCTCCAGCGGCAGAAGTAGCGTCTACCAGCACCAAACCTTCCTTGGCAGGACGGTTCAAGGGCGCAGTTACACCAGTAGAAGTCTCGTTGTGGGTTAGCGCGTAAGTGTCTACGGTCGAAGCAGTTGGAGAAGGACAAGTACCAGGTTCGCTTCTGATTACCTCTGGTTCATCGAGATGAGGAGCCTTTTGCACAACTGTCGCAAATTTCGATGAGAACTCGCCGAAATCCAAATGTTGGCTTGAAGAGTTAATTAGGCCAAAAGACGCAGCATCCCAAAACAAAGTCGTGCCGCCATTTCCCAAAATGATCTCCCAGTCCGTCGGTAATTGAAACAAACTAGAAAGACCTCTGCGAAGGCGAGAGACATGATACTTAACTGTGTTTTGTCTGTGGCTAGTGCCCAGATATGTAGGAGCCGCCGCTAAAAGGGCATTGACAGCTTCTTCCCGAACTTTTGAGGGACCCGACCCGAACCGCCCATCTTTAGGAAGTATTTCGGCGGGAAGAGAAATTGAATTTTCAGTAGCGCTCATGGCCTGTCACTATGTCGGTGGGCCATTCGAGTTAGGCCCCAAGACCGTAGGAGCTTATCCGTGAATAACCGAGTTTCGTCCGCTGTTGGACAGATCGCCGAATCCGCCACTCTTGCAGTTGACTCGAAGGCGAAAGCCCTAAAAGCGCAGGGAGAGAACGTCATCGGATTTGGGGCCGGAGAGCCTGATTTCGCGACTCCAGCCCACATAGTTGAGGCAGCGGTGCAAGCCTGCAGAGAAACCAAGCATCACCGTTATTCACCAGCGGGTGGGCTTCCAGAATTGAAAGAGGCACTGTCCCAAAAAACGATTCGTGATTCTGGTTTAAATCTTGACCCAACCCAATTCCTAGTGACTAATGGCGGGAAACAAGCTGTCTTTAATACGATGATGAGTCTGATCGATCCTGGAGACGAAGTAATTCTTCCAGCCCCGTACTGGACTACCTATCCCGAATCGATTCGCATGTTTGGCGGGGTTCCAGTCGAGGTCCTGGCTGGCTCAGACCAAGGCTTCCGGGTGAGTGTCGAACAACTTGAGAATGCAATGAGCCCAAAAACTAAGGCTCTTGTCTTTGTTTCACCCAGCAACCCCACGGGCGCTGTGTATTCCAAAGAAGAGATCGAAGCAATCGGACAATGGGCCGCAGATAAAGGAATATGGGTAATTACTGACGAAATATATGAGCACCTTGTTTATGGAGAAACACAACACTATTCGATGCCTGTTCTGGTACCCGAGATCTTGGATCGATGCATCGTCTTGAACGGAGTGGCTAAGACATATGCGATGACAGGATGGCGTGTCGGTTGGATGGCCGGTCCGGTTGACGTGATAAGGGCGGCGTCAAATATGCAGAGTCACGCCACTTCAAATGTCTGCAATATTGCTCAAGTGGCAGCTGCGGCAGCTCTGAATGGAGGTCTTGAGGATGTGGCGACGATGCGTGAGGCGTTTAACGAACGAAGAGTCACTATCCACAAAATGTTGAATGACATCGAAGGAGTGGATTGTCTTGAACCTGAAGGCGCGTTCTACGCGTTCCCGTCACTGGTGGGCTTGTTAGGTCGAGATATAGCAGGACGGAAAGTTGCCTCGACTTTGGATTTAGCAACAGTTGTCTTGGAAGAGGCGAAAGTAGCCTTTGTGCCCGGTGAGGCCTTTGGGGCCCCTGGGTACGCTCGATTTTCGTTTGCCTTAGGAATAGATGACTTAATAGACGGCATAGGTCGACTAGGCGAAGTGGTTGCTAACTGACATGGGCAAGGTATTAGTAACAGAAGAACTCGCTGAAAGTGGTTTAGATCTTCTTCAAGCTCGAGGTCACGATGTTCAAGTTCGCTTAGATCTGTCCGCTGCAGATCTGCGTTCGTATATTTCCGAAGTTGATGCACTGATTGTTCGCTCGGCGACTCAGGTTGACGCTCAACTTCTGGAGGTCGCGAATAAGTTGCAAGTCGTAGGTCGAGCTGGAGTCGGTCTGGATAACGTCGACACGAGCGCCGCCACTGCTCGAGGAATTTTGGTTTGTAACGCTCCTGAGTCCAATGTTGTATCCGCGGCAGAGCACTCGGTGGGCTTGTTGCTGGCGCTTGCGCGCAATGTTGCGCAAGCTCATGGTGCTTTGGCTGAGGGGCGCTGGGAACGCAGTCTCTGGACTGGAGTTGAGTTACTTAATAAGACAGTTGGAATTGTGGGCCTTGGTCGAGTGGGAAGGCTGGTAGCAAAGCGACTTAGTGGTTTTGATATGCAAATTCTTGCATTCGATCCATTTGTTAGCCCCGAGTCGGCGCGTGAAGTCAACGCAGAAATGGTGGAACTTGACGAACTATTGGGTCGATCAGATTTTGTAACTGTTCATTTGCCTAAGACTGAAGAGACGGTTGGTTTGTTCGATGCCTCACGGTTCTCGAAATTTAAGAGCGGCGCTTTTCTGGTGAATGCCGCTCGGGGTGGGGTGATTGTGGAAAACGACCTCGTTGATGCTTTGAGTAAGGGGCAACTTGCGGGAGCTGCTCTGGATGTTTTTGATACTGAACCTAAGCTAGATTCGCCATTGTTTGGTCGAGCCGACGTTTTAGTCACGCCGCACCTAGGGGCAAGCACTAATGAAGCTCAAGATCGAGCTGGCCTGACGATTGCGGAGCAAGTAGCCCTGGCCCTTGATGGCGACTTTGTGCCTTTCGCTGTCAATATTGCAGCTGACGAGGCATCTGACGCGCTTCGTCCGTATCTTGGGATCGCGGAAAGACTCGGAGCTTTCTTCAGTGGATTGGTTGGTGAGCTCCCCACCGAGATTGAAGTCAAAGTCGCGGGTGAGATAAGTGGTTATGAAACAAAGATTCTGGTTCTTTCTGTACTGCGCGGGATCTTGAATAAGGCTTGCGATGGACCTGTCACATTCGTTAATGCGTTCCAACGCGCAGATGAATTAGGAGTCCAGGTGAGTGACTCGGGATCTCGCGATGCCGGAGAGTTTCGCAACCTTGTTGAAGTGCGTGGAGGCTCTCATGCAGTGGCTGGGACCCTCATTCGCTCGGGAAACGAGCCTCGCATCGTGATGATTGACGACCACTCGGTGGAAGTGCCTCTAGCGAAGCACATCTTGGTGATTCGAAATGATGACCGTCCGGGAATGATCGGCACTGTTGGGACTATTTTGGGTGGCGCTGATGTAAATATCTCGTTCATGGGTCTAGGACGTGACGGCGTCGGAGACCATGCTTTGATGGCATTGGCATCAGACCATTCGATAGCTGAAGCGACTTTGGAAGATCTTCGATCGGAAGCAGGAATTCAGTCGGCCTCAGTGGTAGCGCTTGAATAGTTGATCTAATAAAAGACTGTGGCGCTCAAGTACTGGGAAGCCAACCTGACCGATTTTTCTCATAGCCATCGATCGAACCTTCGCTTCTGAGAGTAATTCCTATGTCGTCGAGTCCTTCAAGGAAACGTTCTCGTGTTGCGTCGTCCATTGGGAAGTCTTCCTCCAGTCCGATAGCTGGGACTAGCACTTTTAGCCTTTCAACATCAACCGTTACAGCTAGACCCGGGTCTTGATGGAGAGCCTCCCGCAATTTAGAAGCACCGTTTTCGCTAATCTGGCATGGAATGAGGCCGTTCTTCGTGGCATTATTTTTGAAAATATCGCCAAAACGAGGAGATATAACGGCCATGAAGCCGTAATCCATAAGGGCCCAGACAGCATGTTCGCGCGAAGAACCTGTTCCAAAGTTGGAACCTGCAACCAAGATCGAGGCACCAACGTAATCTTCGTCGTTGAGGATGAAATCTCGTTCATCCCTCCATTCCGAAAATAAGCCTTTTCCGAACCCTGTTCGTTCAACTCGCTTTAACCAGTCGCTAGGGATGATTTGATCCGTGTCGACGTCACTGCGGTCTAGGGGCACGGCGCGTCCCTCGTGTACTCGAACTGCTTGCATAGTTATTCCTCTTTCAGTCCAAATCTTCGGGAGTTACAAACGTTCCGGCTATGGCGCTTGCAGCCGCTACCGCCGGTGACACTAGGTGAGTTCTTCCTCCACGACCTTGCCTACCTTCGAAATTGCGGTTTGAAGTTGATGCGGATCTTTCGCCCGGCTGCAGCTTGTCTGGATTCATGGCTAAACACATTGAACATCCGGGTTCTCTCCAGTCAAAACCAGCTTCTTTGAATACTCGATCAAGTCCTTCAGCTTCAGCCTGAGTTTTAACTTCGAACGACCCGGGAACTACGAGAGTTCGGACTCCTTGTTTCACTTTTCTGCCCTGGGCTACCTCGGCGGCTAGACGAAGATCTTCGATCCTGGAATTGGTGCAAGACCCAATAAATACTGTGTCTAAAGAAACGTCGCTTAGCTTCTCGCCTGCGGTTAGACCCATGTATTCGAGTGCACGTTCGGCCGTCCCGGCCTCCACCGGATCTGAGTAAGAATCTGGTCCCGGAATTGGAGCGCTGATTGGTATTACGTGCGCAGGGTTCGTGCCCCAAGTGACGTGTGGTTCGAGTTGGCTTGCGTCAATGTCCACTGACTGATCAAACACTGCTTCATCATCAGTTGTCAGGCCGCCCCAGTCTGCTACAGCGTCTTCCCAATCTCTTCCAGTAGGAGCGTGTGGTCTACCTTCTAGATAGTTAAAAGTCACTTCGTCCGGCGCAATGAGCCCCGCCTTGGCACCTGCTTCGATTGACATGTTGCACACAGTCATTCGACCTTCCATAGACAGCTCGCGTATCGCTGAACCGCGGTATTCAATGATGTGGCCTATCCCGCCACCAGTGCCTATTCGACCAATAATTGCTAGAACAATGTCTTTTGCCGTTACCCCGCTTGGCGCATCACCTTCAACATTGATTGCCATTGTTCCAGGTCGGCTCTGAGGGAGTGTTTGGCTTGCCAGAACATGTTCGACCTCGGATGTGCCGATTCCAAACGCCAAGGCGCCGAATGCCCCGTGTGTTGAAGTGTGGCTATCTCCACACACGACAGTCATACCGGGCAAGGTAAGACCCTTTTCAGGCCCTATTACATGAACGATTCCCTGACCGGGATGTCCCATTGGATATAGCTGTATGCCGAACTCCTCGCAGTTCGTTCTTAACACTTCGACTTGCTTCCTGCTGACTTCGTCGGCGATCGGCAGGTGAATATCTTCGGTAGGAACGTTGTGATCTTCGGTAGCTACCGTCAGATCCGGCCTGCGAACCCGCCTGCCGTTTATTCGCAACCCATCGAAAGCTTGAGGAGATGTCACTTCATGTATTAGATGAAGATCTATATACAGGAGGTCAGGCAAACCATCGCCACTGCGTACTACGTGACGCTCCCAAACTTTTTCGCTAAGAGTCTTACCGGACATCAATATCCTTTTGTTTCGTGCTATTTCGCCACAAGGGCATTACTTCACTGTGTCAGTCGGCTCGACCTTGGTCCAGTTGGACTTTGCTATGACATCACCGATTGCTAATAAAAGTGCTTCTCGAAATACCTCTGGCTGTCCGGCACAAACTGTGTGACTCCCGTCGACTTCGTGTCCAGTTGCTCCCGGAATCACTTCGAGCATTTCTCGTTGTCGTGAGACAGGGACAACCTCGTCATTGGTAGTTACCACCGCTGAGACAGGAACATCAATTGTGCGAAGCCAACGTCGGCTATCGAACAATCCGATTCGATGACCAGCCTGAATGAGTCGCAGAGGATCATGACGGCGCAACTCGCCGATAGCCCACTGACGGAGGTCTTTGCCCGATTTCCCTGTGAGGAGCTGACTGCCGATTAGCTGTCGCAGCGCTCTAGGAATTACTTTGGCTGCCTGAGCCAAAGTCCCGATCATCGCAAACCTGACGTGGTCCTGCTTCGTCGTGCTGAATGAGGCAGCCGTGGCGCACAGCACAAGTCCTAAAACTCGTTTCGGGTGCCGTCGCCAGATGAGTTGAGCTATGGGTCCACCCATTGAATACCCGACAGCGACGACATTCTCTACCCCAAGTTCGTCTAGGAGGGCCACGGCGTCGTCAGCGCAATCGGTTAAACGGAACGGAGTTCGAGAACGAATACCTCGTCCATGACCTCGGTGATCGAGGGCCACCAAGCCAAACTTGCCCTCTAGTGCTGAATAGCTGCTGTACCAATTCAGGTCTGCTGTTGCTGTCCAACCGTGAAGTAGGAGCAGAGTTGGAGCGCCCGGAGGAGCTTCGACCACTCGGGCAAAAGTGCGTCCGCGTCCTGGCAGGTCATAGTGTCGACCTCGGGGTAGGACTAAGCGATTTTGTTGATCGTCTCGTTGTGACGCTTCTCTTGGGGCAATTGCCGCGTCTCCGCTCATGAAAAATCGTTATACCTCTATCGAGACGATCTCGACAGATAACGAGCCCGCCCCCGCTTCATATTCCACTACATCGCCAACTGTGCCACCCTCAAGAGCTTGGCCCATAGGAGAACCCGGAGAAATGATTTCCAAGCCGTCACGCCGTTCTTCGATAGAACCAAAGAGATACTTTTCTGTTGTGTCGTCGCCTTGGAAACGGATTTCCACAACAACTCCTGGAGTAACTGAGTCGTTTGATGCTTGCTCAACAATCTCGCAATTCTCTAGCACTGAAGAAAGACGAAGAATTCGTCCTTCCATTTTTCCTTGTTCTTCTTTAGCTGCGTGATAGTCACCATTTTCTGAGAGGTCACCGAGCAACCGTGCCACTTCGATCTTGTCGGCGATCTCAATACGACCACGGGTGGTCAGATCCCTAAGCTCGGTAGCTAGACGAGCATGAGCTTCAGGAGAGAGATGGTGTAATTCGGCCACAGCTAAATCGTACCCAATTGAAGTTGAGGTATGAACTGAAGACCAAGTTTCTCGTTGAACTCAAATAATCAGTTTGACGCAGCGCCTTAAGTTGCCGACAATGGAGGGTGTGAGGGAAAACCTGAACGCCATCATTATTATTTCGTAGCGCACGCGTTTAACGTGTGCGCTTATTGACCGTCCCTTTGGGGCGGTCTTTGGCTTTATTGGGGCTGTAACAAGCCTTTGCTACAACTTTTGGCTAAAAACTGAACTAGGAGAAATTAAGTGCCTCATAAGATTGCAGTCATTGGAGGAGACGGCATTGGGCCCGAAGTAATCTCGGTAGCCCTTGATGTTATGAGAGCTGCGGGTGTGGTGCTCGACACGACCGAATTCCGGTTGGGAGGGTTTCGTTACCTGGAAGATGGCGTTGTCCTTCCTGATGAAACGCTTGCTGAGTTGCGCGCCTATGACGCTATTTTGCTTGGAGCTGTCGGCACTCCTGAAGTACCACCGGGAGTAATCGAAAGGGGGCTCTTGTTAAAAGCACGTTTTGAACTCGACCTCTACGTAAATTTGAGGCCGTTTGTTCTTCCTGATGGCCACGAATTCGTGGTTATCAGAGAAAACACCGAAGGGACCTATGCCGGTGAGGGCGGTTTCCTCCGTAAAGGAACCCCTCACGAAATTGCTACGCAAGGATCCGTAAACACTCGAAAGGGCGCAGAGCGTTGCATTCGGTACGGATTTGAGTTAGCACGAAACCGGCCAAGAAAACACCTGACACTTGTGCATAAAACAAACGTCTTGACGTTTTCAGGTGACTTATGGGAACGAACTTTCGCAGAGGTAGCAACCGAATACCCCGACGTTGAAACCGCCTACAACCATGTTGATGCCGCTTGCATCTATTTCGTTGAAGACCCCACACGCTATGAAGTTGTCGTTACTGACAACTTGTTTGGGGATATTTTGACTGATCTTGGTGGCGCGGTTTCTGGTGGAATAGGGCTCGCATCTTCAGCGAATCTCAATCCTGACCGGACGGCTCCATCGCTTTTCGAACCTGTGCATGGTTCGGCTCCAGATATTGCGGGCCAGGGGCTAGCCAATCCGACAGCAGCTGTTTTGTCTGCTGCGATGATGCTCGACTTTTTAGGTGAAGCAGATACAGCAGAAAAGGTGCGAGCCGCGTGCGAAGGAATTCCAAGCACAGGAACTACTGACGAGATTGCGTCTGCGATTCTTGAAAATATTTCTCAGGTAGCTCAATGACCAGTGACAGCCTGCAACCTTCACTGAACCGTCAAGGTGTTCGAGATTCGACTTGGCCCGAAATGGTCGAGATTTTTGATACCACCTTGCGCGATGGAGTTCAGTTTGAAGGCATATCGGTTTCTTCCGACGACAAGCTGAAGGTAGCTCGCCAGCTTGATTATCTCGGGGTTCATTGGATTGAAGGTGGATGGCCAGGCTCCAATCCCAAAGACGAAGAATTTTTCCAACGCGCGACTAGTGAGTTAGAACTCAAGACTTCTCAACTTGTAGCTTTCGGATCAACACGTCGACCTAGGGGTCGAGTGGACGAAGATCAAACACTGTCTTCTCTCGTGCAAGCCGGTACTTCGACTGTGTGCATAGTCGGTAAATCTTGGGACTATCACGTCACCGAAGCCTTGCGACAACCTTTGGATGAAGGTGTCGCAATGGTGGGTGACTCCGTGCAGTTCTTGAAATCAGAAGGCCTTCGTGTCTTCTTTGATGCGGAACACTTTTTTGATGGCTATAAACGCAACCCCGAGTTTTCTTTGAGGGTTCTGGAAGCCGCAGCCGTTCAAGGCGCCGACTGCCTTGTTCTTTGCGACACTAATGGTGGATCATTGCCTCACGAAGTAGAGAAAATTGTCGCAGAGGTCGTACGTCATTTCGATGGTGTCCAGATCGGAATGCACACCCAAAATGACACAGGTTGCGCAGTTGCTAATGCAGTAGCAGGTGTAGTTGCAGGAGCAACGCACGTTCAGGGAACAATCAACGGATACGGGGAGCGAACGGGGAACTGTGACAACACAGTTCTTGTGCCTAATCTGAGTTTGAAGATGGGGATCGAGACTCTGCCAAGAGATCACATAGAGAGATTGACCTCAGTATCGCACCATGTGGCCGAATTAATGAATATGCCTCCACAACATCAACAGCCATATGTCGGCACTTCAGCATTTGCTCATAAGGCTGGTCTGCACACCAGTGCCATTGCCCGTCGCCCCGACAGTTACGAGCACGTAGACCCCATAGCGGTCGGAAACAGCACGAGATTCTTGCTAGGCGATTTATCAGGCCGAGCATCAGTCGAATTAAAAGCCGAGCAGTTGGGTATCGAAATCGAAGATAAGCAAATGGTTGAGGTCGTGGAAGAAATGAAACGGCTGGAACATGAGGGTTACCACTTCGAAGTAGCTGATGCTTCTTTGGAACTAATGATGAGACGAGCTGCGGGCGAACAGTTTGATTATTTCAATGTGGAATCGTTCCGAGTGCTAGTTGAGCGAGGTCAGGATAGGCAGTTCGATACCGAAGCGACGTTGCGGATAGATGTGGGCGGCGAACGTATGATCACCGTCGGCGAGGGCGATGGCCCAGTGAATGCTCTGGATAACGCGTTCAGAAATGCTGTGATCGATATTTATCCCGAACTAGCTGAGGTGCATCTGACTGATTATAAAGTGCGTGTCCTTGACACAAACCGTGGAACTGGAGCCGTGACCCGAGTCTTGGTGGATAGTAGCGATTCAGAGGCAACATGGACAACGATTGGTGTGTCCGGAAACATTATTGAAGCTTCTTGGCTTGCTCTTCGAGACGCGTTGATTTATGCGCTCTACCGACACCGCGCGAAGGTAGATAGTTCTCTAAACTAATCTCCTATGGCGGCTCCCCGACACGTACCGTTGTCCCCAACGGAAGATTCGACTGCATACAGGTCACCAGATGTCGTCCCATCAAGTTGGGTTAATCGGCGTCCCGGAGATCTTGAATCATTTCAACCAAGTGGTGGCTCTATGGGCTACCAAGGTCCCGATCAAGGTTACGCGTTGAGATTATGTCGTGGGTTTAGAGAACAGCTTCATATTAGTGAAGATGAACATTTGAACGATGTTGAACGTGGATGTGTTCAGATAGCTCTCAAAAGAGCGTCCATTTTCGGTCGAGCCCCGGTGGTTCATGACTTGGAGATGGCATACCGGGTTTACGGGTTTCTTGATGCTGTCGCAGATGCTGCACTAGTTGCCGAACGCTCTCGCCTTTTCGAGGGTCTAGCTGAGTCGCATCACTATGCGGATGTGCGTCGGCTCGTCGCGACTGTTTCCGAAGGAACGCTAAAGATGTCTCCGCGTGACTTGGAAGAGCAGTATTTGATGGACTGGCGTTCATTACTGGAGTGGGCATGAAGGACTCAACGCCTGATCGTGAGTTGCTCCGCCTCCATAGGCGAGCATGTACAGATTTTGCTGCTCGAATGCGATTGCCGGCCTGGGAACATCTCCCCATGCCTTTGACTCCTCCGATGAGTGAGTTCACGGTCGGAGATTTACTTTGTCGAGTAGTTAATGGAAATTTGGCGGCTGCGGCAGAACTGGCAGGTCAAGTTGCGCCGCCTCCAGTTGAGCTTGGAACTGACCCCACTGAAGTCGTGGTCGAATCTATTCGCACAGTTTTGACAGTTGCTTCAGGGCTGGATCATCAGTCTGGTTTCAGCCCCCAACGTCGCGAGTTACTGTGGCAACGGGTAGTTGAAATCACCATGCTTGGATACGACCTCCAGCAAGCTATACGAGCTGGGACCGGTTTAGATGACCTTCTTGTTGACCGGATAGCTGCAGTGGGACCTGATGTGACTGTATGGCCATTCTTGGATTCTCTTGAATTTGATATGTCGACACCGCCAATACTGCGACTCCTAGCTCAGCATGGACGTTCTGCAGGTCTTTGGATTGACCCCTCAGACCCTTCTTGTGGCACCGGTCAGTGCTAACTGAGGAAACCCCTGACGCTGCTTGGCTTCGGATACATCAGCTCGCTGCAGTAGAAGTGGATTATCGAATTCGCCAAATTCTTCCCGAATATTGGGATGCGTCAACCCCCTGTGACGAATGGGACGTTTATGACCTCGTTGCACACTGCGTCGTGGAGAACATGCGCGCATCGCTCATCCTTGAGGGTGCTTCGTTCGAAGATGTGATGTCTGTTGTCCCGGAGGTAGTAGTTGAAGATCCTGAAATGGCATGGGAAGTCTCGTGGCGCAACGTTGTGGCAGCTTTTGCACAGACTGATTTAGAAGGTCACGTCGAATTAGGTGCGCAAACAATCCCCACTATTGAATTTTTGCGAATTCGGGCCTGTGACTTGGCAGTCCACTCCTGGGACTTAGCTGTGGGGCTGGGTGTCGATGACCGGATTGATGATGAGGTAGTGGCAGCTGCACTTCTATGGGCGAGAGATCGACGAGATCAAATGGCTCAAATGCCGGAACTCTTCGACCCACCAAAAACGTCTTCCTCTGATGCGGATGACCAAACCCAACTGTTGGAGATCTTCGGTCGGGAAGTCTGAAGCGGCTAGATACTCTCGTACCATCAAAGATGTGAGTACTAATCGTCTTCGTTTCGCTCCTGCACCGACAGGGTCTCTCCATCTTGGGTCAGCGCGCACAGCATTGTTTAACTGGCTGACAGCGCGAGGCACAGAAGGTCAACTGATACTTCGTATCGAAGACACGAATGCCGAACTGACGAGACCGGAATTAATTGACAACATTTACCGCTCGCTTGACTGGCTTCAGATTGACTTTGATGGCGAACCAGTCAGGCAAAGTGAACGAACTGATCTGTACAACGATGCCGTCGAAAGATGGCTGTCGGATGATTTGGCATACGTGGATGATGGAGCGGTCCGTTTTCGTGTTCCTTCTGAGGGCACGACTTCTTGGGACGACGTAGTCAGGGGAAAGGTTGTTTTCGAAAACGAAAATATCGAAGACTTCGTAGTGAGAAGAACTGACGGCACTGCCACCTTCTTTACTGCAAATGCCGTTGATGACTTTGACTTAGGGATAACTCATGTTGTGAGAGGAGAAGATCTCGTCAATGTGACTCCCAAAGTAATCATGCTTCGTAAAGCTCTCGGTGCACAGGATTTGCCCACGTTTGCCCATCTACCTTTGATTGTGAATGAACAACGAAAGAAGCTTTCAAAAAGACGTGATGATGTTGCATTGGAGAGTTACAGAGATAGAGGCGTGCTGGCTGACGCAATGATTAATTATTTGGCGTTACTTGGTTGGGGCCCATCTGACGACATCGAGGTAAGACCGATCGAAGAAATTGTCAAATTGTTCAGATTAGAAGACGTCAACCCGTCGCCAGCGATGTTTGATGTCAAAAAGCTGGAAGCCGTTAACGGCGAATATATACGCTCCATGGAATACGAAGAATTCTCGGATGCGCTACTTCCGTGGATAGCCGACCAACCTTGGAACTCTTTAGTCGATCGTGACCAGCTGTGCCGGGTCGCACCGCTAGTTCAGGAACGGACCCGCGTATTGGCTGAGGGTCCACCTCAACTAGATTTCTTCTTTCTCGAGACTCCAGAAATTGACCAGAGTGCCTGGGATAAGGCGATGACAACAGCTGAGGCTCCATTAATTCTGGATTCAACAAAAACGGCATTTACGACCGTGGATTGGACGGTTGCTGCATTGCATGAGAGTTTGCGAGCTATAGGGGACTCGCTCGGTATGAAGTTAGGCAAAGCTCAAGCGCCGGTTCGGGTTGCGATCACAGGCCGCTTGGTCGGACCGCCTTTGTTTGAATCGTTACATGCTTTGGGACGTGACGCGGTCCTTGAGCGAATTGTTCAAGCACAAAATAGGCTTGCCGGGGTATAAAGCTGAGGGCACGACAATTGCGGAAAGACGTTGTTTGTTGATCGAAATGACCGCGCTACCCTGACACTCCTGCTTTCTTGAGCCCATCCGATCGGGGATGGTGTAATTGGCAACACATCTGGTTCTGGTCCAGTCGTTGGGGGTTCGAGTCCTCCTCCCCGAACAAAAAACTTAAATTTTTATTTTACCTGAGTCGAGAAAATCCTTAGGATAGAGCCCAGTGGTTAGCGCTTTTGGCCCGTTTATGAGCTAAGAAAGCACAGATAAAATAGTAGAAGTAGGCAAACGAAACTTGCGTGACCGGTTCAGACTGGTAATTTGCGCATTCGCTAGGCACTAAGCCTTTGCGTTCAACGAGAGAGGGGGTGCAACGCGTGGCGTTGCTCGAAGTCTCAGACATCACTGTCCGATTCGGCGGAATTGTTGCGCTTGATGATTTGTCATTCACCATGGATGAAGGACAAATTCTCGGGCTCATAGGACCGAACGGTGCAGGTAAGACCACGTTGTTCAACGTGGTGAGTCGGATCTACGACCCGACAACCGGATCAGTTACCTTCGATGGCGAAGATCTAACTGCGATGTCCGCACACGAAATTAGCCGTGTGGGCGTCTACCGAACATTCCAGAACTTGGCACTGTGGCCAGGCATGACAGTTATTGAAAACGTGATGGTAGGTGACCACACCAACACCAAAGCGAATGTCATGACTTCCGCTCTTCGGCTCCCTTCAATGCGAAAAGAAGAAGCGGATCTTAGAGACAGAGCTTGGGCTGCTCTCGATGAATTAAACCTCACTGATGTCGCCTACAGCCCTGCAGCTGGACTGCCGTTCGGTACCTTAAAACGAATCGAACTAGCCCGAGCTTTAATAGCGAACCCCAGGTTGATCATGCTCGATGAGCCAGCTTCGGGTCTTACCCACGCCGAAGTGGACTCGCTTGCTCAAGACATTAAAGATCTTCGTGATCGACATAACCTGACTGTGTTGTTAGTTGAGCATCACATGCGCATGGTTCTGGGAATCAGCGAAAAGCTTGTTGTACTTAACTTTGGTCGCAAAATAGCTGACGGTGACCCGGATGTCGTTCGTAACGACCCGGAAGTTATCGAGGCCTACCTAGGGAGCTCATAATGGTTGATGACGTTTTTGACGAAGTCGGCTTGAAGGTCGAAAACCTCCACGCCTCCTACGGTGCTGTAGAAGTCCTCCGAGGATTGGACTTCGAAGTTGCCTCAAAAGGTGTGTCGGTGATTCTCGGTGCTAATGGTGCCGGCAAGACCACCACCCTCCGAGCGATATGCAACATGTGCTCTACCAGTGGTTCGGTTGTACTAGGAGAAGAAGATATCTCCCGAGCTGGAACCGCTGACATCGTGAGGAAAGGCGTTGCACACGTGCCTCAAGGTCGAGGCACCTTCCCAGAGTTGTCGGTATTAGACAACTTGATGATTGGTGCATACACCAGAAAAGATAAAGAGGTGAAAGACGACGTCGATCGCTGGTTTGAGATCTTTCCTCGTCTGAGTGAGCGGAGCGACCAGCTAGCTGGTTCGCTTTCTGGTGGCGAGCAGCAGATGCTTGCCGTTGCCCGAGCACTCATGTGTCGACCCCGACTCCTCCTTTTGGATGAGCCATCACTTGGGCTGGCACCGCTGATTATTGAAGACCTATTTGAACGTTTCACGACTCTGAACAAAGAGACAGGCCTCACAATGCTTGTGGTGGAACAAAACGCGAATCTCGCTCTCGATATGGCCGATTACGGCTATGTGATTGAGTCTGGTGAGATAACGCTGCACGGATCCGCTGACAAACTCAAGAACGATCCTGCAGTGCAGGAAGCGTACTTGGGTGCTTGAGGAGGGCAAAAAGCAATGAACTGGAACTTTGACGTCCTCCCGGACTTCATCTTTAATGGGCTAAGCCTCGGCGCTATCTACGGCACCGTTGCATTAGCACTCGTACTTATCTTCAAGGCGACCACGCTAATTAACTTCGCCACGGGCGAATTAGCGATGCTTGGTGCTTTCTTGGTTTATGTGCTTCACATGGAACAAGGAATTTGGCTCTGGCTTTCGATGCTTCTAGCCATGCTGCTCAGCGCAGGACTTGGTGTATTGATCGAACGATCTCTCACCCGGCCCTTCGACCCCGAAGACCACTTGCCTGTTGTATTGATAACGCTCGGACTTTTCCTGATTATCAACGCAGTCGCTGGTGACATCTGGAACTACCAAGTTCGTATCCTGTCCAATCCGTTTGGGAAATTCCCAGATTGGGTTCCTAGCGTAGGAGGCGACCGTTTCGTTGAGGTGCTTGGCAGCAGGCTGAAATACCAATCAATTGGTATCTGGGTAACTCTTGCGTTGGCACTTTTCATTCTCGGTCTGATCCTCAACAAGACGAAAGCTGGATTGGCGTTCCGCGCTGTGTCCTCCAATGTTGAATCGGCCCGCTTGGTTGGCGTTCACACAGGACGAACTCTGGGATTCGGCTGGGCTATTGCCTCTGCTTTCGGAACTCTGGGAGCCGTTCTGGTTGCACCGCAACTTGGTGGCGTGAACCCCAACATGATGGCGACAATCCTTATTTATGCGCTCGCTGGAGCTGCTTTGGGTGGCCTTGACAGCCTCGGTGGAGCAGTCCTTGGGGGAATCCTCGTTGGATTGATCCAAGCAGTCCTCGTTACTTGGGGCGGCGTGGTGGTATTCGGCCAGCTCTACATGTCGATCCTGCAGCTAGCTGCAGCGTTCCTCATTATTCTTATCGTCCTACTGTTCCGACCGGCGGGCCTATTCGGTACCCGACGAGTTGAACGCGTCTAACCCAACAACAACAAGAGGAGTTTGAAAATGAGTGAACCACTGGTTGTCGTTGCAAAAGACAGCGCAGAACATAAACGGTGGAAATACGTTCAGTGGCTGTACCTAGCAGGTTTCCTGGTGCTCGCGCCGCTGGTCTTAGAACCATTCGAAATAGGAAAAATGAACCGGGCCTTGATCATGAGCGTCGCCATCTTGGCGGTCAACTTGGTTGTGGGCTTCAATGGCATGTTGGCTCTCGGCCATTCAGCTTTCATGGGGATCGGGGCGTTCGTAACAGCGTCGATGGTCCAGGATGAAAACTGGGATTACTGGCAAGTTCTGCCCGTTGTCCTAATTGTTGGCTTCATCATGGGAGTGGTGATCGGCCTTCCCGCACTTAGGGTGAAAGGCTTATATCTAGCCCTAGTTACGATTGCTCAAGCGGCTGTCTTCCCAACTTTGGTAAATATCGATGAGCTAGGTATCGCCGCTCGAACGGGCGGACCCAACGGAAAAGGAGTTTCCGAGGAAGTCATAGCGCCGGGTTACCTTGAATGGTTGCCGGGCGTAGATGGCGCTCGAGGCGGTTCCGCATACCGTTACTGGATCATCATATTGATGCTGGGTATCACCCTATTAGTAATCACTAACTATCTCCGCAGCCGACCCGGCCGAGCGGTGCTAGCAATTAGAGATAACGAAGCCGGCGCAGCGGTTTATGGGGTCAACCTTCCAATTGTGAAGACCATGAACTTCGCTATCAGTGCTTCGCTAGGCTCACTAGCCGGCTTGATGTGGTGTCTTGATAAAGGCTTCGTAGCCGGTCAAGACTTCACATTCCTTCTCGCTATTGACCTCATCATCGGGTTGGTGCTTGGTGGAGTGGGAACGATCCAAGGATCCATAGTTGGTGGCCTCTTCGTCGTATGGGTGAACGACCTCACTAAGAGAATTTCAATTCCTCTTGGTCTATACACCCTTAACGGTGATGGTCCGCTGGCAAAAGCAATTTTCGGTTTGATCCTTATTTTGTTCACCTTCTTCGCTCCGGGCGGCATCGTTTCGCTGGCAAGAATGGTTCAGAGCAAGCTAATTAAGGTCGTGCCTTTAACTCCGGCGGGAGATCCAATCCAACCGATTTCAAGCTTTGATCCAGGCATGGAATCTAAAAGAGCTGACTCTGCTTTGAAGCTGGCGATCGTACCTCCGGTACTACTGGCAGTTGGGTGGCTTCTCATGAATGTTGACAGCCTGATTGTTGGTGTGTTCGCATTCGGCTTACGAATGACCATTCTGCTCGCCCCAGTAGCGATGCTGGTTGGTTCAAACGAGTTGAAAGCCCACGCCGATGGAAACCGCGCAGACTCAGTCCAAGGAACGGCCAATATGGCTCGTCTCTTAGGTGCTGCCGGCACGTTGTTCGTAATCGTTTACGCACTTCAACGGTTCGTTGTGAACTACTAAGGGCTACTGCCTGCTAATCATCGTCCTCGGGGGTGGCTTCGGCCACCCCCGAAACGCGACTCCCGTCGAGAGTTCTTGATACGGTCTCATTGTCTTTGCTATGGATTACGTTCTTCTGCTCCAACGAATTTTTGACGCGCTGTTCAACAGCGCTATTTATTCATCACTGGCGTTAGCGCTTGTCATAATTTTTCGATCAACAGGTTTGCTCAATTTCGCGCAAGGTGAGATGGCGACCTTTACCGCCTACATTGCGTTTGTTCTTTTATCAGGCCCTCAACCCCGGCTAACAGGCGGAGGGCTGGCAGGCCTTATTCCAGGAGTCCCGTTTTCAATTCCTTTGGCTATTGCTGGCGCCGTAATATGCGGAATGCTGGTCGGCGCGGCGACGGAACGCGCCCTCATCAGACCGCTCGGCGGGGCGTCTGATTTAGCTTTGGTCAACATAACCATTGGATTGCTATTAGCCACAAACTCCTTAATGGCTCAGTGGTGGGGAACTGGTCCACGGTTCTTTCCGTCCATATTCCCTACAGGTGCCGGTCAACATTTTATGATTCTGGGTGCCCGCCTTCGCTACTCCACTGTGGGGGTATGGGCAATACTCCTGTCAGTACTGGTGTTACTGGTGTTGTTGTTGCGGCACACCCGCGCTGGACTAGCCTTTAGAGCCGTCTCGATTAGTCCTTCCAACGCAGAACTTGTCGGCGTGCGAGTAGGACCCACACTGATGTATGGCTGGGCTCTCGCATCCGGATTTGGGGCTTTGGCCGCATGCCTGAGCGCCAATTCGGTTTTACTCGAACCAAGCATGATGCTTAGAGTTCTTGTGTACGCGTTCGCTGCAGCCACACTGGGGGGACTGGACTCACCCAAAGGAGCGCTAGTCGGTGGTCTCATTATCGGATTAAGCCAAACGCTCATCCCAGCTTATGTTCCC
The DNA here is from genome assembly GCA_000817105.1 of marine actinobacterium MedAcidi-G3. Classification (GTDB taxonomy): domain Bacteria; phylum Actinomycetota; class Acidimicrobiia; order Acidimicrobiales; family Poriferisodalaceae; genus MedAcidi-G3. The sequence continues at coordinate 64,340 of JUEP01000005.1, read as the reverse complement.
TTTATCGGCTTCGAGTTAAGTGTTTTGCCAGCACTTGTAGCTATGGTCGTCATTTTGTTAATCCGACCGGCGGGCCTATTCGGAACAAAACGGATCGAACGAGTCTGATGGTCGTTCCAGAACATCGTGTCAGTCGGTTAAGTGCCTTTGGAATAGCCGCACTCGGTGCGGCCTTAATTGTGATCCCTTTTCTGTCCTCGACCACTGGTCTTAGACAGACGAGCCAAATTATTGTGAGCGTTCTAGCAGTGCTAGGGGTCAATATCGCTACGGGCTATGGAGGAATGATCAGTCTCGGGCACGGAGTTTTCGTCGGCGTTGGGGCTTTCGCGACCGGTTACTACGTTTCAGACCTATCCCTACCGTGGTTGGTCGCAATAGTCCTTGGGGCAGCTACAGCGGGTGTTTTTGGCGCTCTAGCTGGTCTCCCAGCTCTCAGAATCAGGGGAATCCATTTAGCTCTCGTTACTTTGGGGCTAGCGATTGTATTTCGGCCTCTAAGTAAAAGGTTTCCTTCGATAACTGGAGGAGTAAGCGGTCGGTCGATTGAAGCCCGCTTCGATGCCCCGGGATGGTGGCCCGGTGATAGCCGGATGGCCTCGTCTGTGTACAGGTACCTGTTTTGTGTGTTAATCGTTCTTCTGGCGTTGTGGGCCACCTGGAACGTCGTCAATAGCCGTTTCGGTCGCTCAATGAGAGCGCTTCGAGATAATCCCACTGCTGCTGCCGTCTACGGCGTTGACCTTATCTCAGCTCGAGTAACGACATTTGCACTAAGTGCGGCTTTGGCAGGCTTGTGCGGCGCACTTCAGGTTGTTCTGGTCCCATTCGTTTCACAAGACAAGTTCCCGGCGCAAGAATCTTTGATCATCTACGCCTCAGCTGTTGTGGGCGGGTTAGGGACCATATGGGGCTCTGTACTTGGAGTTCTGGCCCGCACAGTAGTTGGAAAACTCGGTGAGGTTGCTGCTGAGTTTGACGGTTTGGGTCCGGTAGGCGAATTTTTCAGTCTGTTAGATGACTCAGCCTTCGTGTTCGGTTTCGGACTGATTTTGCTGACTTTCCTCTTTCCTCGTGGACTTGCAGGGATCCGACGGAGAGGTGGAATCACTCAGTGAACCAGGTCGAAGTCAGTGTCGTCATAAGCCTGGATCGCTATGCTGGCCCTTCGATCGAGGGCCTCGACCCTCGACCCAGTCCCCATCGTCTAGCGGCCTAGGACACCACCCTCTCAAGGTGGCGGCACGGGTTCAAATCCCGTTGGGGATGCCACTTCTTCTTAAACCTCTACTTTTCTGATAACTGACTTTGCAACTTGGTCAGGGCGCCTGCTGTCAGGAAGGCGCTATGGTCACTGGCCTAGTTGAGTAAAGAAGTTCAAATTATGAGTTCATGGCATCGGCACCTTCCCAGTGAGTTAGAACCTGCTGAAGTTGAACTGCTCATTGGAGGCTCGCTCTCATCGACTTGGGTTGCTAGGTGGCGAGAACGTCCACAGGACGCTGTGATCCACGACCCGGAACGAGGCTGGATTAGAGGGCAAGAGCTCCTAGAGCAGTCGGAAACAATTGCGCGGAAGCTTGCACACGCTGGGGTCGAGACAGGTGATCGCGTGTTGCTCAGCGCCGCAAGTTCTTCAGGACTTGTTGCAGCTCACGCAGCGGTTCTGAGATTGGGCGCCGTAGTTATGCCCACCAATGGAGCGTACAAAGCTGAAGAAGTCGCGCATGTGGTAACTGATGCGAGACCTAAGGTGGCGATCGTCGAACACCGTGAATGGGCCGAGTGGATACATGCGGCTGATCCAAATGTTGTGGTCACGTCTCCGTCTGTCGAGTTGGAGGTGGGACCCAGAGTTCCCTTAGACCAAGCCCAATCAGACATGCCAGCGTTAATTGGTTACACATCGGGAACGACAGGCCGACCGAAGGGGGCTGTGTTATCGCATGGTAATTTGCTCTCTTCTGTCCGCGGACTAGAGATAGCGTGGCGTTGGACAGTCGATGACACGTTAATACTCGCACTGCCGCTCTTTCATATGCACGGGCTAGGAGTGGGGTTGCATGGCACTTTAACGGTTGGAGCTAAAACAGTTTTATTGCCAGAGTTCGATGTAGGTCAGGTGCTGGACTCGATACAAGAATTCGATGCCACGATGTTTTTTGGTGTGCCCACTATGTATGGCAGGTTGCTTGAATCACCAAGATCAAACGAGTTAAAGAAACTTCGGTTGTGTGTTTCCGGTTCAGCCCCTCTCGCTGCTGAACTGCATCACAAGATTTATCAGATAACAGGTCAACGCGTCCTTGAACGATATGGCATGACCGAAACAGCAATGTTGGTTTCTAACCCCTACGAAGGAGAACGACGACCAGGTTCAGTCGGATTTCCGTTACCTGGAGTTGAGATTCGCTTGGAGGGCGAACCGGCTGAAATTCAGGTGAAGGGTCCGAACGTTTTTGGAGGATATTGGGAAAGGCCGACTGAGAACGTCGATGCGTTTATCGATGGTTGGTTCCGCACCGGTGACCTTGGTGCCATCGACTCGGACGGTTATCTCTCAATTGTCGGGCGAGCAAAGGAACTCATTATTTCTGGCGGCTTTAACGTTTATCCGAGAGAGGTAGAGGACGTGATATTGGAGTACGAGCCGATCCAAGAATGTGCCGTAGTCGGAGTGCCCGACGATGAATGGGGCGAAATCGTTGTCGCCTTCGTAGTGGCGGAACGCGAAATCGGACCCGAGGAAATCAAAAACTTTGTTGGTGATCGGTTAGCCCATTACAAGCGGCCTCGAAAAACCTTTAGGTTAGAAATGTTGCCAAGAAACGCGCTCGGAAAAGTCCAAAAACACTTATTGCCAAAGGAGCTCACAACCTAGGCGAAGCTTTCACGTATGTCTCCTGCCGCTAGACGGGAGGTATCAGCTTTCTGGTCGTCAAGCTGAGTGTTACTAGACCGTTCTGACTCAACACGTTTGAGGTAATGCTCTACTTCGCTGTGGATCCGAGATTGGTCCCACTCCAGTTCGCGGGCCATTAATTCAGCGACCAAAAGAGCGGAATCTGTGCCGCGGTCCCAACTCTCAATCGAGATTTTAGTTCTTCTCGTAAGCACATCTTCTAGGTGTAAGGCACCCTCAAATCGCACAGAGTGAATAACTTCAGCCCGAAGATAGGGCAGGTCTTCGTCTATCAAAGCCTTCAGCGATTCATCAGCGGCAATCAAATTAAGTACTTCGTCAATTCGATCACCGTGTCGAGAAATCAGATGTTTCACGCTGACGAGCGGGACCCCGGAACTCTCTGAAATTTCGTTTGCGCTGCCTAGAACATGTTCATAGTTCCGAGCCCCGATGAGCGGAATTTTAGACGTAGTTGAGTCTGGAATTTGACGACCTTGGTCGACCCCTACCGCGTCGATGGTGTCTTGGGCCATGATTCTATAAGTCGTGTATTTACCGCCTGAAATAGAGACCAGACCTTCTCTAGAACTCGTAACTGCGTGCTCGCGACTGAGTTTTGCAGTTATTTCTTCATCGCCCCTTAGGAGAGGTCGAAGACCCACATAGACGCCCACCACATCGTCGGTCGTGATGGGCGCTTCAAGTATCTGATTCAAAGTCGTCAGCAAATAGTCAATGTCTTGTCTGGTGGCGGCTGGATGTGCCCGATCGAGCTGCCAGTCGGAATCGGTGGTTCCTACTATCCAATGTTTTCCTGCCGGAATAACGAATAGCACACTGTCAGAGGTGCGAAGAATTAAACCGGTTTCGAGATCAACTCGATCCTTTGGGATTACAAGGTGTATTCCTTTAGATGCTCGAACTCTGGGTCTATCTGCACCTGCGAACTGTTCGATATCGTCACTCCAGACTCCCGTAGCATTTACTACTGTTCCGCATGAGACGTCAAACTCCCGACCCGTTTCTAAACATTTCACTACCGCACCGTTCACTCGACCGTTTCCTGTCAGGAGATTCGTAACCTTCATTGAGGTAAGAATCGATGCGCCGAATTGGGCGGCGGTGCGAGCAACGGAAATCACGTAGCGAGCATCATCTACGGAGGCATCGGAAAACATGATTGCACCCTTGTGTGAGCGCGACGATAATGCTGCTGCTTTGCTCTGGACTTGCCTTCGACTCAAATGTTTGTGGTGAGGTAAACGATTACTGCCCCGAAAAGCCATGAGGTCGTATAAGCCAATTCCTAAACCGGCGTAAAGTCGCTCACCACGGTTTCTTAAGGGGTACAAAAAGTCGACTTGATTGATTAGATGGGGAGCTATCTGTGAGATCAGAAGGTTTCTTTCGGAGAGGGCTTCTCTCACAAGACCAAACTTGAACTGTTGTAGATAGCGCAACCCGCCATGGATTAGCTTGCTGGATCTGCTTGAGGTTCCCGAAGCAAGATCTCGTTGCTCAACGACTGCGACACTTAGGCCTCGGCTAGCGGCGTCCAGTGCACACCCGATACCAGTGACACCACCTCCAATTACAAGAACATCAAGATGTGTCATCTCTAAACGCTCTATAGCTTCGCGTCGATGCAGAGGATTTAAGTCATCGTTAGCGGAACTCAGCTGGCTTGGAGGAATTAGGTCATCACCCACAAATATAGGTTAGGGCTTCTATGGATCGAACAATCTGCTCTAGCTGGAATCTAGAGTCATGTGAAGTGGATAAGAACGAACGTATATGGAAACTACTCATGTATCTCAGGGCTTGTGCAGCTCCGGTGAGTTGGGGTGAAATCGTCCGCGACACAGATCTATACGGGGATGATGGCCCAAGTTCGAAGAAGACCTTTGAGCGTGACAAAAAAGATCTCCGTAAGTGTGGCATTTCGATACATACTGAAAACATCGGTGGTAACGATGAGTCGGCTGGCGGGACTCGCTACGCGATCCGTGACGCTGATATTTTCTTGAATATCGAGCTTTCCGATAGTGAAAGTCTGGCTATTGAGATGGCCGCTTCAATGGTGCAATTTGATGCAGCATGGGAGATAGACGCTTTGGCAAAACTGGGGTCTGGAGCGTTACCCACAACGCCACCTCTTCGAGCTCAACTTAGTGCTCCTGATGAGCTAGTAACGCTGCATGATGCTGTTGATCGCAACTGTCTCATTAACTTTGTCTACGGAGGAGAGTCCCGTGAGATCGAACCGGTTCTGGTGTTTTGGAGACAAGGAGCTTGGTACTTACACGGATACGAAGATGGGGTCGCTAAGAACTTTAAAGTAGAACGATTTCAGAGCTCCGTAACGATTGGTGTGACCGGATCTGCGCGCAATTATCCTGCACCTAAGCCCGCTGAAGCAATGTCAGAAGATCCGCTGTTGCACGGGCCAGAAAGCGTTCTTGTGGCTCAGGTACTGATTGACCCGTTGCTCGCTAGGCAAGTGGAACGTGATCGAGGGGGAGTCATTGAGCGGCGTACAGATGGGTCAGTTGTAATTGAAGTCGACGTTCGAAGCCCCGGAGCCTTTAGGTCATGGCTCTTCGGCATGGGCGACCACGCTGTTGTCTTGAGCCCTCCTGAGATGGTCGCTGACACCATCGCTTGGCTCAGAGCATTGGTCAATTCGAAATGAGAAAACGACGAACGAATGATGCCCGCCTGGGATTGCAATTAGCGATGATGCTTTGGGCCTATGAACATCAACCCGTGAGCGTGTCGGAAGTTGCTGAACACTTTGGAATTGATCCCGATGATGCTTATAGCGAGTTGTACCCGCTCCAAGGGATAGAAGTTGAAGTAAATAAAGAATTTCACAACCTGGGTGTTGTAGTCGACGATGACGGCGAGATTTTTTTTGACCTTAACCCGTTCTTCGGTCGACCTCGCAGGTTGGAACGAAGCGAAGCCCTTGGCCTTCTGGCCGCCGCTAATGCTGCTCTAGGGCTGCCGGGAACTAACGTCGCTGCCCTGAAGACAGCGGTTGAGAAACTTGAACACGCACTCGGTGTCGGACCCAGTGTGGCGATAGACATGCAAGACCCAGAATTCTTGAAGGTCATTGAGTACGCCACAAGAAATCGGGAATGTATCCACATCGAGTACTACGCCCGCTGGACAGATGAGATCTTGACGCGAATGGTGGAACCCTATGAAACCATCAACGTGTCCGGCGACTGGTACCTGCGGGCGCACTGTCGACTTCGCGACGATCACCGAACTTTCCGCATTGACCGCATTGAAGGTGTCGAATTGACGGGAGAAATACACTCTCGGTCTGATCCAGGCAACGAAGCTTTTACCGGTGGAGAGAAAGCGCCGATGGTCACAATCAAAATGCCAAATAGCTCGCGATGGATGATTGAGCCCTTGCAGGCGTCAGTCAAAGATGACGGGGACGATCTGATAGTTGAAATGTCGGTTTCGAGTACCATTTTCCTTGAACTGCTAATGCTTAGACTAGGACCAGCTGCCCGTGTTGTGGGCCGAGGCCCGTTCAGCGACGTTGCGTCGCTCGCCGCCCAACGTTTACTCAGCCGCTACGAGACGTCTTGACTAGAGACTAGGGTCCGCTCATGCTCCGATTTCGTTCTCGATGCCGTTCCGTGGCAGGCGCAACGATCCGAAGTGTTTCTAGATTCTTGAATCGGACCGCGTCGATTGGCCCCAATGACTATGCCGCTCGTCCATACAAGTATTTCGGACGTGGTTCGATAATTAGCTGGCCCACCGGGAACATGTATGGAGAACGGTGGATAAGCATTGGTGAAGACACAATGATTGCGTCCGATGTGACCTTGTCAGCAGGAATGGTGCCCGGCCAAGAGATGCTTACTGACCCCGTAGTAATGATCGGAGACAGGTGTCTGATAGGTCGTGGAAGCTCAATTGTGGGTCACTATCGAATCGATATTGGCAATGATGTCTTTACGGGTATGAACGTCTACATAACTGACCAAAACCACGGGTACGAAGATCCGCAGACCCCAATAGGAATCCAAGACCCGCTAGATGACCCTGTTGTCATAGGTGATGGAAGCTGGATTGGGACTGGGGCTGTCGTGCTTCCTGGAGCTCGCATAGGAAGAAACTGTGTCATTGCGGCCAATTCGGTAGTACGAGGAGAGTTTCCTCCACATTCAGTAATAGCGGGCGTCCCGGGCAAAGTAGTGCGGGCCTACGACGGAATGAAATGGAACCGGCCACAAAGCTGAACTAGTCAGGAGAACTCTCCACCAAATCCACAACGACTGCCCAATGGTCGGAGGCCGTGACTCCATTGATTGGTTCGACTCCAGCTAATTGTGCTGATTTGATATTTCCCAGTGGAGCAGGGCGAGGCCAAGAGACAAAGACATAATCGAGTCTGCGTTGAGGCCAGGTTGCGTTGGCCAGATAAGGATTTCTCTTATCCCAAGTCCAGCCCGGTGCGTCGTTGCATTGAGGCCAAGCGTCGGTCATTGCTAAACCCTCGACAGGAGTAGGCGCCTCCCCCGTAATCATTCGAATTTCAGCAGAATTTGGCGTCGCATTGAAGTCACCGGCGAGAATCACTGGATGCGCTTCGGCATTATGTTCAGACTGGACTAAGTCAAAGAGAGCTCTCACTTGCTCTTGCCTTCGTTGGCTTTGGTCGAACCGGTAATCCAGGTGGGTGCAGATAACTGGTATGCGAACTTCGTTTCGATCGATGATTGCGGACAAAGCCCAACGCGTGCCGGGCCCATCTGTTGGGGGAAGTTGTATTGCGTTACTTGTGCTGATCGGATCTCGACTCAAAATTGCATTTCCAAAGGAGTGTCCGTTCCACCATCGTTCGGGTGTTCTTACGTAGTTCATCCCTAGCGCTTGAGCGAGTTCATGCGCTTGGTCTGTTCCGTCTTCAGAACTCCAGACCTCCTGAAGGCATACAACATCGGGATTGGCAGTTTCTAAGGTCTGCAAGATCGCGGGTTGTCGAGATTCCCACTCTCCGAATCGCCACCATAAGTTCCATGTCATTAAGCGCATTTTGTCACCGTATCCGGGTCTTCTAGTCTTGGATGGATGGACACTAAGAATCTCGACCGATTGAGCCTCCCCGACCTATTTTCTCGGATCAAGAGAGTCGTTGTGTGTCATGAAAATGAGGATCAAAAGACATCCTCAGAGCAAATGCAAGAAGAGGTAGACCGAATTTGCGGGGGTCTTACGGACTGGGGAATTGAACCTGGAGACCGTGTCGCTGTGTGGCTTCCTAACGGAGTTCCCTATGTGGAGCTTTTATGGGCAGCAGCTCGACTGGGAATTGTGATTGTTTCGGTAAATACCAGATTTCGGAGTACCGAAGTAGAAGACATCGTGGGAAGGTCGGGTGCTCGGTTGTTAGTCGTTGACCCGTCTTTTTTGGGAATAGATTTCTCGGGAATTCTGTCGCGTATCGATCCGACAAGGCTAGGTATAGAAGCTGTAATAAGCCTCGGTGGAACTATCAAGGGACCTTGGCCGACGGTTCATTGGGACGAGTTACTAAGAAGTACTCCTTCGGACGTCGATCGGGCTAGTCCTTCATTGCCGTGGATCGTCTTCACAACGTCCGGCACGACTAGTGCTCCCAAGCTCGTTTTGCACCACCAACAGTCGCCTGCAGAACACGCGCTCGACCTAGAAGAATGGTTTGGTCAGTCTGTTCTGGCCGCCGTACCTCTCTGCGGAGTGTTTGGTTACACGATGTTGCTAGGAGCTATGGGCGCCGGTTCTGAGCTGGTTACCATGCCCGTTTTTGATGCTTCTATAGCTTCGTTAGCTATCGAACGTCACGGGGTAACAACGTTTCATGGCTCCGATGAGATGCTCTTGCGGATCGTCGAATCTGGTCGTGATCTGAGTTCTTTGAATGCTGTGGGTTACGCCCGGTTCGACAATGCGTTGGAAGGGGTAGTAGAAGCTGCATCTCGGGTGGGCGTTGATGCGATTGGCTTGTATGGGATGAGTGAGGTACACGCAATTTATTCCCACCGTGATTCAGATTTTAAAGATCGCTCTTCGGTGCCGGGCGGGACCTTGGTTTCCACTCGAGCAGAAGCTCGAGTTATTGATCCGAGTACTGGAGATGATGTTCCGATAGGACTCGAAGGCGAACTGTTACTAAAGGGACCTTCGCTGTTCGCTGGATACTTGGCGGATGGCGGAACAGAGATCGACAGAGCGCTTACCGATGCTCATTTTGTTGACGGGTGGTTTCGAACAGGAGATCTGGGGAGGCTTGAAGATGACCGTACTTTTGAGTACCTAGCCAGGCTTGGAGATGTTCTTCGTTTGGGTGGTTTTCTAGTGAATCCAGCTGAAATAGAGGACTGTATTTTGCGAGACCCGAATGTAGAAGCGGTGCAGGTTGTAGGGATTGACTTGACCGGAGGGACTAAACCAGTGGCCTTCGTAATTAGTAAGAAACCTATAAATGAGGATGAGTTGAGAATGGAATGTCGCAGCGCATTGGCGGCCTACAAAGTGCCCGTGAGAATTTTGCAACTTGACGAATTTCCGGTAACACCCAGCGCTAACGGTTCAAAGATTCAAAAGGTACGCCTGCGGGAGTTGGCTATACAGGAAGTTAATTGACTCTGAGCGAGCCGGAAGTGACTTCTCAGTGTCCCATCGTCCCCGTACACTCGCCGACAAGGCTTATATGTGAAGTAGGTCATTGACGGATACGGACGTGTTCAGGGAGCGCTAGCGGTGACAGAGAGCAGACAACGCACTTCAACTTCATCGTTTGGGGTGTCTCGACGCGAAGGACATGACTCTTCTGCCTTTTATTCTCGTTTCAGTCCACCAGACCTATCTAGTGATGAAACGGTCAATGAGGTCCCAGATTTAGGAGATGGGTGCTTAGAAGGCGACTCTCGAGACATGCATCAGATCCCGGACTCCAGTGTCGCCTTGGTCGTAACTTCGCCCCCTTACTTTGTTGGTAAGGAATACGAAGATTCAATTGCAGCCGATGCTGATGAGCGAGTTCCTACCACTTACTTCCAGTATCTCGGCATGCTCGATTCAGTATTCGCTGAGTGTGTTCGAGTTTTGGAACCGGGTGGACGTATAGCGGTGAATGTTGCAAATCTCGGACGTAAGCCCTATCGAAGTCTGTCAGCCGACGTAATTCGCATTCTTGAGGATTTAGGGCTGCTTCTCCGTGGCGAAATTATTTGGCAAAAGAGTCGCGGAAGCAGTGGTTCCTGCGCCTGGGGCTCTTTCAGGAGCGCCGCCAATCCTGCATTACGAGATACAACCGAACGAATAATAGTTGCTAGCAAGGGTCGCTTCGACAGAGCTAAGTCACCTGCGGCAAGATCCGAATTAGGTCTTCCTCATAAAAGTACGTTGCCGACTGACGAATTTATGGAAGCGACACTCGATGTGTGGGACATGCATGCCGAAAGTGCTCGACGAGTGCGGCACCCTGCACCTTTTCCTGTGGAACTTCCGCGCCGGTTAATTGATCTTTACACTTTTGAAGGGGATGTGATTCTTGACCCTTTCATGGGCTCAGGATCGACGCTAGTAGCTGCCGCTCTAACTGATCGGCGAGGAATTGGGTACGACCTAGATTCAAACTATGTTGACGTCGCCCGTGAGCGGATTAATGCCGCTAGAGCGAGGGTTTGGGCGCACCGGCAGCCACCTGGGGAGCAACCGCCGCTGCCTGAGATCGCCGAGGCCTTAGCTGAAGTAACAGACGCTGAAATAGCGGCCGAAGACTTCCAGCGGCGAGCGACGGAGGAAGGGAAAAAGGCTCAAGATATAGCAATTGACCTTTTGGAGAGAAGTGGCTTTGCTCTGTTGCAGAAGGATGTGAAGGTACCTCGCGCTGGGGTCCAGTACAACTTCAAAGTCGAGGATGCTGCCGGTCATGAATGGTGGATAGATGTTTCTGGTGCCTTCACAACGGTCAGGCCTGGACTATTGCGAATTGATACCGTTTGGAAGACCCTTGGAAGGGCTTCGGTTTTAAAAGCTCATGATGCCGAAGCCAGAATTTTAGTTCTCACCGCTCACCTGCCCAGACCAGGAAGTGAAGGAGACAAGGCTTTGAGAGCGGTGGGTCCTTACACCGTTTTTGACGCGATACCGATGTTCGATGAAGAAGCAGTGGAACGTCTAGTTAGGTACGCCGATGGTGGAATGAAAGACCCTTTGCCTGGTTTCTGGAAAGCCAAAGAAATTACGTCTGGTTTGAGCTAGTGCCTGGAGTTGCCTATGCCGTTGTTAGATCGGAGCCACCGCAAGTTTTTCTTGCTGATGACGTTGACGTACTTCACAGGTTGCTCGCTAGCGAACTAGTTGCCCGCACGCCGACTGGGGTTCTTAGCACGGTAGAAACTGAACAGATTAAAGAAGCGCTTCTGGATGAACGTTGGGGTGACGCGGTGCTGTCTTGGATCGATCTGATGGGAATCGAAGTCGATGTGTATACCCATTTGCATGTCTACACCGAGATTGATTTACCGGCCGATCTCATCGGAGCCCAAATTCAATTCGCGCCTTTGTTCCGGGAATCCTCGCAGCCGGGTATTTAATCAAGCACCGCGGAAATGATGACTCGCAAGGAAATGGCGGTTAACGAGAAGCGGAATAGGTGCCCGAAAATAACTTCACTGAGTCTCTTTAGCATGTGAGTGCCGAACCAGGTGCCTAGAAGCACGGATGTGACCCCAATGGCTAATAGGGCTATCTGGTCCCAATACGCGAACCCATCGCTGGTGAAGAGAACGATCTTGGCTAAATGCCCCGATGTTTGGGCCATAGCGAAAGTAGCCACCATGGCAGTCCTAACTGGCAACTCAGCTCTGAATACAGGCGCAATGGCGGGGCCCGTAACGCCAAATGGGATGTTGAGAAACCCCGCGATTGCTCCAAGAGGAATGAAGGCTCGACGACCGGCACCCAAAAAGGAACTAAGCCTTGTGAGACTCTGAGGCCACCAAACAAGTAGGAGCGCAAATAGGGCTATAAATATTCTCCCAACCGCCACCGGAAATGCTTCGGCAACAAGGAGGCCAGCTAGACCGGCAGGGAGCAGTAACAGAGCGAAACGTTTTACGACCGCCCAGTCGACGTCGTCGCGCAACATAACAGCTCGCGAGGAATTGGAGGCAAGTTGAATAACCGCGTGAATTGGGATTGCCTCAAGAGGATCGAGAAATTGAAGCAGCACTGATAGAAGCAAGATGCCACCACCGAGGCCGGCGATAGCTGTAATTGCTGAACCAACTAAAGCCGCTATTGCGACCAAACAAAGTTCGAATTCAGACACCTAGTCCCCTGATCATAAAACCGTACTTAAATCTGATTCATGTTGAGTCTCGAAAAAATCTTGTTATCGGCGAAATAACATGTTTTGATCTTAAAGCTCTAAAAGCCCCGAAATACTTGACCTGAGCGCCGAACAAGGGTCAAATAACACTGATGACATTCGCGCGTTGCGCGCGGAGTTCGGTGATGAGGAGACTCAACATGGCCAATATGTCCAAATCTGACGTGCTTTCCGATGTAGCTGGCAGTGCTGGCTGCACTAAGGCGGATGCAGAGGCGGTAATTGAAGCGTTCTTCGGATGCGTGGAAAGTGCTGCTAAGGCTGGGAATGCCGTTGCTTGGCCCGGCGTGGGTAAATTCTCACGCTCGGACCGCGCTGCTCGACAAGGTCGTAACCCCCAAACAGGTGCGACCATTCAAATAGCGGCAAGCAGTAGCATGAAATTTACAGCTGCGAAAGCTCTTAAGGATCGAATGAACGGTTGAGGCATAGCCTTAGCTGAGATCTAAACGGAAGTGAGTCGGGTAACCCCCGGCTCATTTTTCGCGTCTGTAACCCTGCCCTAAAAGCAGGGTTCCTCTTTCAGATATCAATAATCGCTTTAAATACTTCGGCAGAATCTAAGCCGAAGGGCTGAGCGCTGCGTTCAAGTTCAGCTTGGATACGACTCTCAAAAGCTTTGATCTGTGTTGGATCTTTCGGATTTTGAATTCCGTGAGTTGTTTCGAACTGGCTTCGGTGTTCGAGTAGTGCAGCAGCTTTCGCGGATTCCCAACCTTTGACGTCTTCAGCATGGTCAGGCTCTTCAGCTTCGAATAGGAGTAATGCGTCAGGCCTATGTGGCTCTAGGTCATGTTCTGGGAAGAAGAATGGATCTCGGGCTGCAACAATTGCCTCGACTGCGAGTAGTCCTGCGTGACGATGGTCTGGATGGAGCCGGTACCTTCTCCATGGGTCATGCCCAATGATGATTTGGGGACGTATTTGGCGTATGACCTTTGCAACCTCTGACCGCATTGCAAGATTGCTTTGTAGTTCGCCGTCTACTTGATCCAAAAAAATAACTGAGCCTTTGGAATTCAACCTGCGCGCCGCAGCTTTTTGTTCAGCTTTTCGGGTAGCGACCAGAGCGACTTGATCTGCATGCGGGTCCCAGGTGCCTTTTGACCCGTCAGTGCAAACTAGGTGATGGATAATAGTTCCGTTTGCAGCCCATTTGGCTAAGGTCGCTCCGCACTGAAACTCGGCGTCATCAGGGTGGGCGATCACAACTAGAACTGACTGTGGCTTTAGAAATAAGGGCTTCACCGTTATAGGTCCGAGGTTGAAGGATCCGCAACTCCATCAAGATCTTCTGGGGTATCGACGTCCCACTGCAGTTCGGGAATTTGTAGGACCTTTAGATCCAATCCCTGACTTATGGCCTCATCCATGTGACTAAAAAGGGAGCCGTCTCCGTAATGAAACTTAAATGGGGTTCCAGTTGGCAGGCTCAAAACGTTCGTGCCCCGACCATGACGATCAGGAACTATAGAGACAGCGTTGGGGCTTGCTATCCCATCTAGTGACTTTGCATGTGGCAGATCAGCGTGAACGATTATTGCATGAGTAAATTTGTCTGCTATCTCGAACATAGCCTCGGTTATCGCAGCGTTTAGGCCAGGTTGGGTGACCGCAATTACCTCTGCACCTACGGACTTTGCCCAAACAGCGACCTCTTCGCTATCGCATACAACATGTATAGAAAAACCCTCTGCTGCTTCGAGAACCTGTCGAGCCATAGTCCGGGCTAATGATTCCCGCTCAGACGCGTCGAGCCTATTGCTAAGCCGATTTTTTGCATGCCGGAAATCCTTAATAGGCACAAGTACTGCAATGGTCTTCTTGTTGAGCGCGTAGGGGGTTGCCATCAAAGCTAATTCTATTGGTCTGAGGTGGCTGACTTATCGAAGCATTGAGTTTCAGTGTCGGTCTGGACGGCTAAGCGCCCTACGCTGAGGTCAACCATGAAATTGTTTCGTCGCCGATCCGACCCCAGTCCATCGACCAAAGCTCGCTTTTTGCCCTCGACAGGCTGGGTTCAACCTTGGTGGCTTTATCGTTGGAAAGAGCAAAATAAAACAGCGGCTGCTGATACGCCCCGAACCAACAACGTCGCCCGGTCATGGACTTTGTTGGGGAACCTAGAAAGTTCCCAACGAATAGCTTTGGACAGACGAGGTTTGATAGCAGCGCATCCGGGATCTTGGTCGCTTGATTGGTGGATGCGTGTAGATGATGAGTGGATCTTCCCTTCAGAGCATGGCGCAGTTCGGCAACGTTTGATCGATGGCGCCCCAGTAGTTGAGACTGTTCTGAGAGCAGCGGGCGGTGATCTCGTCCACCGTGCATATGCAGCTCGGAGCGATAAAGAATATTTGATCGTAGAGGTGGAGAATCAGGCAACTCGACCGGTAGCCCTTGCTTGGGCGATCCGCCCCTATGACCACCTTGGCGGTGGTCGAATCGAGAATATAGAACTCAATGAACGGGCACTGTACGTAAACGGCCGAGTCGGGCTTGTTTGTGGGCGCAGTCCCGGCCAAATGGTGGTAGGTCGCTCAGGTTCAGACCCCGCTCGACTGTTAGATAGTGCAGGAGACGACTCTAAGTCGGTGACTTGCGAACAGGGAATGGCCAGTGCTGCGCTGATTATGCCTTTGGTTCATGGAGCGACTGTGCGTTGCGTAATTCCTTTAGGGCTATCCCAAGGTGCTGACCTAACCTCCAAATTGCCTGCTGCCGCGCAGGTCGCCCGCGGATGGGGCCAACATGCTGTAAGCGCGAGTCGTTTTGTCCTACCTCCTGGGCAACTGAATGATGTCTTTGACGCCTCAAGACAATCTTTACTTTTAGCGGTAGCGGGGGAGGAGATAGTGCCTGCCCCAGGAGGTCCTCCTCATGATGCGAGCGATGAAGCGGCTGTATTGCAGGGGCTTGCTGAATGCGGATATGAAGGTGCAGTCCGAGACGTGCTCATATCTCGAGCTAGACGTCAAGACCGCATGGGTGGAGTCAATGCGAGCGGCCTAGATGTAACATCTGCGACGCTGATTGGCGCTGGTAGAGCGTTGGAGTTAGTTCCTGACGAGTCCTTGTCGCTGGCGCTCTCAGAATTCGCGGCTGACGGCGCTCGATGGATTCTCGCCAACCCTGATCCGAATGCCCGAGAAGGCCTGCTTGCCGCTCACCAGATTCTTAAAACTGTTGGAGCAGAAAAAGCATCTCGTGAACTACAAGAATTGATTCCCTCGGGAGCCCAACATGCTGAAGAAAAAAGTAGTGATGGCGAAACAATAAATGTCCTTGAAATGGCGCAATCGACCTATGACCAATTCAGTATCGATCCCCAAATAGCTCTAACTCGCCTTGACCGACTTGCGTCGCTCGCCTCGTCGACCATGAACTGGCCGACTGAGCTTGATCCATTAACAAAAAGTGGCATTGCTGGCGCTGGAAATGACCTCCGTGTAAACGCTTGGTTCGTTCGCAGTTTCATACGTTTACTAATGGACGACACTGGCGACGAACTCCGGTTCGCTTTGGCGTGGCCAAGAGAATGGCTTGGAATTGGAGTGGAAGTCCACGGTTTACCATCACGATATGGCCCTGTTTCATGGGCTGTGCGATGGCACGGTAACCGGCCTGCTTTGTTATGGGAAGTTGAGAACGGCCATAAAGAGCTTAAAGTGCGAGCGCCCGGTCTTGATCAAGAATTCGTAGGTCAAGGACCTGTTGGTGAACAGCTGTTGAGCGCTATTGATGACCAACTCGGATTACAAGATCCCGTTGTTCCCGACGTGGATGCACCATCGTCGGGCAGTTTTAGTTGATGCTGGGTCACCGAAGCCTAGATAAGAGCCGACTACCGTTTCCTTATGACTCATCACGCGCCCCCAAATATGACGCAGGAGCATCATTACTGGGGATTGGGTGATTCTGTCTTAGTAGGGATAGACGAAGTAGGCAAAGGTGCTTGGGCGGGACCTTTGACTATAGGTGCCGTTGTATTGCCGAAAACTGGACGAGTCAATGGTGTTCGAGATTCAAAGATGCTCACGCACAAAGTCCGTGAAAAACTCTTTGGTCGAATTGACGATTGGGCACAGTGCTGGTCAGTAGGTCACGCAAGCGCTCGCGAGTGTGATGAATTGGGGATGTCAGATGCACAGCGGCTTGCAACTCGAAGGGCGCTTAATTCGTTGCCAATGAGTCCCGATCGGGTGTTGCTTGATGGCAATTGGAACTACATCGATTGGGTACCGAGTACTGCGATCATCAAGGGTGATCAGACATGCCTTTCGATTGCAGCAGCTTCTGTCATGGCTAAAGTCGTGCGTGATCGGATTATGTCGACGGCAGCTAATCACTTTCCTGCTTATATGTTCGAAAACAACAAGGGGTATCCATCACCACAACATCAAACAGCTTTGGCGGGATATGGACCGTGCGTGATACATCGAAAAAGTTGGTCCTTTATGGATGACCTTATCTGGACTAGCTATGAGCGGTACGATCGGCATCAAAGAGACCAAGGAACACTGTTCGCCGCATGAACGAATCAAATCAGGCACAGCGCGACTACTGGCGAACGCGCCTGGCGTGGGTGGAGCGGCAGGAACAGATGGATCTCCAACTGGGTGTCTTCGGCTTAGCTGCGATGGAGGCCTTGGGGGATATTTCGGGAACGAATGTTTTGGACGTTGGCTGCGGTTGTGGACACACGACCTTGCAGCTAAACGAACGAGTGGGTAGTGGAAGTGTCGTCGGGGTCGATATAAGCGAGAAACTTCTTGAAGTAGCGCGACGCCGTGGGAGCGGAGCCATTGAATTTATCGAGGCAGACGCGCAATCGCATGCACCTCAGGGCCCATATGACATTATCTTTTCGCGCTTCGGTGTGATGTTTTTCGCCGACCCGATAGCGGCTTTTAGAAACTTGAGAGCTTCAACTTCTGAGGTAGCCAAGTTGAGTATGGTTTGCTGGCAAGGACCTGAACAGAATCCTTGGATGACTGTCCCTAACCGTGCAGCGATGTCATTGGTGGATTTACCACCCCGCTCACCAGACGCCCCTGACCCGTTCTCTTTCGCTGACTCGGACTGGGTTAGAGAAATACTTGAACATGCCGGGTGGACAAACGTTGATGTCACCGACTTCAGAACTGAAGTAAAAATTGGAGGTGGAGTTAATTCTCGACTGGCGGCACTTCACGCATATGAGTTCAGTCCGGTAAAGGCGGTTGTTGACTCTGATCCGGGCATACGGTCGGATTCGGTGGTTGATTTGATGGAAGCCGCATTGACACCGCATCAGCAAGACGGAATAGTTCTACTCCCCGGAGCAGCATGGATTGTCACAGCTGACAACTAACGAGAGTGTCGACCGATTAATCGACTAGGGCCTAGTTGCTTTTTTGAGTTCCCACCCGTATCTCTCTAAATGGGCTTGTGGTATCAACCCCAGGTTCCTTAGGTAGACCTAGAACTCGTTCGCCAACAATGTTTCGCATTACTTCATCGGACCCGCCTGCAATACGCATAGCCGGGTGGCCCAATAGATACCCCGACCAAGAGAAGGTTCCCCATTCGCCAGTGTCAGCTATCAAGCGAGATTCCAAAACGTCTGAGACAAAGTTGCACGTAGCTTGCATTTGTCGCGTCAACCCCATCTTTGACAATGACATTTCCGGCCCGGGAGTTTTTCCGGCCTTAAGGGCATCCATTGTTCGCTGGTTCGACCATCCAAGAACTTTGCCGTACGTGAAGATGTTCATCAGCTGTTGGCGGCTTAGTGCATCGTCGTTGAGTTCAAAGTGTTTCAACATGGCACTTAGCTTTGTGTAGCTCCCTCCAGTGCCTCCGCTGCCCGACCCGATCGACGCCCGCTCGTTCATAAGAGTTGTAAGTGCTACGCCCCATCCCTGGTTGACATCACCTAGTCGGTGACTGTCGGGAATTCGAACATCGGTAAAGAAAACCTCGTTAAAGTTTGTTCCACCCGTCATCTGACGCAGAGGTTTAACTTCTACACCCGGTGCGTGCATATCAACCATAAAGCCGGTCAGTCCCTGATGTTTAGGCAGATCAAAATCTGAACGAGCAATTACTTCTCCTACATCGCTGTAGTGGGCTCCTGAAGTCCAAACCTTCTGACCGTTTAAGATCCATTCTTCTCCATCGCGCTCAGCGCGCATCTGCAGGCTGGCAAGGTCAGATCCAGCACCTGGCTCTGAGAACAACTGGCAAGAAACGAGGTCTGCTCGGTACATCTTGGGGAGAAGATCAGCCACTACTTCAGGATTTCCATGGGCGAGAATGGTAGGAGCGACCATCCCCAAACCAATACCGAAGAATCCGCTGTCTGGAATTTCGTATTGACTCTCTAGGTTCGCCCAAATACGTTCGAATCTCCGAGGGTGTCCGCCTCCACCAATTTCTGCTGGACCCGAAATCCAACCGAAACCTGCATCAAACTTCTTGGCACGCCACTCTTTTGCAGCAGCAAGGTCCTGTTGCTCTTTCTCTCGGTCTACTTCTTCAAACATTGCTGCATTGTCTGGCCCCTCTCCCCAAACAAAAGCTTTCTGTTCAGCTTTACGCGACACGTTGGCCTCTAAGAAGGCGGAGGCCTCGGTATTGAATTGTTCTTCGGTCATCTCAGGCATTGAACATCTCCAAAGCAGTTCAGAAGTAGCAAATATATTCTCAACTTAGCCCGTAACACGACTAATCTCCCTACTCATGGGTCAACCGGTAAGAGTTGCTGAAAAAATTTCCCCCGCAAGTCCGGGAACAATTAGGTTCGAAACCAATCGTCCGCTAACAGGTATGGGTCATCGCTACTATCGCAGCGAAGCTGATGCCTTAAGCGAGGAAGACCCTGCAGACGTACTTGCTGCTCGGCTTTTTGCTCGAGGGGGAGTGGACTATCTCCATGTCCATGGAAATGTTGCGACGGTCGATCTCACTAAGGGACACACGTCGGAGGGAATCGTTGAGATCATCACGGGACTATTCGCACATTACGAAACATAACTAGAGAACGTCTGAATCCGAGTTTTAATCGAACGTATGTTCGGTTAAGGTTGCAGGATGAAAAATGCAGCTGCTGGGGTTTCTTCACTGAGCGATATCCCGCAGATGTCTTCTCCTAGGGTTCTTGCTCAGCATCGCACTTTGCCGGTAGTAGATGAATTAGCTGGTTTGTTTACTGACGGAGGAATAAGACGGGGCTCTACGATTGAAGTTACGGGAGTAGCGGCGGTCAGTCTTGCTAGCGCTTTAACTATTGCTGTGTCTCGTTCTGGAGGCTGGGTAGCTGCGGTAGGCCTTCCAATGTTCGGTCCCTCAGCAGCTTCTGACTTAGGAATCAAACTCTCGAGATGGGCATTTGTAGATGACCCTGGAGACCAAGCAGGGATTGTCGTAGATGCCTTAACAGCAGGGGTTGATCTCATTCTGATTGGGCCAGATATTAAATTACGCTCCGGCCATGGCCGCAAGATTGTTGCGCGGATGCGCGAAAGAGGGGTTTCTATTATCACTGTTGGAAAAGCTGGCTTTTGTAGTTTGCGCCCCGACCTTTGTCTTCGAGTTAGCGAGGCGATATGGACGGGAATTGAGTTGGGGCATGGGCGTTTAACCTCTCGCAAGTTAGAGATCGAACGACTAGGCCGAGGTGCTGATTCCAATATACGTCGAGAGCTTGTGTGGCTTCCTAACAGAGAAGGTCGCTTAAATGCCTTTGATCGAAAAAATAAATCCGTCACCTTCTCTCGATCTTCTCACCGGGTATCGAAACGTTTGTTTGGCGTAGACGAACCGGTGTCTTGGGCCAGTTAGTTGCGTGTTGTAAGTGACGCTTATCAACACTCGGACACTGCTTCTAATTATCCCTCATTGGCGTTTAATCGCTGCTGGCGTTGCTTGCGACCAACTTGCTGTCGTTGTAGACAGCGACCGTATTGTCGATGTAACACCTGCTGCCGTTGAGCATGGAATAACTCTGGGAATCCGTCGTCGAGAAGCTCAGAAACTATGTGCTGACCTTCAAATTTTTGTTGACGATGAAGAGCTCAGTGTTCGAAAATTTGATTCTGTCGTTGAAGCACTTGAATCGGTAACTCCTCGGATCGAAATTACAACTGGTGGTTGGTGTTCCTTCCCGACTCGAGGGCCATCACGGTACTTCGGCGGTGATCAAGCTCTCGCCCAGACTGTGGTTGAACGTACGTTGAAGGTTTTGTCTGCGATGTTCGAAACAGATGAAGTCCCTAGCTATATCTACCCAAGAGTTGGAGTAGCCGATAGTCGTTTTGTTGCAGCTTTGGCAGCTACATCAGAAACTTCTTCTCGGGTCCAAGTTGTTGTATCAGGAGGAAACGCAGCGTTTTTAGCTCCATTGCCTGTTGACGTTTTGACTACCAAAGAGTCGCCGTTGTCTAAAGCTGTTGACCTTGTTGATGTATTTCGCCGCCTGGGCATAAAGACGTTGGGAGACATCAGCTCGCTACCAAGTCAAGAATTACTTGCGCGATTTGGGTCACCGGGTCTACTAGCGCAACAACTAGCCCAAGGAGTAGATGATAGAGCTTCTTTGCTGCGCCCCATTTCAAACGTTGTGTCAGAGGAAAGCGAAATTGACCCTCCTGTTGACCGTGTTGAGACAGCTGTGTTTATCGCTAAGGCGTTTGCTGACCGTATCTGTCAACAGCTAGCAGCTCAAGGATTAGCTTGTGTCCGAATTTTAGTTGAGGTGGAAACTGAACATGGTGAAATTTCCAGCCGGTTGTGGCGTCACGAACGCCAGTTCACACCAATTGATATAACCGACAGAGTTCGTTGGCAGCTTGAGGGGTGGTGGAAGTCAGAAACGGCTCCTACTGGATCTTTATCTTTGGTGCGTCTTGTAGTCGATGAAACAATCCCCGACAGCGGTTACCAGTTAGGTTTTTGGGGAGAGAAGACGGCAAATGATGAACGTGCGATTAGGTCGTTTACTCGCATTCAAGGACTTTTGGGACCAGATTCCGTGACGGTTGTCCAACGAGGCGGAGGACGGCGGTTGGTAAATATCGAACAGAGAGTTCCGTTTGTTGCTACGAACTTCGACCCTAACCGAGTAGTCGATTTGCCTGAGCTAACGGATGCGCCGTGGCCAGGTCAATTACCTGCGCCACTGCCTATAACTGTTTTGCCTCAAGCTGAAAAGTTAGAGGTAGTAGATAGCGATGGTTGCCCCATACGAGTTAGCGGTCGCGGGCACATGGAAAGCAACCCGGCCTATTGTCAGAGTAAATTTTTAGGACGGCATCTGATCGTTGGATGGGGAGGTCCTTGGTTTCTTGACGAGAGATGGTGGGATTCGACTAAGAAAATCCGTCAAGCAAGATTCCAGTTTTTGCTCGCCAATGACACATCTCACCTTTGTGTCATCGAAAACGGTCAATGGTGGTTAGAGGCATCTTATGAATAAGAGAAAACTTGTAAATTGTTCCGGAAACTATTTATCGACCGTTTACTGACCAGTGCCACGGTTCGCTTGGCAGATTTCGGAACCCATATTTCGAAGCATTTCTTTTTAGCCATCTATAACCCGAAGTGTTGCTCCAAAGTGCTCGTCCATTCTGAGTGAAGTCCACTGCTAGACCTCGTTCATGCATTGAAGCACCTGGGCGAGCCGTTGGCGGGCGGCATTGATAGGAAGGTTTGCTGTAAATGGCCCAGTTGCTTGTTCCGCAATGTGCCCGTCGTAGATTGATTTGAGATTGCGAGCTGCGGTAACCGCCGCCACCGAGTCTGATGCCATCTCGAGAAGCGGCCTTTAATAAGGCAAGGAGCTTATCCGCGATGGATTCGTGTACTTGAATGCCCCAGACCGTGGTCAATTCCGATTTGTCAAAGTTGGTTGAAGTTGGGGCATCAGCGATGCCTAGTAAGCGTCGTTGACGGGCCTCTTCTGCTTCTCTTCGCTTCCTTTCTGCTTCCCGGCGTAAACGTTCTTCTTCTGCCCGCTTGGCTTTTTCTGCTTGGACTACTTGGGCTAAGTCGTTTTGTTCCGCTTCGATTTTCTTCGCCATCTCTGCATCAAGCTCAGCTAGAGCCGCAGCTTCGTAGAGACGGGCCTCAAGCCGAGTCTCCGCCTCGAAGACAATTTGAGCTTGTAGACCCACAGCTTCTAACAACTGGTCTAATTGAATTTCAGCTTCGCCCCGAAGTAGTTCCCTTTGAGTTACAGCCTCGTTCAAGGCTTTAGTTGCGACTTGGGTGTCTACTTGAAGCGCTCGAAGCTGATCAGAAGTGTTATTGATGTCACCGAATGCTGCTCCGATGAGAGTTTGAACTCGAGCGGCCTTATAGATATCCCCAGTTCTGGCCAAGCCGAATGATCCTTCAATAGTTGAATCACGACCGATGTAAGTTTGCAAGGCCAGGTCATTTACCTGGCTATTTAAGTCAGCTTGCTGAGAAGCAAGTTCAGCCGATTGTTGCTCCGCTGCAGACACGGACAGAACAGCCCCCTCAAGTGCCTGTTCAGCGCGTGTTAGATCGTCTCGCTGCTCGGCAACAAGTAATTCGAGATCAGCTAACGCCTGCTCCACTTCAGAGACTTCGGCGGTAGCGGTATCAACAATTCGAGCTTGGTCCAGCACTTCTTTTTGGAAGACATCACGTTCTTTGCGGAGCTGGTTAACCTGCTGCTGAATAGCAGCCTTCTCTTTGCGTAATTGAGCGCTGCTCTTGCCGGCGCTGCTTGCTGGAGGGATAGAAACAAAGGTCCCTATTAGTAACCACATGGTTGCTACAGCGATGAATCGGCGTGAACGAGACAGGTCGGTTTTCCTTTACTGATGGGTGCCACCTAAGGTACCCATCACCATGGCAGTTTGGGTATCGCCTTAGCTAAATCGTCTCATTAGCGACGGTGTTGGCGAGGATTCCAATTCCAGGAATTTCAAATTCGATTGCGTCTCCTTCAACTAACCAAACTTGAGGTTCCATAGAGCCACCAGTTCCCTCAGGAGATCCCGTTGCAATTATGTCTCCCGGTTCTAGGGGCATGATTTGGGACATGTACGAAATCAGTTCCTGGACGCTAAAGATCATTTCGTTCACTCCTGCGTTTTGTCGTTCTTGCCCGTTAACTCGAGTGATTATTGAAAGATCAGAAGGCTGAGGGATTTGGTCACTTGTCACGATCCAAGGGCCGCAGGAGCCTGATCGATAAAAGTTTTTTCCCGCTGCAACGCCATGACGCTGCCAATCACGTACCGACCCGTCGTTGAGGATTGTGTATCCGGCGACATAATCCAGCGCATCTGATTCAGGAATATGTCTCCCCAAACGACCAATTACCACTGCAAGTTCAACTTCATAGTCGAGTTGAACCGACGCGATAGGGCGGATTAACCGACCATTATGGGGGACCAGAGAGCCTGGCGGCTTATTAAAATAAACGGGTTGTTTGGGCGTTTTCACCTCTCCCCCCAGAGGGTACTTCTTGTGATAGTTCAGCCCCGCACACAACAAACGACGCTGATCGGGAATTGGGATATCGAATGAAATTGACTCCCACGAATGATCTGGAGAGTCATCCTCGAAGGCTTGTATTTCGTTTAAGGCGCTTAAGGCAGAACCCAAGCTGTTGAAATTTGTACGATCGGTTAAATCAACAACTCCTTCTTCGGTAGCGATTCCGAAGCGAGATTCGTGATTGAGGGTAAAGCTGACAAGCCGCACAAATATGACCATAGTTAGGTCGCACGGCTCGGTCGATTTTTGTGCACCTTTCAACTAATAAATTTTCAGTCAGTGATTGCGAGATCATGTCTTTCTTGTCGGTCGGTAATACCTCGAGTTCTGTGTTTTCACTCCTCGGCAACACCGAGATGGGCTGCAAGAGGTTCCAAGCCGGGGAGTGTCAAACCGGGCTGATGGGATCCAATCGCAATTTTCGCTTTGAGTTTCTCATAGCTGTGTCCCGCCTGTGTGGGCTAGCTTTTTGCATCGACTCTTTTCCAAACATAGATGATTCATAGGTAAACGCATGCAACCCAGAGCGGTCATTTTTGATGTAGGGGGAGTCCTTTTAGGGTCTCCATTTTTGGCAGCCTTAAGGTGGGCTGAGGATTGGGACATCCCAATCGCATCACTCCAGAAAATCTTTGGAGATTACGGACTAACGCCGGGTCGAGGCGAAGAGCCGCCTCTTTGGCATGAAGTTGAATGTGGGCGGGTGGAACTTTCTGATTTCGTTACTCAAATGAGAAAACAACTTCTATCGGAACTATCTCCTCAACATAGGACTGCGAATATAACTGCTGATGATTTTGACCCCTTTGCTGATGCGAAACCGGTTGCTTCGATGCTGAGACTGTCATCCGAGATCAGAGGAAAAGGCATACGGACTGCAATTTTGACGAACAACGTAAAGGAATGGCGACGATGGAGAGACCTGATACCCATTAAATTTTTCGACCCAATTGTGGACTCATGTGAGGTAGGTATGAGAAAACCTGACCCAGATATCTATTTGCTCGCCTGTAGCCAATTAGGGCTAGCTCCTTGGGAGTGCCTCTTTCTTGATGACCACCCCAAAAACATTGAAGGTGCCCAAGCTGTAGGTATGGAAGCTCTGCTGGTCACTGATGATATTGAAGCAGCAGCCGTTCAAGTGCATTCGCGGATTTAATCCTTTTTGATAATCCTTACTGGTTCACCGCCACCATCTCGTATCGACCTTTCGGCTCGTTCAATATCAGCCCCGTGAATGACTCCAACCCAACCGGGAAGCTCAAGGGGAACTTCAGGATTGTCTGGTCGCAAAATAAGGCGAGCTTCAATGTCGGCTTTCCATTCACGTCTCAAGGTGGTCTTCTGTCCACGAATTGCTATGAGGTGGAGGCCGATCTCGCTAGCAGCTAGCACTGAACGTCTTCGTCTCGCAAAGTGGTCCCATCCAGCTAGCACTGAGAGAGTCAGCGGCAGCAGAGTGCCCCACGAGGCAGCTAGAACGAAACCGAGAGCACAAACAGCGGATCTAGCGATTAATTCTTTGCGCTGTAAAGGAAGCAGATCAGGATCGCCGACAGCTACTCCTGAACGAACTTCAGTGCCGAGTAGCTGCCGGAGCAGAGCGCTATCAGAGACTCCTCGCCGTCTCACAAGAAGGCCCTCTGTCCACTTTTGAAACGACAGGTGTCCCTAAATCGACTTAAGTTACGTGGCATACAAAATTGGCTTCCGGTTGTGCCAAGAAGAGGATGACTCGAGCTGTTGGCCTAATTGCAGCAGCGAAGACTCTTGGTGCATGGCGCCGACCAACTGAATCCCAACAGGTAAACCGGTGCTGCTGGTATGCATAGGTAACGAAATTGCAGGTTGCCCAGACACGTTAAACTGGACTGTGAAATGAAGTAACTCACGAATACGGTTTGTTCCGAGCTTCGGATCGCGCAACTCTCCCAATTTAGGTGGCGGGTGAGCAATCACCGGGGTGAGAAGCACATCAAATTTCGACCACCATTCAGCCATTCGTCTCGTGTAATAGTGAAACCATTGGACCGAAGTTATGTACTCAGTGGCGGTGTACGTATGACCGAGCTCTATTAGAGCTCGTGTGTCGGCTTCCATGTCTTCGCTAGTGAAGCTTCGTCCGATTGCATCGCTTAGTTTTTGCGCAGATAAGGCTTCGTTTGCTGCCATTCCCACCCTGAAGTGGTGAAATAACTCGTCGTCAAATAGGGCACTAGGGCTATCGTTTTCGACAACGTGACCAAGATCTTGAAGCAGTAGTGCTGTCTTTTGGACGGCATCAATGCAGTCTTGATGAATCGGGCCCCATGATGAACTGGTAACGACGCCAATTTTAAGTTGGCCCGGCAATATGGACAGCTGCTTTTCGAAAGACAACTCCGGAGGTGGCGCCCAATATGGGTCGCCGGGCCATGGGTAAGAAATTCCATCTAAGACGCGAGCGCTGTCTCTAATGCTCCTAGTCAACACACCGTCGATAGCGACACCAGCCCACGACTCTCCAAGTTTTGGACCGAAAGAAACTCGCCCTCGACTTGGTTTGAGTCCAACTAAGCCGCATTCTGAAGCTGGAACGCGAATAGAGCCACCCCCATCGTTGGCGTGAGCTATGGGAACAATGCCAGCTGCCACCGCCGCAGCAGAACCACCACTCGAGCCACCAGTCGAATAGTCCAAATTCCAAGGGTTCTTTGTGGGCCCATGAGAGACCGGCTCGGTGGTAACAGTTAGACCAAATTCTGGCGTGTTGGTGCGACCGAAATTGATTAGACCTAGGCGTTTAAACATGGTTGCCAGGTGAGTTGTGTGTTCTGCCCGATGGTCAGAATCACGAAGAGCAACATTCCCAGCGTGGTAAGGATCACCTTCGGTCATGACCGTCAGGTCCTTTGTCAGAAAAGGAACTCCCCACAGGCTGGCGTCTTCAGGAGCTTTTTGATCGGACATCCTTTTTGCGTTGGTGCGAGCTTGTTCGTCTAGCCGATGAATGATCGCGTTTAGAGAAGGATTGAGTTTGTTGGCCCGAGATATTGCATCTTCGAGGAGTTCAACCGGAGAAGCTTTTCCCTGATGCACTAGATGAGCGAGTTCTACTCCGTCGGGAAGTGGATGATGCATGAGTAAAAGGTACTCCGATCCGGTTCATTTGTCTTGACTTGAACCGAACATATGTTCGATTATGTAAGTCATGGGCTTTCATAACCCGGCCATGCCGTGGAAGGAACTAGAGCGCCGGCTCTCAGATCGGCATTTTGAACGTATTGACCATTCCCAGAGCGGAGCTAATAGAAACCATGCCTCGAATGATGTTCCGCCAGAAAAGTTGTCCAGACCTCATGAAAACCAACGACCCAAGACAGTGGTTCCTTATGCGGAATTGCACACCCATTCTCACTTCAGTTTTCTAGATGGTGCCTCAAGCCCCGAAGAGCTTGTTTTGGAAGCAGCTCGACTTGATCTAGATGCTTTATCTTTAACTGACCACGGAGGACTTTATGGGGTTGTGCGTTTTGCTGAATGTGCTCGAGAGGTAGGGCTTCCTACAGTTTTCGGTGCCGAAATCACGATAGATGCTCAACAGCCTCAAGAAAGTTCAATAAGGGGGATAAAGAACGGTAACTCTTCTCGGGTAGGTTCCGTCGACCCTGCAGGTAAGCGGCTCATCATTTTAGCTCGCCATCCCGCAGGCTATGGGTCGTTATCAGCGCTTCTTTCGCAGAGCCAAATGGCTGGGAAGAAGAATGCTCCGCGCATATCTACGCCTGAGTTATTGGCTGCTTTGGATTTCCATCGAGGGGATTGGGCTTTACTCACAGCTGGGCGGAGAGGTGCTGTCCCCGCTGCGCTTGCAACTCAAGGGCCGGTCGAAGCGAGGAAAGAACTTTGCCAAATTATTGAAGCCGCAGGGACTGAAAATGTTTTTGTTGAACTTTGGAATCATGGAGACCCTTCTGACGATGCCCGCAATGACCGTTTGGCAGATTTAGCGACAGAACAAAAAGTTGGTTTGCTGTGCACTAACGGTGTTCATTATGCAGTGCCGTCTAAACGACATTTAGCGAGGGCCATGTCAGCCATTCGGAGCCGTCGGTCACTCGACCAGATAGACGGATGGCTTCCAGGCAATGGGGCTGCTCACCTACGGTCAGGCGCTGAGCAACGGCGTTGGTTCTCTCGTTATTTCGGCGTGGTTGAGACAGCAGCTGAGCTAGGAAGAGAGTGCGCCTTCGACTTATCTCTAGTGGCACCAAAACTTCCGCCATACCCGTGCCCGGATGACTTAGATGAAATGTCGTACCTGCGTAAAGTCGTTTATGTCGGAGCGACAAGTCGGTATGGTCCTAAAATCAATGAGAAAGTTGCTGGAGCTTGGCAACAGATAGCTCATGAACTTGGGGTAATCGAAAAACTCGGTTTTCCAGGCTACTTCCTTGTTGTTTGGGACATAGTTTCCTTTTGTCGGAGTCGTAACATTTTCTGTCAAGGTCGAGGCTCAGCAGCTAATTCTGCCGTTTGCTATGCCCTAGGTATCACCAATGTTGACGCTGTTTCACTTGATTTGCTGTTTGAACGTTTCCTTTCATCCGAACGAGATGGGCCTCCTGATATAGACCTCGATATAGAAAGCGGAAGACGTGAGGAGGTCATTCAGTATGTGTTTGATCGCTATGGCAGAGACCATGCGGCACAGGTTGCCAATGTCATCACTTATCGGACACGATCAGCGGTTCGTGACGCTGCGCGCGCCTTGGGCTACGACTCTGGTCAACAAGATGCTTGGTCTAAGTCCCTTGAACGTCATCAACCAATTCATTCCCGACAGGTGATTGATGGTCGAGACCAAAAAGCAGTGCCATCAGATGTTCTTCAATTAGCTTCAGAAATAGAGGGAACACCACGACATTTAGGAATTCACTCGGGTGGGATGGTGATCTGTGACCGTCCCATAGTTGAGGTATGTCCAGTTGAGTGGGCGACCAGGGCTAACCGGTCTGTTCTGCAATGGGACAAGGACGACTGTGCTTCGATCGGTTTGGTGAAGTTTGATCTGCTTGGTTTAGGAATGTTGTCCGCTTTGCATACAGCTGTTGACCTGATCGCTGAAACTCATCAAGTGAAAGTAGATCTTGGCGGCTTACCCCAAGAAGATGAGGTCTACGAAATGTTGTGTCAAGCTGACTCGATCGGTGTTTTCCAAGTTGAATCACGGGCGCAAATGGCGACTCTTCCCAGACTTCGGCCCCGTTGTTTCTACGATTTAGTTGTTGAAGTAGCGCTTATCCGGCCTGGCCCTATTCAGGGCGGTTCGGTACATCCATATATCCGTCGACGTAACGGAGAGGAAGCAGTTACCTATCTCCACCCTCTTCTTGAACCGGTTCTTTCTAAAACTCTAGGTGTTCCGCTTTTCCAAGAACAGCTTATGCAAATGGCAATTAACGTTGGGGGTTTCACCTCTACGGAGGCCGACGAATTACGCCAAGCAATGGGCTCCAAGCGATCTCAAGAGCGCATGGAGCGGCTGCGAGGTCGACTATATGAGGGTATGTCGAAGCGGGGCATAGATAGAAAAGTTTCTGACCAAATATGGGAGAAAATGCTTGCCTTCGCTAATTACGGTTTCCCGGAGAGTCACTCTGTTTCATTTGCTCACCTTGTTTATGCCTCGTCGTGGATTAAGTATCACTATCCAGCAGCTTTCTGCGCAGCTTTACTCAATTCTCAACCTATGGGTTTTTACTCGCCGCATTCGTTAGTTCAAGATGCGAGACGTCACGGGGTGAAGGTCTTGACTCCGAACATCAATATTTCAGCAGATAAAGCTACTCTTGAAACTTCTGACGATTCGGCAGGTGGCGTTGCTGTACGACTGGGTTTCTCATCTGTTAGAGGCATTAGTGCAGAGCTAGCCTTCGAAATTGCTGCTGCAGGACCCTATGAAGACCTAGAACAGCTGTCGAGGAGCACAGATGTGTCTCAAAAGCAGTTGGAGGCATTGGCTACTTCAGGTGCTTTCGACTGTTTCGGTATTGGGCGTCGTGAAGCATTGTGGGCCGTGGGGGCAACTTCTCAGTCTCGCTCAGATCGGCTTCGTGGAATTGTTACTGGAGCTTCTGCTCCAGCGCTACCAGGAATGTCGTTACAAGACGAGGCGATTGCTGATTTGTGGGCCACTGGGATAGCCCCGGATGGTCATCCAACCAGATTTATAAGAAAAAAGCTTGAAGAGGAAGGAGTGGTGACTGCTACTGATCTTTTGGATTGCGAACTCGAGAAAGTCAAGGTGGCAGGCGTGGTGACTCATCGTCAACGCCCAGCAACAGCATCAGGCACTGTTTTCGTCAACCTTGAGGATGAGACCGGGCTAGTCAATGTCATAGTCTCAAGCGGATGTTGGCTGCGTTTTCGATCAGTCGTCCGCTCTGAGTCAGCGCTTAAAGTTCACGGCAGGCTAGAACGACATGGACGTGTAACTAACGTCATTGCTGAAAAAATCGAAAGACTTGAAATTGGATTAACTGTGTCCAGTAGGGACTTTCGCTAGGTCTACTGGGAGCTAGCCAAGAGGGCGACCGAATGGCCTTTGCTCTTGCCAACTATCTATAAATGCCTCGGCCTTATAGCAAGCGGCCATGAAGTGTCCATCGCTGTGCCCGTCAGTTTCTTCGAGTAACCCCGAAACGACGGCACTAGTCGACGAGCGCAATTCAGCTTGACTTGTTTCTTCTGGTGTCCACCACGCCAATGCGGGGCCAATTCCAGTGAGAAAATCTGCTGCAACAGGTGTGTTGTTTTTGCGCAAGATAGCTAGTGCTTTCGAAGAGATAGCTGCTGCTGATGTAGCTATTATCGGGGTGTTTTGAACGCCTTGAGCGCCCTCTCCCGAGATAGCACCTGGTTTTGAGCCGACGAAGATGGCATCTACGTCTGATTTCCATATCTCCCAAGCTTTTCCAACATTTCCTAAATGTTCGACGCAGCTTGCCCCAGCTTCTAACCAGGCATCAGCCAAAGTAACGCTGTCAAAATTGCCGGTTACACAGCCTTTCGAAGTGGAAATCCTTGTTATATTCCCACCTTGATTTTCTACCTCTCGGGCAATGGCAATACCGGTTTGATTGAAACCTTCGATGGCAACATCCCAATTTTCCATTGGCTTCGCCAGGAAAGAAGCGGATGTGACAGCTCCAAGGGCCAGTAATTCATTTTCGAATGTGACACCGGAGCGGTTCTCTCTCACTATGGGGTTCCGTTTGTCGTATCGAAGCACTGGATCTAACGACTCGTCATTTAGCCTGAGACCGGGGCTGGTAAGCAGCTTCTGGGATTCGAATTCGCCAGCCAGCTCGTCAGACAATGCACTAACTGCTGCGTCTGTATCGGCAGGATCGACTTTGAGACCGATGGTGGCTCCACTCTTTCTTTGTTCGGCCAGAGCGAAGATATAAGTTTGGTGTCGGACCAGCATTTCTGCGTTGCCAGGCGCGAGCTTGGCGCCGAGGCGACATGGCCCTACGTAGGTTTCTGCTTCGGGTAGGTCGTAAATAACGAAACCCTTTGTTGATTCGAGTTGCTTGGTTTCCACAGTTAAATTGTGCCACTTGCGGCAGCTAATAAACACCGCTTCGGCCTAAAGTCTGTCCGGTCAACGCTGCCTTGTAGCGAAAGCTGTCCGTGAAAGGGGAAGTTGATGCGCTTCAGCGAAGCAATGAGGATAGAAGAACAGAATGATGGTCGACTAGTTGCTAACTTTGACCATTCGTGGTGGGTCGTTAATGGGCCGAACGGTGGTGTAATTGCGGCACTATTAATTCGGGCGGCGCAGCATTATTTAGGTGGTGACCGTTGTGTTCGGACAGCAACTACACACTTCCTTGCTGCTCCCAAGGAAGGCCCAGTTCATTTGGAAGTAAGTGTCGAACGTCAGGGAAGAATCGCCGCCTTCGCTACGGTGCGAATGACGCAAGACGACCGTCCTATAGCGACTGCCTTAGTTGCATGTGCAGACATGGAAATAGTTTCGCACGAGTGGGAACAGCGTAGTTTCCCGACCCTGCCTCCTATTGCCGAGACGTGGGTTATGACCAGAAACTCGGATGATGTCCCGTTGAGGAGTCGATGGGATCAACGGTGGGGTTTAGGAGTCCCGGGGGTTCCTGAGACTTCGACGGTTCCTGGCGGTTATGAGGCTGGTGGTTGGGTTCGCCTGGCTGAATCTGAGCCTTACGATGAAGCTCTGCTAGCAGCGATGGCAGACTGCTGGGTTCCGGCAGTAATGGTCCACTCTGACGTGGCAGTGCATACTCCGACTTTGGAACTAACGGTTCAGTTTCGGACTGATCCTAGGAATATTGATTTGAAGCGCAACGATTATTGTGCGGCGGTCTTTAGGCAACTGTCTGGTCGTGAGGGTTTTATAGACGAGACAGGAGAGATTTGGTCGCCGGATGGACACCTCTTGGCTCTTTGTCGCCAAATTGGAGTTGTTTTGCCGAGGCCGGACGAGACGCTTGGCCAGTGGGAATTTGTTCGTTCTTAGTTTTGTAGTGATTCCGGCGTTAGCGTCTACATCGTGATGCGTTGGTTGATACCGGCACTCCTGGTGCCGATGGTGATAGCGGGAGCTTGTCGTGGTGGGCAAAGTGAATCGCCAATTGAAGACGCGGATGAACCAAGTATCCAATTATTTGTGTCTGGTAGGGCGCTGGATCCGTTCGAGTCTGCTGAGTCTGATGCTGCAGTCGGCCAAATAGCCCCGGTAGTGACCGGCCCCGACTTGTTGACCGGTGAAACGGTGCAGATAGAGCCTTCCGGAAGGCCATTGGTTGTAGCGTTTTTCGCGCACTGGTGTCCTCATTGTCAACGTGAAGTGGCCGCGCTTACCGAATGGCTGATGGCAAATAGGTTGCCAGCTAATGTCGATTTGGTCGCAGTGTCGACTTTTGAAGCTCCCGAGCGCGGAAATCATCCTCCTAAAAAATGGTTAGAGGATCAGGGTTGGAAGTACCCGGTCATTGCTGACACGCCGTCGCACGTCGTAGCAGATGCTTTTGGTGCTATGTCAGTGCCATATTTCGTGTTTGTGGAAGCTGATGGGACTATCGCATTCCGAATGAGTGGAAACCTTGGCCCTGAGCAGCTTTCCATTGCTATGAAACGTCTAGCAGGAACTTCAATTTAATTAATTAGTAATCTAAATGACAAGGAGGCCTGCCTTCAGGTCGTCCAAGTGCCACCCTAGGTCTATGCGTCGTCTCCGTACATCTAAGCGGCCAACAGGTCGCGGGTATAGAGAACGCCGACGTTTTCGAGTCGGGCGTGAGGCTCGCGTTCGCGACTTACTAGGCCCTGACAGCACTGGTGTACGGCAGAGTCTTGTCGCTTTGGGGTTCAGCAGTCTCACAGCAGTTGTTGCCGGTGGGCTGTTGGCAGCTATGACAGGAACGCTAGAACGCTATCCAGGTCTGTTGGTGTTAGTACCTGCCGCCATAGGTATGCGCGGCAATATTTTTGGTGCTTTAGGAAGCCGATTAGCGACGTCGATTCATGCTGGAACTTTTCGAATTTCTCGCCGCCCTGAAACCCTAGTCATGCAAAATGTCATCGCTTCTGGAGTGTTGTCGCTCGTAACTGCAGTAGCTCTTGCTGTTCTTACAAAAACTTTGTCGCCTATCTTCGGACTTGATTCTGTTGTAGCCATTAGCGACTTGTTGGTCCTGTCGGCAGTGGGGGCGTTACTTTCATTTTTGGTACTCACCGCTGTAACGCTTGCGATGGCAGCAAGATCAGCGCAGCGTGGCTGGGATTTAGATGATGTGAACGCCCCGTTGGTATCAGCTGTGGGCGATGTGGTGACACTTCCGGCGCTGCTTGTTGCGAGTTTGCTATTAGAAATAGATCCGCTTACAAAGACTCTTGCCGTTGTTCTAGTTGTTGCAACTGGAATAAGCCTGTGGTGGGTTCGACGCACACTGCTCTCAGTTATGCGGCAGGTCTTGATTGAATCACTTCCCATTCTTTTTGCGACTGGAATATTGCTTGTGATAGCTGGGGTAGTGATCGAACATGAATTAGCGGCCTTTGCTGCCAATAGGGCCATGCTCGTGCTGGTGCCGGCGTGTCTCGCCACGGCTGGAGCGATTGGAGGCATTCTTTCGGGAAGACTTTCTTCAAAATTTCACCTCGGAGTAATCGAGCCAACCGTGATTCCGGGACGACCAGCTCGAAGGGATTTGATAGCTGGCTTAACATTTGCCTTGCCAGTTCTTCTGCTAAACGGTTTTCTAGCCCATTTGGTGAGTTGGGTATTCGGTTTTGAGTCGCCGGGAATCACTTCTTTAGTGTTGATTTCGACTATCGGCGGATTGATTGCGACTGTACTTGCCGGCGCTATCGGTTATTACGGAACGGCCCTAGCTGTCAGAGCTGGAGTGGATCCAGATACCTATGGAATGCCCCTCGTAACAAGCTCCGTAGATCTCGGGGGTGCAGCCGCATTGGTTCTAACGATCAGCTGGATGGGCTTGTCGTGAATCTCTTGAACCCTCCGGTGGCTCTTGGCTTTAAAGCTCGCCACATTAATTTTGTTCCTGCACCTTGTTCTTATTGCCTAGTCTGTGAGATACGCCATGGATGACAAACCAAGGAATCTGAAAACACTATTAGCCGAGTCGAAAGATGCCTCGGAGCTAATGGTCGATCTTGCCTACGCAGCTCTTTATTTCGATGATGAGGGAATGGCTGAGGCTGTTCTGGGGCTCGAAGAAGAGATGTCTGATCTCGTGCATGAGATGCGATCTTTAGCGATGCTTGCTGTCCGTCATCCGCGTGAGGTTGATGGTATGAGCTCAGTCTTACAAGTTGTTTCGTCCATTGAACAGATAGCAAATGCTGCAGTCGATATCGCCAAGATCGTATTGCGAAATATCGGTATTCCGCGAGCTCTTGTGGTTGACCTCGCTCAAGCAGCAGAAGTTTCGCACAGACTGGTGGTGGCCGATGGAAGCCATTTGGCTAATCGTCCCCTGGCGGACATGGAATTACCTGTTGTTGTAGGTATGAGGGTGGTCGCCATACAGAGAGGAAGACGGTGGCTTACAGATGTCGGTGGGGATGAGATAGTTGAGGCGGGTGACGCTCTATTCATGCGAGGTGAACCGGCAGGGATAGTTCGGCTGCGTGAGCTAGCGGCGGCGGTACCGTGGATCCCCCCTGCATCTGATACTTCAAGTCTTCTGACTGACCTTGATCGAGCAGTAGACACTCTTGTGGAGATGAAAAATATTTCAGAAACTGCTATTGGTTTGGCTTATTCCGCTTTGGTGCTGCAAGACCTCTCGTTAGCTAGGGAAGTGCGAGCCTTAGAAGAACGTCTCGATGGAATGAAAGTTTCCTTACAGACCTGGGTTCTTCGAGCAGCTGCTGATGACGTAGATCCGTCTGAACTTCGCGGTTTACTCCACTTAGCTGAAGCAGCAGAAGATATAGGCGACCAAGCGCTTCAAATAGTTTCTCTAGTTCTTGATCAAGAGGATGTGCACCCGGTGTTAGCTCTGGCTTTGGGCGACACTGACGACGTAGTAGTGCAAGTACCGGTTGCGCCGGGATCTAGTGCTGATGATGCGACGTTGGGATCGCTTGGGTTGGCTGTCGATCCTGGTTATCACGTGCTTGCTGTGCGTCGAGCATCTGGTTACATATACAACCCAAGAAAAACTGTGACTTTGAGAGCTGGCGATGAATTGCTGGCCTCAGGACCAGAAGAAGGGAGAGAGCGTTTGGCGGCTCTGTGCGGATACACGACGAATGTGAACGAAGAAACTGGAATGGTAGATCTCACTCCTTCAAGCTAAATCAGGTCTTAAATAATCACGTCTGAAGTGAACGGATTGGTAGGTTGGCATTGATGTCGCTGTCAATACTTACCGTTCACGCGCACCCCGATGATGAGTCGTCCAAAGGTCCTGGAACGATCAATCTGTACGCCTCTCAGGGCGTGCGAACAACATTGGTCTGCTGCACCGGTGGAGAAGAGGGAGACATACTTAATCCAGCGATGGAGCGCCCTGAAGTTAAGGAAGATTTGGCATCGGTTCGGCGGTCCGAGTTGGATTTAGCTGCATCTATTATTGGGTACGACGAAGTTGTGATGCTTGGTTATCGCGATTCAGGCATGCCAGACAGCGAGGCCAATAAAAATCCCGACGCTTTCGCAAATGCTGACTTCGATAGTGCAGTCGGAAAACTTGTGGAGGTGATCCGTCGCGTTCGCCCGCAGGTGGTCATGACATACCCTGAAGTGCAGAATCGATATCCGCACCCGGATCACCTGCAGGTTACAGCGATTAGCATCCCGGCTTTTGAACGGGCGGGTGACGCTACTTGGTACCCGGGGGCGGGAGATCCTTTCGAACCTTCAAAGCTCTACGCGCCCATCTGGTCGAAGCAAAGACTGCTGCTCACTCACCAGGCTTTTCTAGATCGTGGGCTTGAATCTCCATATGATGAAAAGTGGCTCTCTGGTAGGGATAGGGATGATCGGATTAATGCGATGATTCCGGTCAATAATGCAGTCAGAAGAAAAGCTTTGTTGGCCCATGCCACCCAAGTTGATCCAGAATCACCTTTTTGGTTTGGTTTGCCCGAAGATGTTCAAGATGCTATTCATCCGTTTGAGGAATACATGTTGCTTCGTTCACGTATCCCTACTGATGACCTTGAAGAAGATCTTTTCGCCGGGTTACGCAAGACGCCCGAAGTTACAGATTGATGCAGTTCTTAAGTGAAGAGTTTGTTGCTAAGTGGTCGGCCGCTGAGCGTCCCTTATTTGGCGACCTATCGGCGCTTCTTGTCGCCAAAATCGATGGCACTCCTGAAGGTAAGGCGACGATTTCTTTAGAGTTCGAGGACGGGGTCATTTCAAAGGCATATCTCGGGTCAGGCCGCGGTCGAGACATTGAACTTTCGATGTCCTACCAGTTGGCTACTCAGCTATTTTTGCATGAGGCAGACCCAGCAGCTGAGTACATGAAAGGCCAGCTAAAGATGAGTGGCGACATGAAGCTTTGGCTGACAATACTGCCCGTTTGGCGAGATCGAATTAACGACGGGGAATATTCTGATCTAATCGCAAATACGGTTATTTAATTCGCCATGCATGACTTTGACTTCTGTAAATGGCTTACATCCGTTGGATGATTGTTCCTGTTCCTAATCCTCCGCCACAGCACATCGTGACTAAGCCAAACTCTTTGTCAGAGCGATGTAATTCGTGAAGCGCTTTAGTCATAAGAATTGAACCTGTTCCGCCAAGCGGGTGACCCAGAGCAATAGCACCACCGTTGGGGTTAACCGAATCCATGTCAGGGCTCATTTCACGGGCCCAGGCTAGGACGACCGAAGCGAAGGCCTCGTTGATTTCTACGACATCGATATCGCTCATAGCCATTTGATTGCGCTCTAGGAGATGACGGGTTGCTTCTATTGGTCCGGTAAGCATTAGGACAGGGTCACTTCCGACTAGGCAAGTGTCAACGATGCGAGCCAACGGCTTCAGACCTTGTTCGGCCGCTTTCTCGGCAGTCATCATTAGCACCGCTCCACTTCCATCGCTTATCTGCGACGAAGCGCCGGCTGTATGGACGCCATCGTCCATTACAGGATTCAGCTGAGACAAAGCTTCGAGCGTGGTTGGTCGGATCCCACCATCTTTAGATACTCTCCGGGTTTCCCCCGTTACAGTTCCGTCTTCGTCGACTATGGGAACATTGACCTCGACAATTTGGGTGGCGAACCTGTCTTCGTCCCACGCTCTCGCAGCGTTTGCCTGACTTCGGAGACCGAATTCATCGCACTCTTCGCGAGTGATACCCCACTTCTTCGCTAGTAACTCGGCGCCTTGAAACTGGCTTGTGTATTCGTAGTGATCTTTGTAACGCGGTGTCGCTGTTAATTGACCCTTTTTGTACGAGGACCCCATCGGATTTCTCGTCATCGATTCGACGCCGCATCCGACGGCGCTATCAACTACTCCTGAGGCTACTAAGCCGTAGGCGAGAGAAATCGCTTGTTGACTTGAGCCGCATTGCGCGTCGACAGTCGTTGCCGCAACCGATAACGGCATTCCGGCAGCGAGCCAGGCGGTGCGAGCAATATTTGCAGTTTGTTCACCTGCTTGGCTGACACACCCTCCAACTACTTGACCGATGGTGGAAGGATCAACGCCGCTTCGTTGGATAAGAGCTGTTTGCACCTCACTGAGGAGGTCGGATGGATGAATATTGCTTAATTCTCCACCTCGGCGACCAACGGGGGAGCGGACGGCTTCAACGATCACGGTTTCAGACATGGACCAACCTTAGTCAGGGAAGTTACTTAAAGTCCGTCCTTTAGTGGATTGTCCAAATCATGACAGAGCAAGGTTTGTGCGGGTGCTGGTTAATGGGTGACATTTATGCGGCATCTAGATCGACTTCGGGCAGTAGGCGGGCGTTCAATAACGCAGCTCTAGCCTCGGCAACACCCTTCCTTCCACGATCACGAGTCTTAAAATTCAACTTTCGGCGGCTCGGTTCAGGTGCTTTAGGAGCTATTTCGATAAGGCGTAACTGTCCTGTCATAGCCTCATTCTTGTCCAGGGGTGGGACAGCGAGAATTAAATTGTTCAGCGAACTGCGAGTTCGATAGGTAAGTAGGGAAATGATCTGGCTAATGTCGAAGTTGGAGTGCTAACCGATTAAGGAATCTAGACAATATGAGCTATCGCCACGGCATAACAGTTCCGTTCGACGCACCGCTGATTGAGCAGCGAGAGTTATACAAGGAATTTGCTGACTTGGGATACACGGACTTGTGGAGTTCGGAAGCGGATGGGGCAGATGGCTTCACGCCTCTTGTTTTGGCTTCTCAGTGGGCGCCGCAACTTCGTCTAGGAGTAGCGATTATTCCGGCATTCACTCGTGGCCCAGCGTTAATGGCTCAACATATTGCGTCAATGTGTGAGGCTGCCCCGGGACGGTTTGTGATGGGAATCGGTTCATCCTCGAATGTGATCGTTGAACATTGGAATGGAATCCCGTTTGAAGAGCCGTACAAGAGAACTCGTGACATGGTCCGATTTCTGCGTTCAGCCCTTACAGGCGAAAAGGTAAGCCAAGAATTTGACGGGTTTGAAGTCAAGGGATTTACATTGAGGCGGGTCCCATCAGAGCAACCTCCAATACTGATTGCTGCGCTGCGAGCTGGCATGCTTCGTCTCGCCGGCCGGGAAGGAGACGGGGCTATCATCAACTGGCTTTCAGCGGCTGATGTAGCGACCGTTAAGCCGTTTGTAGATGAAGGTGGTTTGAACAAAGAGATAGTCGCTCGAATTTTCTGTTGCCCGAACCCAGATGCCGAAGTCGTTAGAGCCGGAGCGAAGCGAGCGATTGCGGCCTATTTAAACGTGCCGGTGTACGCAGATTTTCACCGTTGGTTGGGCCGCTCCGAAGACCTTGAAGGCATGTGGAGTGCATGGTCAGCCGGTGAGCGGAAAGCTGCTCTCGACGCGATTCCCGATCATGTGGTTGATGAACTAATAGTTCACGGTCATCCTGAAGAATGCCGGGAACACATCGATCGATACCACGAGATGGGGGTTACGACTTCCGCCGTCTCGATAATGCCGTTTGGAGACATTGATCCTGTGCAAGCGGCACGTGATCTCGCGCCTGCTGCGCGATAAGACCCAAAAGAGATGTTGAAAGGATGAGAAAATGAATTTGGAAACTATTAACTATGAAACACGAGACGGAGTAGCACACGTTCGGTTTGCTCGCCAGGGTGGGGCTAATACAGTCAACCCTCAATTTTCTCGGGACCTTCGAGACGTGATGCTAGAGATTGAGTGGGACGAGCAGGTTAAAGCAGTCTCGGTGACTGCTGATGGCAAAGTGTTTCACGCTGGTGGAGATTTGAAAGAGTTCCACGAGGCAGGGGAAGGCTTGCCGAAACTCGCTAGTGGAATGCTTACGGATTTTCATGGCGGAATTTACAAAATGAATCGTATGCCGAAGCCGTTTGTAGCTGGTGTCAACGGGGCCGCAGGTGGAGCGGGTCTTTCCATAGTGAGCGCGTTTGACTTGGTTGTGGCTGGAGAGTCGGCACAGTTCACTATGGCCTACACGAGAGCCGGGGTTACTCCTGACGGGACGTCTACATATTTCGTAGCTCGACATATTGGCGTTCGAAGGATGCTTGATCTGACCCTGACAAACAGGGTGTTGTCAGCACGTGAGGCTGAGGAATGGGGATTAGTAAACCGTGTGGTACCTGACAGTGAAGTTGATGCTGCAACAGCCGAGTTGGCTCAGTCACTTGCTGATGGACCAGCATGGGCGCTAGGTCACGCAAAGCAAATCGTCTACGCCGGCTTTAACAGTTCTCTAGAAGAAGCTGGTGAGGTAGAAGGTGCGATGATCGCAGAGGCTATGGCTACACACGATGGCAAAGAAGGAATCGCAGCGTTCGTTGAGAAACGGAGCCCGACCTTTACTGGTGAATAGTTGCTACTTAACTTGCATAATTTGCGGAAGTACTGATCCAACGATCAACTAGAAAACCTCCAAGGGGCAAAGATCCCAAAGCCATGGCTGCGACAGCTTTTTTCAAAGTCCACTTTAGGTTCGAGAACCATTGAGCGATAACGACCACAAAGATTAGGTAGAGAACTCCGTGTATCGGTCCAACAATGGTTACGCCGTTCTCGTAACCGGTTGAGTACTTGACTGCTGTCGCCGCTAAGAGAATCAAGTAGCTCACGGCTTCCAAACGAGACGTCAGGTGTAAAATTCGATACATGGGCACAGTTTTGCGTAACTTCGTGTCTGTGACACCACTTGTAGGCATTACTGGTCGGAATTCTCTTGGTTCGACCGTGGCTCCGGGTATTTCCCATCTGGCTGATAGCCCAGTTGATTGGTTTTTCGCCGAGTACTCCCTTCGAGTGCGAGAAGCGGGAGGTTTGCCGGTTGAACTTCCCGTAATCGACAGTCCACGCGACTATGTAGAACGACTCGACGCCCTTGTGCTTACAGGTGGGGGAGATATTGCTCCCAAACGATGGAATGGTCCCGTTGACCTTTCTTTTATGGTTTCGGAAGAACGTGATGCCTTTGAATTTGGCCTGTTGGAAGCTGCGGTGGACTCGGGAATACCTGTGCTGGGGATCTGTCGTGGCCTCCAATTAATCAACGTCTTTTTTGGAGGGACTTTGGTTCCTCATTTGGATGCCTCTGAAGGTGACGAACATTCAAAGTTGACGGTTGATCGAGCTGAAGAGCGACACCCGATTGCATGCATACCTGGAACCATTTTATTTGAACTTTATGGTCCGACAGGGATGGTTAATTCCTTTCACCATCAAGCGGTTGACCAGTTAGGAAGTGGATTAAGAGCGAGTGCGTATTCACCCGATGGGACGGTTGAGGGAATCGAAGATGGGAGTGGTCGTGTGGTGGGAGTCCAGTGGCACCCTGAAATGTTGAAAAATTCACAACCAGTATTTGCCTGGATGATTGAAATGGCAAACCAACGCTAAAAATCGATCTCTCTATATGACGCCGCGTGAACGACGATCCTCGACCTCACCGGGATCCAATCCCAAAAATTCAGCATAAATTGCTTCATTGTCTGCGCCAACAGGGTGAAAGATTTCAAGGTCGCGAAGTGGAGAACCATGAAATCTTAAAGGACTATGTGGAAGAGGAATCTTTCCAAGAGTCTCATGATCGACCCACTGGAGAAATTGACGTTCAATGAGATGTGAGTCGTTTACAACTTCGTCAATGTCTCTAACTATCGCCACCGGAACACCTGCTTGAGATAACTGAGATGCCACGTCGTGGCGTGGACGGCTTTCGGTCCACTGCTCAACTAGCTGGTCAACTTCCGCCATATGTTCAGCCCGGTCAGTGTTATGGCGAAACTTTGGTTCCTCGAGAAGATCAGTCCTGCCAATTACCTCAAGTACGGCGCGCCAATGCTTGTTAGTAACTGAGATTAGAGCGACGTGGCCATCTGAGCATTTATAGGCATCGTAAGGAGCTACACCCATCGCGGCGTGTTTGTTTCCTGTTCTAGGCGCGACCCCCGTTTGGTGCCAGGAGAGCATGTTCGAGCAAAGCGTGTGATACGCAGCCTCGGCCATCGATGTTTCAACAAGCCTCCCCTTGCCCGTTCTTTGTGCCTCTAACAGCGCAGTAACTATGGCGCCGTAAAGATGAGCGCCTCCCAGGAAGTCAATGAAAGCTACACCTGCCTTCACTGGTGGTTGGTCGGGGTGCCCAGTTACGCTCATCGGACCCATATGAGCTTGGACAGTGATGTCCATAGCCGTTTGAGCAGCATCAGGACCGCTCAGGCCAAAACCCGAAGCATGGGCAAAGACAAGGGCAGGGTTCACCTTCCATAGCGTTTCGGCGTCAATACCGAGCTTTTCGGGTACTCCAGGAGCGTAATTGACTAATACGACATCGGCTTTTTGGGCAAGCCCTAAAAACATTTCGCGACCATCACCAGATTTCAGATCCAAGGTGATTGCTTCCTTAGAGGAATTCAGGGCAGCGTAAGAGATCGAATCACCTCTAGCTCGCAGCGGTTCACCTTGAGTTTGTTCGATCTTTATTACTCGAGCCCCAGCCATAGACAGCAAAAAGCCGGCGTATGGCCCCTGATAGATCTGCCCTAAGTCAAGTACGGTGATTCCTGTTAACGGGAGCGATCGATCGTCAGCGTTCACTTAAAGCTTCCCCCCAGAATGTCACGAGCCATTATGAGCCTTTGAACCTCGCTAGGGCCTTCACCAACCCGCCGGATTCTTAGCTCCCGGTACCATCTTTCAAGTGGTAGATCTTTGGTAACTCCAACACCGCCGTGAATTTGGATGCAACGGTCGATGACCCTGCTGCTGGCCTCTGTCGCCACTAGTTTCGCCATTGCGGCTTCGGTGCGAAATCTCTCTCCACTGTCGGCTTTTTGAGCTGCTTCTAGAACGCAGTAGCGGGCATGACGAATATCGATTTCGTTGTCTACGACCATCCATTGAATTGCTTGTTTCTCTGCCAGGGGTGAGCCGAATGTTTCGCGGCTTTTCGCCCATTCGATAGACATCTCCTGTGCTCTGATAGCGGGACCGATGCAGCCAGCGGCGTAAGGGATGCGTTGCCGGCTAAGTCGATCGTTAGCGATAGCGAAACCTCCGTTTACTTCGCCAAGAATATTTTCCTCCGGGACTCTCATCTCATCGAATTGCAACTCAGTGGCGTAATGCGTTGCCCGCAGGGTGTGTACTACTCGTCGCACATGAAAACCGGGTGTATCTGTGTCGACAATAAAAGCGGTTACTCCATTGCGACCAGGGTCGTCTGAAGTGCGAGCGAAGATCAAGGCGTAATCAGCTTTGTCGGCTCCCGAAATGTAGAGCTTCGAGCCGCTTAAGATCCATTCGCCTCCGTCTTTGATCCCGCGAGTTTGGATGGCGCGAGCTGGGTCTGAGCCTCCCGAAGGTTCGGTCAGAGCGAAGCACCCCTTTTTTTCACCTCTGAGAGTCGGGTAAAGCCAACGCTCTTTTTGAACATCAGTAGCTTCGTAAAGCTGGGCTAACCCAGCGCCACCAAATACCCCATAACAGGGGTTATATAAGCCAGCTCGATGTTGGGACATCTCAATCGCCATCAGAGCACGAGTCGTAGTGTCGAGTCCCGGGCCACCGTATTCTTCGGGAATATCCAAACCATAGAACCCCATGGATTTGGTTGTGGTAACCAGTCGATCTTGATCCGCTGGTTCCAACGACCCGGCATCGGGATCTAGATGGTCTTCTAAGGGTATGATTTCACTTTGTACGAAGCGTCGGGTGGTATCGACAATTAGTTGTTGTTCTTCGTTAAGGCTGAAGTCCATATCGCTCTCTCAATCCGGGGATAGTCTGCCAACGCGGCTTTGTTCGGCTTGTTGGTGGCTTGGAAGTTGTCCAAAATCGTGCAAGTGAAGCATTAAAAGTTCGTCCCATCGACTTCGGTAGTTCGAAGTGAACTCGAAACGAAATTTTGTTGCGCGGCTGCCGTGGAACGCAAGCTCCTCTTCCAGTGCGCTGCGTATCCCGAAAAGGTGCGTTGCTCCTGCGTAACCAACAGAAAGAACCGTTCCGTCTGCATCGGCTACGTGATAAACCCCGAGCTGAGCTGGCAACGAAGCGATTGTCTCACCG
The DNA here is from genome assembly GCA_000817105.1 of marine actinobacterium MedAcidi-G3. Taxonomy (GTDB): domain Bacteria; phylum Actinomycetota; class Acidimicrobiia; order Acidimicrobiales; family Poriferisodalaceae; genus MedAcidi-G3. Next base: position 20,261 of record JUEP01000005.1, on the reverse strand, counting down.
TCGAGATCCATCCAGGTCTTTTCTAGTCTGATGCCCATGTCAGCTAGATGAGCCAATGAGATCCGACATTGCGGAGCCCATGAGGTCCTCAAAGTTTTGACGGAAAAACTTGTCTTTAACTACGTCAGAAAAGCCTTGAACCTCGTTGTCGAAGCGCCGGAGAGGGTTTCGGCCACCCTCAACGTGAGGGAAATCAGAGCTAAACATGCAGATTTCATCTCCGGTGTTTTCAATAATCCAGCCGGTTGGTTCAGTTGGGAAAGGCGTCACTCGAATTTGACGATGTATGTACTCCGAGGGACGCAGTCCCAAACTCTGCAGCCGCTTTTCGTGCGGTGCGAAAGCATCGAAGGCTGCCTCGAGTTGTCGCATAAAAGATGGTAGCCATGCAGCTCCAAGTTCTATTACTCCCATTTTTAGAGCGGGAAATCTATCGAAAACGCCGTCGAATATGAGTGTCGAAAGAGCTTGGATGGGTGGTGATGAGATACTCATGTAGGAGACCGACCTGAAGTTCTCACCCCCGCCATGAAAATCTGGCTCAAGTGGCAAACCATTATTTCTGTGCTGGGGTGGCATTACTAGGTCAGGTGTTGCAACGTGCATCACTATGGGTATGCCTGCTTCTTGAGCGCGAGCCCAAATGCTGTCAAAAGCTATGTGGCTATGGGCATGGTCTTTCGGCATCCGGTTGGGAATCAGTAATGAGGCGGCCCCGGCGTTAATGGCTTCGGTGGCGCATGAAGTAGCTAAATCGAAGTCCTGAAGCGGTATGTATGCAACTGGTAAGAGACGGGGATCTGCATCGCAAAATGCTATTTGAGCCCGGTTCGCGGCAGACGCCACCTCGTACGTAAGGCTTGGAGGGGCCTCATGTTCCATTACTTCTAAAAGGGTGTTGGGCATCGTTGGAAAGACGAGTTGGCTGGCAAATCCCATATGGTCCAGAGCCTCGCTTCGGTCCAATGAGTTCGAGGCGCCATGAGCTCGGTAGTTCTTACGAAGCATGATTTCTTGCTCGGCTTTTGCCCGAAACTCAGGGTCCAGGTGGAGAGTGCGACAGTGATCTATCTCACTGAATATAGGGCTCTCCTCGCCGGCGAAAAACTCTGTTCTTGCGTAGTCCCGAACTTGCTGAGACCCGAATTCATCTAACCACTCTGGAGGTTCCATTGTGTGAGCATCGGCATCATGGATTATTCGATCTGTTACGTACACCATTGCCCGCCTCTTTCTTTGTCTGTCAGAATCGTAGTAGCGCTATCACTACCGATGCTTTTAGCTAGTTATTGTGGAGGGCTTCGTTGATTCCCTCCCACCGGTCGGGATCAAGAACGCGCATTTCAATAGCCCCCGAAGAACTGTTGCGTATTAGCAACATCCCCGAGCGGCCAGATAGTTCTTTACCCTTAACGACGGATCCGTCAGGAAGAGTTATTTGGCTTCCTGCCGTCACATAACACCCAGCCTCAACGGTGCAGTAGTCGCCTAGCGATATGCCGATCCCAGAGTTTGCACCCAAAAGACAATTTTCGCCGACGGTAATCGTTTCTTTACCACCGCCAGACAGAGTCCCCATAATCGAGGCGCTGCCGCCGATATCGGAGTTAGCACCGATAACCACGCCAGCGCTAATTCTGCCTTCAATCATTGAGGGTCCCAGGGTTCCTGCGTTGAAATTGCAGAAACCTTCATGCATGACTGTTGTCCCTTCAGCTAAGTGCGCTCCGAGTCGAACTCTGTCGGCATCGGCAATCCTCACCCCCGAGGGAATTACGTAGTCGGTCATTCGCGGGAATTTGTCGACTGAAGTCACCGAAATACTCAGGTTGATCTCCGCCGCCCGGGCTTGAAGCTCGCCTACTCGTTCCGGTAAGACCGGACCGGCGTTGGTCCAGGCGCAGTTGGTTAGCAACCCGAAAACGCCATCGAGATTGGCTCCATGAGGCTGAATTTCTCTGCGACTCAGCATATGGAGTCTGAGATAAGCGTCAGAAAGATCTTCTGCTTGCGCGTCAATGTCTTCGATGGCCACTTCAACTACACGACCCTGAACTAGGCCCAGTTTTTCGGCCATACACGATCTGTTGGGATCGACCCCTGAGCTGGGATACCAGACATCCAGCTGGGTATCTGTTTCCACATCGAAATAGCTATGGCCGACTGCTGTGATGGTCATAACCTTATTTTCGCAGCGTTGAAGCTAGATACCGACTTCTCTCTCCATATATCTCAAAAATCGAGAAAATTTCCTAGAGATAACAGTGTCGAGAAACCCTTTTGCGCCTAATAGGGCTTTCCAGCGGGCACAAAGCTTCTGGGCCGCCTAGTTTCGAGTCCATGAAGACACCGGTTTGTGAAATGCTCGGCGCGGATGTACCCATCCTCGCGTTCACCCACTGTCGAGATGTGGTTGCTGCCGTCACCAAGGCTGGAGGCTTTGGTGTGCTTGGCGCAGCGGGTCACACTCCAGAACAACTAGATATCGACTTGCAATGGATTCAAGATGAGGTTGGTGACAAGCCGTTCGGCGTAGACATCATTGTTCCCGCTAAATATGAAGGTTCTTCGGAAGGCGGGAAATCTCTAGGTGATCTCAAAGAAATGATTCCGCAGAGCCACCGTGATTTCGTCGACGACATGATGGAACGATACGCGGTTCCTCCATTGCCAAAGGAGGATTCCGAGCGCAGCGGCGTGCCAGTTGACTCCGAACCGCCCATGACCTACGCACAAGCGGTGCCTCTAATGGACGTTGCGTTTTCTCACCCAATCAAACTAATTGTTAACGCTTTGGGTCCCCCTCCTCCGGACATGATTGAGCGGGCGCACGCAAATGGAGTACTGGTTGGCGCACTAGCAGGAAAAAAGGCCCACGCAGTGCGTCACGTAGCGGCGGGGGTTGACATCATCATTGCGCAAGGTCACGAAGCCGGTGGTCATACCGGTGATATCGGAACGATGGTTTTGGTTCCAGAAATTGTCGATGCTGTGGCGCCAACTCCCGTGCTAGCGGCGGGCGGGATAGGAAGTGGACGACAGGTAGCTGCTTCGATCGCGTTGGGGGCACAGGGTGTTTGGTGCGGGTCCGTATGGTTAACGACTTTGGAAGCTGAAACTCACCCAGTAGTCAAGGACAAATTTCTTGCGGCAACTTCCTCTGACACGCTGAGATCACGCTCGCGAACGGGTAAACCTGCTCGCCAGCTCCGCTCTGCTTGGACTGATGAATGGGAAGGAGAGTCTTCGCCGGGTACGTTGCCGATGCCTCTTCAACCCATGCTGATCGCTCACGCAAGTCGCCAAGTCGACAGGGCAGCAATGAATCCCGAAAACAAAGGTGCCGTTGAACTGTCTAACTATTTCGTTGGTCAAATTGTGGGATCGATGAACGAATCAATTTCTGCGACGCGAGTGGTGGAAGACATGATCACTGAATATTTGGATGTTGTTGAGCGGTTCGAGGAGCTAAGTAGCTGAAGTAACCGCAAACGGTGCGAACATGTTCTGAGGTTTAGAGAAACGAGGAAGTCATGGAGACGATGAAAGGGCGCGTAGCCGTCGTTACAGGTGCAGCGTCGGGCATCGGGAAAGCATTGTCCCTCGCTTTTGCTGCTGAGGGTGCAAAGGTTGTGCTCGCAGATGTCGAAGATGATGCTCTGGCAGCTATCAGAACAGAAATTGAGGCTCTGAATGCACCTGTTCTTGCGGTGAAGACTGACGTCACAGATGAAAATTCTGTTGCCGAATTGTGCGCTGCAACGCTTGAAACATTTGGAGGCGTCAACATCCTTTGCAACAATGCAGGAGTTGGCGGCGGCGGACTTGTCAAAAACCAACAACTAGTTGATTGGAAGTGGGTCATCGACGTCTCCTTATGGGGCGTGATTCACGGACTGCACCATTTCTTACCGCACTTAATTGAGGCAGAAGAAAGCCATGTGATGAGCACGGCTTCAGTAGCGGGTTTGATGGCTGTACCAGGCCTTGCTCCCTACAACGCCGCCAAATTCGGAGTTGTAGCAATTATGGAGACACTGCACCACGAGATGAATCGCGACTCGGAAGCAAATGTCGGTGTATCTGTGCTCTGTCCCGGAGTGGTGAAGACAAATATTGCTACGGCCCAAAGAAATCGTCCCGACCATCTTCGTAGAAGACGAGATGAATCGATTGATCAAACAGCTAAGGCACCGGCTGAAGCGCGTGCTCGAAATGCAGCGATAGCAGCAGCACTAGAAAATGGCATGGACCCAGGACAAGTAGCGGCGCAGGTTTTGAACGCAATGTATGAACGTAGGTTTTGGGTGTTAAGCCACCCAGAACTTCTAGCTGAAGTGAATCACCGAAACCAACAGCTGGCAGATCTCGAGAATCCCACATTGATCTCAAGCTTTACCGATTAATCAACTTCACGAGTTACATAGTGAAGCGAAGGTTTCGTGCTGCATGAGCGCCAAGTTCCTCATCGCCGGACCACCTGATAGACCCTTCGGCGATGGGAACTTCTGGGTCAATGCGTCCGCACGCTTGATTCATAAAGGCCATCGAGTCAAGGTGAAGAGTGGTCGTCGGCGTATCAATAGCTTCACACTCGATAGCACGTTCTTCGACTCGCACATAAATGTCCCGTTCGACTGAGCCTGTGATATCGAAGTGGATTGATTGGCCTGCAGTCAGCCCAATCTTTTTACCTGCGATGTAACCGATAGACAGGTGAACTTCATTCAAAGCCATTTCGGCTGCTGGCCCACCATTATCGGTGGCGATACCCAAAGGGATTCGACAATCTCGCTCATGCATCCAGAAGTCAAACTCACGCACAGCCATGAAACGTCCGTAAGTAGCAGGACCTATAGGAGTGACGCTCGGGTTAGCGAAGTCCTCCTGAGTGGTCTCAGAAAGATTTTGTCGCCGAATATCAAATGTCTGCTGCATATGTTCAACCAACTCCGCCTCCGACATCTGCATAGCGGCTTCAAAGTAGCCCCCAACCTTTTCAAAAGGTGGAGGTGTGTCTAGGCCGGACGGTAACCAATTCGACAAGGCCTGCTCTACTGACACCATGTGCGCAGCGACACCCCTAATGGTCCACTCGGGGCAAAGTGATTGGGTTTCCCATTGACTATTTTCCAATGTGCTTAGGAATTCGACGACACTCGTCCAACAAACATCAAGATTGCTAACAATTAGATCTCGTTCGCTCATCTCACAAACGTAGCTTCGAATGAACGATCACTGACGCGTGTTACGTGTAATGATTCGAATCTAGAACGATATGTGCATTAAAAATGGCTTTAGTGGAGAGCGCTGTTCGGTAGAGGAAACCAATGAATTCTTCGGATGTCACTTTGGTCGGAGCCTACGGGTCGCCGTATTCAATCAAAATGCGCGCGGTCCTTCGATATCGGAGGATTTCACACAGGTGGATTGTTCGAGGTTCGGCAGACGACCAAGGGTTCCCTGAGCCTCCGGTAGCAATCATTCCGATGCTCGCCTTTAGCAATGACGACGGCAGTTATTCCGAGGTGCTGGTGGATTCATCTCCTCAAATCCTTCGCTTGGAACAGGATTATTCAGGTAGAAGCCTGCTTCCAACTGACCCTGTAGTCGGGTTTATTGATCACCTAATCGAAGATTATGGTGACGAATGGGTGACCAAGATCATGTATCACTACCGTTGGCATCACCTTTACGTTGACGCTATAGCGAAGGCAGGCAACATGCTGCCGTTGATGTCGGACAACCAAATGAATGTCGAACAGCATGCTGACATCAAAGATTTCATCACTACCCGACAGATGAATCGAACTGCTTTAGTCGGCTCTACAGATAACAATCGCGACATAATAGAGAACAGTTTTGTTCGGCTCCTTAGAACACTAGAAACTCATTTAACCGAGAACCAATTTCTTTTGGGTAACCGTCCGGGGCGAGGCGACTTTGGCTTATTTGGCCAGTTCAGTCAGTTATTTTTCTGGGAACCTGATTCTTCGCTGATAGCAGCTCGCAGAAGTCCGAGAAGCGTCATTTGGGCCTACCAGATCGATGATTTGTCATCATTGGAGATCGGCGAAACCGACGGCTGGTTCACGCGTGACAAGCTGCCAGAATCACTACTTGATTTGCTTTCTGAAATAGGAGGCACTTACGCACCGTTCTTAATAGCGAATGAACAGGCTATAGAGGCTGGTGATCCTGAGCTCTCTTGTCTAATCGAGGGCCGCGAGTACAAACAAGCGCCATTCGCATATCAAAACAAATGCTTAAGTTGGATACGCGAGGCGTTTAGACAGCTTTCCGCCGATAACCAAGATGCAGTTACACAAATTCTGAGCGGCACGGGATGCGAAGTGTTGATCGCTGATGTCTGATGGTAAAGCTGTCATCTTTGACAAAGACGGCACCTTGCTTGATTTCCAGGCAACCTGGAATGAAGCCATCGGATCAGCTTTCGATCTAGTAGCCGATCAAAACGCCAGGCAACTTGCAGCAGAGCTTTTCGGATACAACTTAGAGGAAAGGCGGGTGTTGCCGCACTCAGCTTTCATTAGTGAGACCAGTGAAACAACAGACAGCCTGGTCGCTGATCTAATTGATGTCGCTGCCTTTAAGCAAACAATCAATGAAGAATCTCAGCGACACATTGTCGCCAACACGGGCGCTACCGCCGTATTGAACGCATTGATTGACTCTGGCTGGAAGTTAGCGGTCGCCACAAACGATTCGGAATCGTGTGCTTTGGATCATATTGAGGCTATGAAGTGGAGCCATCTTTTCACTTCGGTAAAAGGGTTCGATTCTGGCCATGGATCAAAGCCAGGCCCAGGAATGGTTCTGGCGGCCGCTGAGGAATGCAGTGCTCTTGGCGGTGTGTATGTGATGGTCGGAGATTCAGCACACGACATTCTCGCAGGCCAGGCTGCAGGAGCAGTCACTGTGGCAATCGGAAAGCAGCCCGCAGCTTTGCAACTGGCTGACAATCAGATACAGGAACTAAGTGAACTCATCGACTTAGTTGAGGCTCTTTAGACGATTGAAAATTTGTTCTAATCAACTTCGGTTCTAATTCGCGTATGAATTAGTTCTAGTTGTTCAATCATTGCGCCAACTGACCTAGCTCCAGCTTGGAATACTGCGGTTGCGTTGACAGACGTCCACTCAAAGCCCATCGCGTTAACAACTGCAGCGCGCTCGGCTATTACGTCGAGATTTGTGTAAAACAATTTGTCTTCATCGCTTCGAGGGGGTGGTTGCAACATGAGTTGAAATCCGATTTCCGACGGATCGCGACCGAATTCTTCGGCCATTCGCTGGATATCGGCAACGCAGAGAAGAGCTTGCTCATCAGTAACTCCCGACGCCATCCAGCCGTCTGCCTTTTTGGCTGTTCGCTTTAATGCGGCCTGGCTCTCGCCACCTACCCAGATAGGAATCTTGGCACCCTGAGGTGAGACTGGTTCCATGCCCATATCGTGGGACTCGTAGTAACTGCCTCGAAATTCGATACGGCCGCCCTGCCAATAACTTCGCATTAGATCGATTGCTTCGTCCATGCGTTTTCCGCGATTCGAAAAATCTTCCTCAAGAGCGTCATATTCGCTGTCTTGCCACCCAACACCGATACCCAAGCGGACCCGCCCTCGAGACAAGGTGTCCAGCGTGCTGATTTGTTTCGCAACTAGCACGGGCTGACGTTGAGGTAACACCAGGACCTCAGTGGAAAGGGAAACTTTGGAGGTAACCGCCGCTATGTTTGCCAGAAGCATCAGTGCTTCAAGAATTGGCATCTCAGCGGGATAAATAGTGCGACGACCCTGAGACGGGTAACCCATCACAACATGGTCAAACGCCGCTATCTCGTCGTAACCAATTTGTTCGATCGCCGACGCAAGGGCAAGCACTTGGTCTGGCCCCTCCCGATAAGCAACTGACGGAAAGTCCACGGCAATTTTCATTTAAACCCGCTCCAACTTCACAGTCGCCTTTGCCGGCATCAGAACGCTGCCGTCTTCTTTTCGTTCATAAATCTCAAGTTCTACCGAACCATTTACTTGGTCAACCGATACGACAGACCCAGAAAAAGTGAGCTTTTCGCCGACGAAAGCGCTTGCTCGGTTTTGCCACTCGACTGAAAGTAACCGCGCACGGGGTCCCGCCCAATCGGTAACGAACTGGGTCAGCCAAGAACCTTGAAGAGGCCCATGTACGACGATGTCTTGGTGGCCTTCGTAGTGGGCATATTCCCGATCGTAATGAATGCGATGCGGGTTGAAGCTAGCTGCGCTGTACAGGAATAGTTCTGCTTCTCCCGCCCGTTTGTCCATGGAAGGTAATTCGTCACCCACTTCGACAGTGGCCATGTCAGGGTATTCATTCATCGCGCAATTCCTATTTGACGGGATCGGGCTACTACCTCTTCATCTTGATTAATGAAAGTAGTTTCTCGCACCAATCGAACGAAGGGTCCTTTCTTTCCCTCTTTCTGATCAAGATCTAACAATCGTGTCGTTCCGGTGATCTCATCTCCGACACAGACAGGCTCCAGAAAGTCCCATTCTTCGCCTCCAAACATCATGCGAGCAACTTCTAAGTTCACGCTTGTTGAATCTTCGTAGAGGCCGTCGACTCTAAGTGTGGAGGCCGGTTTAGGAGTTACGAGTGCATGAGTAACGAACAACGGCGGAATGGTCAGGGTTCGGTAACCGGCCGCTTGTGCTGATTTTTCATCGAAATAGATTGGATTCAGATCTCCGCAAGCTTGTGCATAACGCTGTGCTTCTCGAGAATCGATTCTTACGGTTATGGGGCCAGCTAAAATTTCGCCGACCCGAGCGAGGGACTCTGGCGGGATCAAAGAACTAAACATGCCGTAAGGCTAGGTCAGAGGGGTGCTTGTCTGCCGGTGCTGGTCTAATCTGATCCCGAGGTGCCATATGTCTTTGTGGAGTAACAAGTTTGAAATGCCAACTGTTGAGACGGCGTTGCCCGGTCGAGATGCGGCTGTACCAGTTCCCCCCGCCCATGAGGTTCTTGGTAATGCGATGACGCCACCCTTCCCCGATTCGAGCGAGAGTGTCGTGTTTGGTATGGGTTGCTTCTGGGGTGCAGAACGAGTCTTTTGGAATGCAACCGGTGTATTGACAACCGCTGTTGGTTACGTCGGAGGCTTTACCAAGAACCCTACGTATGAAGAAGTTTGCAGCGGACTTACAGGACACAATGAAGTTGTCTTGGTTGTCTACGACCCCCAGGTTACTAATTATCTGGAAATGCTTAAGTTATTTTGGGAGAACCATGACCCGACACAGGGCATGCGACAAGGAAACGATATGGGTACCCAGTACCGATCGGGTGTCTATGTCTCTAGTGAGAAGCAACACCAAGTTGCTGAATCGAGTCGTATTGAGTTTCAAGTAGCACTCAGCAACGCCGGCTATGGGCCAATTACGACTGAGATCCTAGAGCAAGGTACCTTCTATTATGCTGAGCACTACCACCAGCAGTATCTACACAAGGTGCCGAACGGTTATTGCGGTCTAGGGGGCACTGGGGTCAGCTGCCCGACGGGAATCTCTGTAGTCGACTAGTTCAGGCACTTATCGATTAATAGCAGCCATCGCGTCAAGGGTTAGTTGCGTTACCAATTTACGGTTTTCGCCCCAGGGCATAGGCATAAGAATTGGATACTGAACGCCAGCCTTCAAGTAGCTCTGAGTGAAGGCAGTTACTTCTTGTTCGTTTCCTATGAAATTTATGGCTTGAATCATTTGCTCAGTTATTGCCGCCAAAGCACCCTCGCGGTCTTTTTCCTTTTGGCGCAAACGTAACTCCTGAATCTCGTCTTCGAAGCCGGCCGCTCGGAACATTTTGGCGTATCCATCTGCCATAGCGTAATTAAAAAGATCCTTGCGAGCTGGACGCGCTGCCTCGTCGAAGTCTGCGACTGCGGCGTGAACGTTGCTCATAACGATGGCGTCGCCGCCTGATCGAATGTGTTTCACCGCTTCTGGCACGTGGTTAGCCGGTATGTAGTTTAAAAGAACAGCATCTGCCACCTCGCCAGCCAACTTCAGCATTTGGGGGTTGAGGGCGGCGACCACAATTTTGGGAGTCTTTTCCGTTGGTCGCATAGCTAGACGGAAACGCTTAACTTGCCAGAAGTCCCCTTCGAAGGTGACTGATTCCCCCGACAAACATTCTCGTGTCAAGGCCACGTATTCGCGCATCATTGCAATGGGACGGTCAGGTGATTCGATTCCATGTTGTTGAAGAACTCCCGGAGCTGAGACGCCGAGACCCATCCAAACAGTGCATTGCGGATTAAGGGACTGAAGCGTTGCAGCTGTCATTGCTGTCAGAGACGGGCTGCGCAGCTGAATAGGCATAACTCCAGTTGCTAGATCAAGCTCTGGAGCTGCTTGAGAAACGGCGCCAAGAAGGCTGATGGCGTCAGTGCCCGTGGCTTCGACCGTCCAAAATGATTGGTATCCCGAGGTAACTGCTGCTTGAGCTATTTCCGGAACAGCTGAAGCCCCCAGAACTCCAAGACTCCCGTAGGTAATGCCCATAGGTGTTTGTGATTCTGTACTCATGGACATCAAGATAGCGGTCAAGCGAAAGTTATTTCTTCTAACAAATATGCTCGGTATCGAGCCGTTGGCAGCGCTAGGGTGACAGTCAGAGCTGATCATGTGAATCAGCGGATCGGAGCATCTAGTGACTGAACCTCAGGACATGAAGATAGTGGTCCCGGAAAATGTCGTAGAGGCCCTTTCTGTTGTTGATCGTGCTCTGAGTAGCTTTATGCACCGGGAACTAGTTTCATCTAGCGAAGTAACCGACGTTCTGCTGGACGTTAGGACAGCTTTGAATCGGTCTGCGCAGTCTTCAACAGATGTCAGTATCGATCTTTCCGATGTCGAGAGCGGGATGGAAGTTCCAGCTCAGGCTTAGCGGCTGAGACCTACATTAAGCGCCTTATCTATTAGTCTTCTGGAAGAAGCTTTGAGACGGCTTTTCCTAGTAAAAAGCCTATTGCCGCGCCAGCTGCCACATCAGACGAATGGTGTAGTCGAACGTGTAGTCGTGAACATGACACAATCCCGGCGGCCAGGTACCAGAGTTTTCCCAATCGAGATCGACGTGCCAGCACCGCCGACGCGCAGAATGCGGCTGAGGCATGACCGGATGGAAAGCTGGAGGTAAGCGGTTCTCGCAACTGATGCGCCGTGGGGTTATCTGATGCAGCACCGGGTCGACTTCGTCGAAAAAATCGTTTGATTCCCTGGTTAACTAACAATGACTCTAAACCGAGTAGAGCGCTGAATCCGACAGCTGCTCGGGCGTTTCGACCAGGTGGGAGAGCTCTAATACCGCCGACGATGTGCCAGATAAGACTGAAATCTCCCAAATTGGAGGCAGCGTAAAATAGCCGGTCGACTGATGGGACCCCACGCCAACGCTCCCACCACTGATCTACCTGATCGTCTATTTCGCTAATTCTCAGACTGATCAAAGTTGATTGGTTCACACACGCCGTCCTGGTAGAGACCACTTACAGTTACACGTCACTCTCAACAAATCCAGGCGCCCCGCAACAAGTCTCGTCAATTAAGCACCGAGGTCGTAGGTTCAAGAGTTGGTAACAAGGGGTCTGTCGGAGGGGGGATTGTGAGAAGCGGGCCGTCATCTTCGCTCGGGGGTGGCGGAATTAGTAAAACTTGCCCTACGTAGATCATGGTGGGGTCAGCAATGTTGTTCTCGCGCACCAGATCGTTGAGATGGATGCCGAATTGGTGGGCGATAGCAATCAGCGTGTCTCCACGAACAACAACGTACGTTTCTCGGAACTCATCGACTTGGTTTGCTGTTTGTTCTGTCTCAGGTGCGGGCGAAGTATCGAGAATAGGTTGAGGCGTCCGATCCGGATTACATCCCAGAAGGAAAATTGTGATCGAGAAAAGCGATGCAAAGTACAGCAACTTCGCCATGAGCCCTAATCGGAACTTTCATCGGATGGGGGAGGTATAAACAGCGTTTCCCCTATTCCTAAGATGGTGTCTTCTTTGCCATTCTCGAGCATAAGTGCGCTAACCGATACCCCAAACCCTTTAGCAATTTTGCTTAGGGTGTCTCCTGGCTGAACAACGTATGCCATTCGTTGCACAATTTTTTCTGTTGTCGTTGTCGTAAGTTCAGGGCGGAGTGTCGTTAATACTGGTGTCGTCGTTGGGATCGGCCGACTCTTAGGCTCAGTTGCACACCCGGCTATCAATAGAAACGAAATAGCGAGAAGTACCAGCAGCTTTCGACTAGAGATACTGGTCTTAATCATTCGTACTCGTCTGGCCAACTAATAGCGTCTCGGGCCAGTCGCTGGAGATGGCTCCTTCAAGAAAAGGTTGCCTTTCGTTTTCTTCAACAGTCAGTATCTCAACGCCGTGATCTAGGACCAAAATAGTATGTTCGAACTGAGCGGTCCGACTTAGGTCTTTTGTAGCAGCGGTCCAGCCATCATCCCAGAGGTTCGCACTTGGAGAGCCGAGGGTGATCATCGGTTCAATTGTGAATGTCATGCCAGGTTCGAATTCAAACTGCGCTGAGGGCTCGTAATAATGCGGGATATTTGGAAGATGGTGGAAGACCTCACCGACTCCGTGGCCAATGAACTCTCGCACTACTCCGAAGCCAGCGGATTCAGCATGATTCTGAATCGCCATCCCAATATCTCTCACCATGCCGCCTGAACGAACGGCAGCTATACCTAAATAAAGACATTCTCTGGTCACTCGGATTAATTCTCGTGATTGATTGTCAACGTCTCCAACAACAAAAGTCTCGCTATGGTCACCATGCACTCCGTCCAGAAAAATAGTTACATCACAGTTGACTATGTCTCCATCTTTAAGCGCTCGACTATCTGGAATTCCGTGGCAAATTATTTCGTTTATTGAAGTGCAAAGCGATTTTGGATAGCCGTTGTAATTAAGTGGACTCGGGTAACCGCCCTCTTTGATACAAGATTCGTGGCAGATCTGATCCAGTTCCTCGGTGGTAATGCCCGGAGCTACATGGCTAGCGACCTTACGCAGGATGCGTCTTGCAGCTGATCCAGCTTCTCGCATACGCCCTATTGTGGCGGTGTCCTTTCTGAGGCTGTCTGGCGATGTCCGAATTGGCACTCCCCGTTCGGCATAATCAGGACGCGGTATCTCAGCAGGCACGGAACGCATCGCCGATACGTGACCGGGCAGCACTGGGTCTGGGTTCTGGATAGTTCGACGCATTGCTGGACGTCTCTTTTTGCGTTTCGCCATTACGGTGAAGCTACCTGAGGACATCGCGAATAGGGAGACATAATGATGTTAGACGTGACAATCTTGCACTTATGAGCATCGAGATTAACGGAACCGCCAGCGATGGTTGGGAACCCTTGATAGACCAATTTGCTTCTAATTTTGATCGCTATAGCGAGTTAGGGGCATCTGTTTGCGTTACTTACGAAGGAGAGACGGTCGTTGACGTGTGGGCCGGGGATAGAGACACCGAAGGTAACCCTTGGCTCGAAGACACCATCGCTGTAGTTAATTCCTGTACAAAGGGTGCTGTTGCCCTCGCTTGTCATTTGTTGGCAGATAGAGGTTTACTTGATCTTGATGCGCCGGTAGCCGAGATATGGCCGGAGTTTGCACATGGGGCGAAGGCAGCGGTCACGACCCGAATGATGCTGAATCACACAACCGGGGTCGCTGCCTTCCGAGAGGACCTTCCAGAAGGTTCCGCATTTGATTGGGACTACATGTGTGATCGAGTTGCAGCCGAAGAGCCTTGGTGGTCTCCAGGTACTCGGAATGGGTACCATTTGATGTCCTTTGGTTGGGTAGCTGGAGAACTTGTTCGGCGTGCTTCTGGCCTTAGTCTTGGAACCTTCTTTCGGGAACAACTTGCCGAGCCCGCTGCAGCCGATTTTTGGATTGGGTTGCCTGGTGAAGAGCACCATCGCGTTTCGCCCTTGAAGCCCTTCAGACCTGGCCCGGAAGAAGACTTTTCTGCGTTCACCCGAGCCTTCATCGCTGACGCAGACGGGTTGCAAGCGAGGGCTTGGCGAAACCGTGGAGGAGCCAAGGGAGATTCTCCAGAAGTATGGTCAGCTGAGTTGGGAGGTGGCGGGGGAATTACAAATGCCCGCGGACTTGCCCGGATTTACCAATCGTGCGCGGTTGGAGATTTTGTTAGCCCGCAACAGTTTGAGCGAATGAAGCGCGTTTCGGTCGCTACGGAACGAGACGCGATGCTTCTTTTGCCGACACGATTTTCCGAGGGATTTATGTTGAGGATGGACAATAGAAAATCTTTTGGTGGGGACACCGACTCCGTGAATATCCGCGAGGGAGCTTTCGGTCACGTAGGCGCTGGCGGATCAATAGGGTTCGCCGACCCGAATATTGGTATGTCTATGGGTTATGTAATGAACCAAATGGGTAAATCTGTCCTGTTGGACGCGAGAGGTGAAGGGTTGGTAGACGCCGCATACTTATGTGCAGACCGGCAGCGATAACTAAGAAGTATCGAACCTCGTCGCCCAAGTTTCAGCTTTTGAAGCGGTCGCGTAAGTCCTGGATTTCAGACAGAACTTCTTCGGTATGTTCTCCAAGTCGAGGAGCTCGGCGGTGAATAGCGGTGGGCGTGCTAGTCATCTTTATCGGCGAAGCGACTTGAACGATCGGCCTTCCGCTGGGCTGGTCGACGGCAACCAACATCTGCCTGGCCTGAACGTGTTCATCGGAAAATAAATCCCCTGGAAGATTCACAGGTCCGCACGGAACCTTGCCCCCAATCAGATCCAAGATTTCTTGGTTTGTTCTTTTCTGTGCCCATTCAGTCATTGCCTGGTCAAGAGGTTCTCGATTTAACACCCGAGCGCGAATAGTTGCTTTGTCCTCTTCTAGCGCCCATTCAGGATGACCCATCGCTTCTGCAAGCTCTTTCCAATGGTGGTCAGTGGGAGCTGCTATAGCCATGGAGCCATCTTTTGTTTCGAAGACATCGAAAGGGACGGCGAAATCGTTTCGATTTCCGCTAGGCGGGGTATCAGCTCGTCCCAAATACGAGTAGCGCATAACTCCCATTTCAGCGAGCGCCATTATTGAATCAACCATGGCTACGTCTACAAACTGTCCTTCACCTGTTCTTTCTGCATGGAAGAGCGCCGCTAACACACCCATGGCTCCAATAGTTCCGGGGTAGATGTCGCCGATGAAGGGACCAACTTGAATTCGATTCTCAGGCCCGTTTCCGTTTTGAGCTACTAGCCCGCCCATAGCTTGAGCTATCACGTCGTAGGCAGGCCACTCGGCGTGTGGGCTCTCTCCCGTTCTGGGGTCTCCGAATCCCCTGATTGCCCCGTAAACAAGTCGAGGGTTGCGCTCCTTTAGAGTTTCCCAACCTAGACCCAGGCCGTCCATTACGCCTGCTCGCATGTTTTCCACTACAGCGTCAGCGCTCTCTACAAGTTCAAGAAATTTGGCCCTATCGGCCTCCTCCGTGAAATCGAGAACAATGCCTCTTTTATTTCGGTTGTAGGTAGAAAACGAACCACCGTAAGAACGTTCCTGGTCTTCTCGGGTATATGGGGCCATAGGCCGCTGGAGATCTCCTCGAGGTGCCTCTACTTTGATTACGTCAGCACCGAGATCACCTAGCATCATGGTTGACCAGGGACCTGCTATTGCCTGAGTGCAGTCTAGAATGCGGATTCCCTGCAGGGGCCCAGTCGGATTTGGTGACATCGGTGTTGCTTGTTCGTGTGCCGTTAGGTGTTCATCCATTAAGCCGCAGATTATCTGCACGTTTGCTACTCCGTGCTACCAAGATGGATAACAGGTATCCAGAATTTGAGGAGACTACTTTCATGACGAATCAGAATGCAACGGTTCTTGAGGCTTTGTCTCTAGCAGTAGCAGCCCATGTTCCAGTCCTTTTGTGGGGGCCGCCTGGGGCCGGGAAGAGCTCAGCCGTTGAAGATATGTGTCGGTCTATCGATTTAACATTTGAGGTCGTAATAGCCAGTATCAGAGAACCAAGTGATTTCAGTGGACTTCCCGTAATAACTGAAAACGGGGTTGAGTTCGCCCCACCCCGCTGGGCGAAAACGCTATCGGAGGCCGGAAATGGAGTGCTTTTCCTGGATGAAATTTCGACGGCTCCTCCTGCTGTACAGGCGGCACTGCTACGCGTGGTACTGGAGCGAGTCGTCGGTGACCTGGCCTTGCCTGACGAACTAGCGATAGTTGCTGCTGCGAACCCTCCTGACCAAGCTGCTGATGGTTGGGACCTATCTGCACCGCTCGCCAACCGTTTTTGTCATCTTGATTGGCATGTAGATGTTATGACTGTTGCTACAGGTTTAGTTGCAGGTTTTCCGACGCCGGTCATCCCGACGCTTCCCGAGGATTGGAAGAATCAGATCCCGATAGCAGCAGGACTGGTTGGTGGGTTTCTCTCTGTGCGACAATCTTTGGTCATACAGCCGCCGATCGAACGCGCTCTTGCGGGGCGAGCTTGGCCAAGCCCTAGGACTTGGGAAATGCTCGCGCGTCTTTTAGCTGCAGCCTTCGCTGTTGAGTGCTCCCTAGAAACCAAAAGAAATTTAGTGATTGGTTGTGTAGGAGACGGAGCTGGTCTGGAATTCCTTAACTGGGTTCAAGAGCTTGACCTTCCTGATCCAGAAGCGGCTTTGATTGACCCTGACTCGGTTGTCTTTCCTGAACGCGGCGACCGACTCTATGCCGCCCTATCTGCTGTAGCCGGCGCCGTAGCGTCGGACCCAACGCCTGATCGTTGGTTAGCCGGGTGGCGAGTGCTGGAGAAGGCAGCGGGCCAATCTCCAGACATCGGAGCGATAGCGGCGAAAGTTTTGGCGCAGATCCGACCTGATGGGGTTAGCGCACCGCCTGAAGCGTCGATCTTTCTGCCAGTGCTTGAGGCGGCGGGTCTTCTTGAATGAAGCTAGAGGAACGGATTTCTGCTGCTCGACTTTGGGCGGCCTATAACTACCCATACTTGGCCTCGGCCTTGTTTGCTTTGCGTTTTGTGGCAGATGAAAAGGTTGCAGACATAGCTGGCGATGAATATTTCCGTGTTTACATCAACGATGAGGCCTCACTTGACTGGTCGGTGGATCTGCTTGGGGTGGAAATGATTCACCAGGTAGGACACCTTCTTCGTGGGCATGCTTCGCGAGCTCGAGAAGTCGAACTTCGAGAAGAAGACCTTTTTCGTTGGGTTGATGCCGTTGATGCTGAACTTAATGACGACCTACAAGAGAGCGATCCACTCCCCAAAGATTCAGCTTCTCATGAGGACCTATCTCTTCCAAGGTCACTATTCGGAGAAGAGTATTTTTTTATGGGGTCAACCCGAACGGAGAAGCATCGCGATTGTGGTAGTTCTGCTCATGGAAACCCTCGA
The DNA here is from genome assembly GCA_000817105.1 of marine actinobacterium MedAcidi-G3. GTDB lineage: Bacteria > Actinomycetota > Acidimicrobiia > Acidimicrobiales > Poriferisodalaceae > MedAcidi-G3. The sequence goes on along the minus strand of JUEP01000005.1, from coordinate 2,789 downwards.
CCTTGGGATGAGCCTCCGCCGGAGCGAAGCACAGACGGAGTTACCGCAGAAGAAAAAGAACTTATTAAACGGCGTGTAGCTTCAGATGCTCTAGCACACGAACGCAACCATGGTGCCACCCCGTCCGGCATGTTGAGGTGGGCTAATTCTCTGCTTGCGGCAAAGGTCGACTGGCGCTCTGAACTAGGGGCCAAACTTCGCCAGGGTATTTCTGAAATAGCTGGAGCTGTTGACTTTAGCTATAGGCGACCGAATCGGAGATATTCATTCCTGCCAGGTGTGGTTCTCCCTAGTTTGAGATCACGGACACCCGAGGTATCAATCGTGCTAGATACGAGTGCGTCGATGAGCGAAGAACTGCTCGGCCAGGCCCTGAGTGAGATTGACGGCTTCCTTTCTAACGGTGGAATCAGGTTCGAATCAGTGCAGATTTTTACATGCGACTCTCAAGCAGGCTCTCCTCAGAGAGTCCGGAGGGCTTCTGAGTTGCAACTGGTAGGTGGCGGTGGGACAGACCTTACCCAAGGCATTTCTGCTGCAGTAAGCGCTCGCCCCAGTCCGGACTTACTGGTGGTTGTGACTGATGGATGGACCACTTGGCCCCAGTCTCCGCTTCCGAGAAGCCGGGCCGTCGCTGTCTTAATCGGAGACAATCCGCCGAGTACACCTGAGTGGTTGCAGCGGGTAGTTGTGAACGAAAGCCTCGACGGTAAAAGAGGATGGAACCTTAAATAGTTTCGTATTAAGCCGCTATAGCAACGGAAGCGTCCTATTGTGCAATTCCTGGATGAGATGGAGGTGCCGGTGAAAGCGAAGATTGAACCGGGTCTATCCGGGATCAAGGCAGTGGTTTTTGATTGGGGCGGCGTGCTAACTATTCCTCCGGTACCGGTAATAGAAAAGCTCTATCGAGACATCGATGTTGACAAAACACAGCTGGCAGCTAGACGCGCTGAATACCGAGATGATGACCCCAATTCGCGATTTGCCAAGCTCGAACGCGGGGAGTTGAGTCTTGAGTCTTACCTTGACTGGTCACGATCTGATTTACCAGGTGCCGAGGCTATATGGGACCCCGAAAGTCCCCATTTCCTCTTCGCCCACCTCACGGTGGTATCGGAAGTGGTAGATCGAATCTTACAACTTCGGAAAAGAGGTTTTGTCACTGGGCTTCTTACTAACAACATTGCGGAAGCCTGGCCCACGGTGACGGGTGGTCTGGAAGTAGAAAAACTTTTTGATGTGGTAATCAATTCTGCTTTTGTAGGGATGCGTAAACCCGAAGAGCGGATATACACCTACCTACTTGAGCAACTAGAAATGTCTCCCGAAAATGTTCTTTTTCTGGATGACAACCGAGTCAACATAGAGGTTGCTCGGGCTTGCGGTATAGAGGCGATTAAAGTCGATGAACCTATAGGGGTTTGGGCTGAAATTGAACGGATCCTTGAACAGACCTAGATATTCAAAAGCTCATTTGAAATTTGGCTTTCGCTTTTCCATGATCGCAGCGTGGCCTTCTCGCACGTCAGGTCCGGTGAAACCAAGCATCTCTAGCGCTACAGATGTATCAAATGCCGGCCCTGCTGATCGAAGCCAATTATTTAAGCTGTACTTAGTCCACCGGATTGCTGTCTGACTGCCAGTCGCCAGCTTTCTCGCGACTTTGTATGCCTCTTCAACGACAAGGTCGTCTTCTACGCACACGCTGGCAAGACCCATCGCTTCGGCTTCTTCTCCTGACATTGAGTCGCAAGTCAACAAGTAATATTTCGCTTTCGCCATGCCACACAAGAGGGGCCATATGATCGCTGCGTGATCCCCTGCAGCAACTCCAAGTTTGGTGTGACCGTCCAGAATTCGAGCGTTTCTTCCGACGACCGAGATGTCAGCCATAAAAGCAGCTGCAAGGCCAGCGCCTACAGCAACTCCTTCAACTGCTGAGATGATCACTTTTGAGCAATTAATCATGTTGTAAACAATGTCTTTTGCTTCGCGAAGAGAGCTTGACCGATATTCGAAATCATCCATGATCTTTTCGATCATGCCCATATCACCGCCAGCCGAAAAAGTGCCGTTCGCGCCGCGGATGACGACTACTCGGGTTTCGGGGTCTCGATCGACGACCTTCCAAACATCTGCAAGCGCTAGATGCTTTGCTTCGTCGACCGCATTCAGTTTGCCTGGTGTGTCAATGCAGATATCTAGGATGCCGTGTTCGTCAGGTCCTGTGATGGTTAGGGCGGAAAAGTCTGCATAGGGATTCGTCATGTTCTTGAAACTAGCGCCAAGAGGTTGGGTATTTCCTATTCAGATTGCGGGATTTCCCTCTCGCCGCGCAAAACTTCTGCGATTGAGCGAATCTGGTTTGGGTTCCCATAGGACCGCTCCCAAGGATGGAGGAGCCTGTCACGGCCGTACCTTGGTATCAGATGCATGTGTAAATGAAACTGAGACTGGTCGGCTGCTGCACCATTGTTGTTGACAAGGTTGATGCCGAGTGGTTCTAGCCTGGTTCTGATGATATTTGCGACAGTACGGCAACTTTGCATGACGTGAGCCGCAGTCTCATCGTCTAGTTCAAAGATATCTCGAACGTGTCTTTTGGGTATCACCAAGCAGTGTCCTGGCGTCATCGGGAGAATATCCATAAAGGACAAGCAATGATCATCTTCATACACAATGTTCGAAGTAGAGCTACCGTCGACTATTGAGCAGAAGAGACAGTGCACGACTTGCGAGATTAGTGGAGCTTTGAAGGGCGCGGCGAACTTTGGGTTATTAACTCT
>JUEP01000004.1:32399-147291 GCA_000817105.1 marine actinobacterium MedAcidi-G3 | reverse complement strand
AGAGCTTTTGGTGGCGCTATCCGGTGTTCAGCCAAATGAGCCCAGATTATTCGTGTAGCTATAGCCAGACCTCCAGGGAGCCCCGCCACGAGCCCCGCTTTGACATTCGACATGGCCAGAGCATTTTCAGCGAACAAAACTGTGTAGCGGCCGACTCCCCCTACAACGCACCCCATACAAAGCGCGTACAACGCCAACAACGAAACTGATCGCGGCAAGCGCAACTTCTCTAAACTTCTAACTTCTCGGCTGCCTGTGATTGTTCGTTCGTGACTATCCGGCAGTAGCGCTGCTGCCAGGATCGCCGTCAACAAAGCGGTTACCGCATAAAGGCCTATAGCAAACCTCCAATTCACCCAAATGCTCAAAGCAGGAAGAGTGAAGCCCCCTAAAAGAATGCCAAGTTGTACACCAGATTGTTTGATACCTGTCATAGTTCCGCGTCTACCCGGCGCAGCTCGTTCGGCAACAAGTTTGTTGGTAGCGGGATTACAAGCGCCTTGTCCATAACTCGATATCAAGAGACCTAACATGAGTTCGAATGGCGACCTGCCAACGGCAACAACCAGAAGACCCAAACCCGACGAGACCAGAACGAACACACACGACCATTTGCCGCCATAGCGATCGCTGAGTCGGCCAGAAAGCGGGGCGAACACTCCTCCAAACAGAGTATTTAGAGCCACTCCCGCTCCAAACAAGGTCAGTGACATATCAAGATCTGCGGCAAGAGCAGTAGCGACGACCGCTGTTCCTACTATCGGGAAAGCTCCCAAAGCCATCGTCAACACCAACACGACGAACAGCAAACTTGTATTGCGTAATGACGATGAAATATTCGAATCATCAGACAGCGACACGGCTAGCACCCTACGCTGCTCGACTATGTCTAAGCGCCAAGTTCTAATTCCTTCAATTGTCTTCGACAGAATTCGATCACGCCTCGAAGCTTTACCTCATGAAATTGATGTTTTGTGTTGGACCTCTTCGGGTGTTCAGTTACCGGATGGATCTCCTGTCGAGACAACTGATTACAAGCCGGAAATCGCTTGGATACCAATTGATTTACTATTTGCAGGAACCTCAAATGGAATGACCGTTTCAGAGTTTTTGCTGTTCACAGAGGCCATCACCGATTCTGCAACTATTAAATGGGTCCAGTCATGCCTAGCTGGCGCTGATGCTCCTCCTTTACAAAAGATTATTTCAGCTGGCATTCGTTTCAGTAATAGCGACTCTCCGAACGCCGGAGTTGCGGAGTACACCATGGCGGCCATCATGAACGTTGTTCATGACTGGGAAGAACGCATAAACAACCAAAGAAAGGGCGAATGGATTCAGAAGGGATGGACAGAAATCAATGGCAATACTTGGCTTATTGTGGGCTTCGGATCGATAGGTCGAGAGATTGCGAAAAGAGCCAAGCCATTTGGCGTTGAAGTCGTTGGTGCACGTCGGAGCCCCGCAGCCGATCCTCTAGCGGACCGGATGGTCACCATGAGTAGCATCCACGAAGTTTTGCCTTCCGCTGATGTGGTAGTCGTCGCATGCCCTCTTACTGATGAGACGCGCGGTCTGATCGACAAAGATTTTTTAAGCTCTATGGGCGATGGTTCGATTCTCGTTAATGTCTCACGAGGACCTGTGGTTAATACGAGAGATCTACTAGAGGCCCTGAATTCAGATAGAGACCTCAAGGCTATTTTAGATGTCTTCGATGTCGAGCCGTTAGAACCTTCGAGCCCACTTTGGAATCACCGAAAAGTGACACTAACTTCACATATCGCCGGAGCCGGTTCTGGCATAACGAAACGCGGCGATGACGTGTTCTTAGAGCAACTAAACGCGTATCTTTCAGGTGACGATTTACGATTGGAACTTCGATAATGAAATCCGAGACAATGCTTCCGATGGGCAAAGTTGATCCTGGTCTGCGAGAACCCGACACCCCTTTAGATGTCCGCACTATCGCTGAAGAAGCTGTCCGATTGGAAAACCTCGGCTTCCATGGCATCGCAGTCGAAGAGTGCAAAGATGACCCCTATCAGCAATTGACACTCGCCTCGGTCAACACCACAACACTTGATTTGGCGACTTCTGTTGCCATGGCGTTTCCGCGCTCACCCACAATTACGGCTATGTCGGCATGGACACTTCAGAAAATGTCAGGAGGTCGCTTAATTCTGGGTTTAGGTTCTCAGGTGCGAGGCCACATAAGAAGAAGGTATGGCATGGAGTGGTCTGCTCCTGCCCCGCGAATGCGCGACTACATACTCGCCATGCGAGCAGTATGGCGCTGTTGGCAGGATCGTGAACCGCTTAACCACGATGGTGATCATTACAAATTAGATTTAATGGTCCCCCTTTTCGACCCGGGGCCTATTGAGCATCCAAAGATTCCGATTCATATTTCGGCCATCAACACAAACATGTGCGCTGTGGTAGGCGAAGTTGCCGATGGGATCCGCCTACATCCTGTTTGTTCTCCCAAATACATAGAAGAGATCATGGTGCCCGCCGTGGCCAAGGGCTCTGCAAGAAGTGGCAGAAATCCCGATGAAGTTGACTGGTGCATGAAACCACTAGTTGCAACTGCACCAGATGAAACAAGTCTCGCGGAAGTAGCAGAGAGTGTTCGTGCAAGAGTTGGCTTCTATCTAGCTACTCCTGCTTATAAGGCGGCATTTGAAGTACATGGCTGGGGTGACAAAGTCGACCATGCCGCTTCACTCTCTCGCGAACAACGGTGGGATGAAATTCCTCAACTAGTTGATGACGAAATGTTCCACACCATTGCGACAATCGGAACTTACGACGAGATTGCGTCTCTCCTAAACACTAGATTCGGGAACTTAATTGACAGGATTGAATTCAGCATTCCGGTCAATAATTCAGACGATGAAAGCAAGATGAGATCAATGATCAGTGAGCTAAGTGAAAGCGACGGTTTGCGGCCTTAGGAACAGCGCAGATCATCGCTAACGAACTGTTACAGCGAGAGACTCACCCTGCCTCAGAGTGTGTGACGGGTTGTTCCCCCATCCATTCTCTTAGCGTATTTTTTAGTTTGGTTTGCTGAATAAAAATGTCATGCTCAGGCCCCGAAGCGCTACCCGATTGTGGGGCTTTCAGATAGAACGATAACCATTCTTGAACTCCTGACTCCCCAGCCCTTTGAGCCAAATCGAGGAACAGAGCGAGGTCGAGTACAATTGGCGCGGCCAAAATCGAATCGCGGCACAAGAAGTCGATTTTGATCTGCATCGGGTAACCAAGCCAACCAAAGATGTCAATGTTGTCCCAACCTTCTTTGTTGTCGCCACGAGGCGGGTAGTAATTGATTCGCACTACGTGGTCGATATTGCCGTAAAGGTCGGGATAAACAGCGGGTTGCAAAATTGTGTCGAGGACACCGAGTTTCGATACCTCTTTCGTCTTAAAGTTTTCTGGGTCGTCAAGTACTTCTCCATCTCGGTTGCCGAGAATGTTGGTGCTATACCAACCACGTAAACCCAACATCCTGGCTTTCAGCCCAGGAGCAATCAGCGTTTTCATTAGGGTTTGACCGGTTTTGAAATCTTTGCCAGCAATCGGTACGCCACGACGCTCAGCTAACTCGATCATGCACGGAAGATCTACACTCAAATTTGGCGCTCCATTTGCAAAGGGAATATCGCTCATAAGCGCTGCGTAGGCATAGATTTGACTCGGAGAAATATTCTCGTCATTAGCTGCCAGAGCTGCTTCGAATGTTTCAAGAGTTTCATGCGCTGCGCTTGCCTCTTGGTACGCCTCGGTGGATCCACACCAGACCATGACAAGCCGGTCGCAATCATTATCATTGCGAAACTGCTCAATATCAGCCATTAGAGCCTGGGCTTGTTCCAACTTTGAGTCCAAGGCCTTCACGCGATTTCCATCTAGTTTTTTAACCCATTTCTGATCAAACACTGCGTCCATCGCCACAATGCCTTCAAGCTCGCCTGAGATAGCGGCGAGATCTCGATCTTCTAGAACTCCGGCTGCTTGAGCACCTTCCAAAGCATTGGGAGTTATGGGATCCCATCCCCCAAAAACAAGGTCATCCAACCCGGCTAGGGGAACAAAATCTTTTATTAAAGGGTTCCGGGCATCATCTTTTTGCCCCAGTCGTATATGAGCCATCTGCGAGACGGAGCCAATCGGCGCAGCTAGTCCCTGCCGGGCTGCCAGTACCCCAGCAATAAACGTAGTGGCGACGGCTCCCATTCCCGGGGTCAGAACGCCCAGTTTTCCTTGGGCTGGGGCAATATTGGCTGTAGTCATACTTAAATCATAAGTGTTTTAATACTTTTGTACCTTATTATTAAGCAAGTCTTATCTTTAGTTTTGTGATGGTGATCTATGACTCCTACACGCTCCTCGCTTCCTGATATTTCCATTACCCAACTTCAATACCTGGTCGCCGTTCAAGAAAACTCGACCTGGGCTGCCGCTGCTGACGCTCTAGGAGTGAGTCAGTCTGCTCTATCCCAAGGCTTAGCTGAACTGCAACGTCGATTGGGTATTCAATTGTTTATTTGGAATGGACGACGGCGAGTGCCCAACTCATCGACAGAGGAGCTCACAGAACACGCTCGGCGCATACTTTCTCTAACCAGTGATCTCTCGAGTTGGAGTGACCGTATTCGAGCCGGTTCTGCAGGGAAGCTTCGAGTCGGAATGATCGACGCCGCAGCGGTCGATCATTTCGGAGATACCTTGCGAACCTTCAGAGAAGCAAGACCTAACCTAGATCTTCACGTAACCGTCGGCCCATCGAGTCAACTGCTGGAAGGTCTCAGCAACGGAAACTTAGATCTCTCGATTTGCGTCTCGCCTCAGAATTCTCAATTTTCGACTGTTCCTCTCCTGAAAGAAGACCTCTACGTTTACGCGCCACCGGGCGCCAGACCGTCGAGCACTAAAGAATGGGGGCCCTGGGTCACTTTTCCAACAGGCTCTCTAACGAGAGCTCTTATTGGAGAGGCACTTAGGTCATTGGGCTCACCATTCTCTGTAGTTGCTGAATCAAACCAACCAGAGGTACTCAGCGAAATGGTCTTGATCGGCATGGGCTGGACAGTGCTACCCCAAATCCAAGCTGAACGGCCACCCGCTTCTCTTTCTCCCGCTCAAAAAAAACCATTACTTAGCCGCCACTTAGTAGCCGCTACGCGAGACAGCAATCTCACTAATCCTGCTGTTTCCGAGCTAGTAACCGAACTTCTGCGAACAGTAGCTTGAGACAGTCATACCGAGAACTTCCGATTCGGTTAATTGCCCAAAGTTGTTCTATTTCTAGTTCCCTTATAAAACAGAATTTTTGAGATGGCTAAGAATTGAATCAACTAACACAGGCCACAACTCTTCAGGTAAGTCATGACCCATGTCGCTCAGAAGCAAGAAGTTAGAGCCAGAGATAATTTCTGCAGTCCTCTCCCCTAAATGCGGTAACAAAAGCCGGTCGTCGCGACCATGAATGACCAGGGTCGGAACATCCATTTCCGCTAGATGCGGCTCCCGATCACCACTAGCTAATAACGCAGCAATTTGTCTTCCTGAACCCTCTGGATAGTGACTGCGGTCATAGGACGCGGCTGCAAATTCTCGAGCTAAGTCAGCATCAAAATATTTTTTACTGCACCAAATAGCGTAATTAACCGAATAATCGAGATAGTCCAATCTTTCGGTAGGGGCCGGAGCCAATAAGAGACCCAGCGAATCCTCTGGAATATCTATAACTTCCCGGGAGCCAGTCGAAGACATGATCGAAGTCAGAGAAACCACTCGGCCAGGCTGCTCGATCGCCATAGTCTGAGCAATCATGCCCCCAAGTGACGCACCCACGATGTGTGCTGCTTCTATTCCAAGATCGTCAAGGATTCCAAAAGCGTCATTGGCCATATCCGAAAGATCATAAGGAGCATCGTCTATCTCATGACCCTCTAAGGCAGCAGCCACCAAAGCAAGGAAATCAACTTCAACCCCATCGAGTTTGTCGGATAAGCCTGCATCTCGATTATCAAACCTGATGACTCGAAATCCCCCATCGGCAAGCAGCTGACAAAATCTTTCAGGCCAATGGATTAGCTGCGCACCCAGCCCCATCACCAACAGAATTGCCGGATCAGAAGGCAGCCCGAACGTCTCGTATTCAAACTCCATTTCGCCGACCCGGGCTCGAGTCATGAGCCAGACCTCACAGGGTTGAACTCTGCTTTAAGATGCTTTACGCCATGAATAAAAGATGACTGAAGCGCGTCAGGTTCTTCAACCGCCACAATGTCAGGCAACCGTGTGAACAGTTCGCGAAACATCACAGTTATTTCACGTCGCGCTAAGTGGGCCCCTAAACAAAAATGGGGGCCTGGCCCACCAAAGCCGCACTGCGAGTTCGGGCTACGCCTCACATCAAACCGATAAGGGTTTGCAAAGGCTTCTGGGTCACGGTTAGCAGCAAGGTAGAACATCGCAACCTTGTCTCCCTCTAGCAGTTCTCGCCCAGCCAAACTTGTGTCTTGCGTGACTGTCCGGCGCATATAGGTAACCGGACTTGCAAGTCGGATTATTTCGTCGACAGCCGATGGAGCAATTCCCTCGTAATCGTCCATCCAAATAGATCGCTGATCTGGATTGTCCGTGAGGTATTTAAGACCCCAAGAAATTGCGTTTCTAGTCGTTTCATTACCAGCAACGACGAGGAGCACGAAGAAACTCGCTAAATCAGCTTCATCCAAGTGGTCGCCTTCGATCTCGGCGTTGACCAACACGCTTGTTAAATCTGTTCCGTTTCCACCCTTTTTATTTGCTGCTACTTCCCTCATTAACTCTGCTAATTCTGCTCCGGCGTTCAGCAAGGCGGTAACGAAATCAACATTGTCTGGCGCAAACTCGGGATCACCGACACCCAAAATTATATTTGTGTTTTTAAAAACTTGGTTATACGCAGAATCAGGTACGCCCATCAGATCGCAAACGATTTTGAGCGGTAACGCCGCTGCTACATCGGTTACGAAATCGCATTCTCCTCTTTCAGTGATTGTATCGACGATGCCCGAAGCGATTTCCTGAACTGAGTCTTCTAAAGCCGCCAACATTCGGGGCGTAAACCCCTTCGAGACGATACGACGTAACCGTGCGTGACGGGGGTCATCCATAGCAATCATTGAACTGAAGAACTCTAGAAACTCCGGCGGAGTGTCGGTGATAGTGATGCCTTGGGCGGAACTGTAAATTTCGGGGTTTCTCGAAATCGTAGCTATATCCTCATGACGCGTAACACACCAATACCCCGGCCCAGCCTGAAGATACGGATTATCAGGCATCGGTTCCTCGAACCAATCTAAAGGTGCTTCTGCGTGCAACCGAGCGATACCCAAATCACACTCAGCTGCGGGCTGGAGCCAATAATGAGCATCCATCAAGTTTGGATGTGTCATATTCCATCTCCGCATAGTCCGACGCTAACACCCGCACTTCTGAAAGCATGAGACCGTGACTAATTCCAGTACAAGTCCCTCAGAGTTAGTAGACCGCTATACCGAACAGGTCTATCACCAGCGCGACTTAACCTCGTTAGAAACTCTGTTAGCTGACCCGATGATCCGCCATGAACCCGACGGCACACGGTTGGTTCTAACTATCGAACAAGCCAAGCTCCGAATTGAGTCATTTCATCAGCAATTTAGATCAATGAGATTTACTAATCGCAAGATCATTCAGGATCAAGATTCAATAGCAGCTATATATGAAGCAGATTTAGTCGATGAGGATGGAGAGATATCCACCATCTGTGGTATCGAAATATTCACTATTCGTAATGGTCGCATAACAGAAGTGTGGAACGCCCCAGCTGGGAACGGATCGTGGGGATGAAAACCCCTAACTACATAGTTCACGGGGCAGGTGGAATTGGTTGCGTGATAGCCAGCCGATTGGCGTCTATGGGCCGCAAAGTGCAACTAGTTGCTCGAGGACCGCACCTTCAGGCTCTTCAAACTCAGGGTTTAACCGTGACTCAGAACACCGAAGGGACATGGAAACTTCCAGCAGAAGCGTCTGCACATGAGCTTGATGTGGACAACCAAACCATTGTTCTACTCGCAATGAAAACCGATGACACCTTTGGAGCAATTGAACAGCATTCATCGCTATACAGAGACTTACCGTTAATAAGTTTCCAAAACGGCGTCACGAATGAAGAGTGGCTTTCTCAAAAGGGATTCACCACCTATGGGTGCACTGTCATGGTCGGTGCGGAAATTACTGAACCAGGCAGTGTTCGACATTCTGGTGGAAAGCTCTTGGAGGTAGGCAAGTGGCCTTCAGGAAACGATCTAACGTCGGACGCTTTAGTCGCAGACCTCAACGAGTCAGGAATGGATGCTTCAGTCGATGAACGAGTTATCGACGGTAAATGGGGGAAGCTTGTAAGAAACTTGGCTAACGCCTACCTAGCTCTGACTGACTTATCTGTACAAGAGGCATCTTGCGACCCGCTGGATCGTCAATTCATTGCGGACGTCAACGAAGAAGCTGCTGATGTCTTGGAGCTCGCAGAAATTTCAGCCCGAATGATCGGTAAAAGGGACTTACGGGAGCAAATTGCTCGTCTTCGCGAACCTGGTTTTTGGCCCGCTAGGCCGGCAGTTACCGCGACGACGAGATCATACCCAAGCACTTGGCAAGATCTTGCGTTGCGAAGAGAACGGGTAGAAGTTGACCACTTCAACGGAGCCATCGTGAGACTCGGGGAAAAATTTCACTCACCTACGCCTTTAAATCGAGTCCTAAGAGACCGTTGCGTCTTAGCCGCAAGAAACTTGACCTTGCCAGGATCAGAGACATCAGATTCACTAAGGTCTGCTGCTTTATAAAGTGCCCGGAGTGGGATTCGAACCCACACGCCCTGTTAAGAGCCGAGGGGTTTAAGCCCTCTGCGTCTGCCTTTCCGCCACCCGGGCTGGTATGCCTATGTTTGTAAGCCTACGTCGCAATAACGGTTACGACGCCCTGCTAAGCGGCCTCGACATTATCGCTGATTACTGGGTGGTGGACGACCGCTGTCCTTTTAGATTTTGAAGTCAATTCGGAATGTCGTTCACTTTGCATCACAGCGCTCCACATTAGGTTTCGAAGCTTTCCCGCCGCAGCTATTGGTAGTCCATTGCAAAGGATTACTCCTTCGATCATGTCGCCAATTACTGCTTCAAATGGTCTGTCTTTTATTCGGACAGAAACAACACTCCCAGAACTTTGGCGGCGCACGGTCCGATCTAGTTCGACAGAGCGAGGTGGACTCTTAAAGCCTGGGACTTCTATCTCACATCGGGCACTAACTTGAGTAAGTATCTTCGCTACGATTGCGAACCGCACCGATGGCGCACTCTCGATCGTCGACAAGGAGCCATAACCGTTGTGTTGATTCCCATCGAGTTGGGGATTCACAATCTTCATTTCTTTGCTCACAATTTTCATCAATTAAAGAGTCCAACAGGGGTAGGACAGTTAAGCCTTAACTTCACTTACTTCATCCGATATCACTTTGAGTGCCTTTAGGCGAGTCCCGCTCGGCGCTACCGTAGATCTGTGGGCACAACCAAAAAGAAATTTCGCACAGAGAGTCCGGCTAACCCGCCCTTGACGCCTGCACAACAAACGACTCTCAATCTCATTCGTCTTCCAGCCAACGAGCGCACTACTTACAACTCGACACTTAGGGCTCAAATTCAACTAGAGCTGGAAAAAGAAACAGTAAATCTGGTGGATCAGATCGACGAACCTTTATGGGTGTCTAAACGCCAACTCCAGGCAGTCACGAGTTGCGAGGTTCTATACGAAAAGCAAGAAGGGGAATCTTTTGAGTGGAAAATTCCCATGACTCGTGGACAGATATTTCATAAATGCGTCGAACTCTCTGTTCATCTTTCGCCAACAAGAACTGCTCCTGAATTGGTAGATGAGGCATTGACAAGCATCATGAATCGTGGCGATGGTTTGGCCAGTTTTTTAGTTGAGTTAACTGACATCGAAAGAGCGGAAATACGGAGCGAAGTCGCTTCCCTTTTACAAACTTATTTTGACACCTTTCCTCCCCTACAGAATTCTTGGAGTCCGACTACTGAGTTACCTCGGAAAGTCCTTCTCCATAGAGGGAAAATAGTGTTGCAAGGCAGATTCGACTTGACCGTAGGTCGACCAGATGAGCTCACAGCGGGCAGGGTTCTTATAGAACTCAAGACAGGCAGAGCGGTCCCTCACCATCTAGATGATTTGCGATTCTATGCATTGCTAGAAACATTAGTGGTAGGGGTACCTCCGGCTTTATTGGCAAGTTTTTATGTCGATGCAGGCACCGTTCAGGTCGAAGTAGTTGACGAGGATCTATTGCGTTCAGCTATTCAACGCACAAGCAGTGCTGTTAAGCGGTTACTACAACTTCGTCTTAAAGAACGTGACCCAGAAAGACGAGCGAGCGGCTCATGCAGATGGTGTCCAGCTGCTACCGATTGTCAGCCTGGCCAAGCTTGGCTGGAAGAGGCCAACGGCAGCGGTGTGTGGTGAGCTTAGGCCTTGTTAGCACTAAACACCGACGGCCACATCGGATATAAGTTTCCATAGGTCTTCACGTCTTTCTTCCCACTCCTCAGAAGTGATGCCAAAGCGCATGTGGTCCTCCCAAACTCCAGCGATCTTCAAATAACCTTCGGCAAGACCTTCGTGACGGACACCGAGTTTTTCAACTACGCGAAGGCTCGATTCGTTCCTCGGAATAATTGATATTTCGAGACGATGCAGTCCCGCCCTATCGAAAGCGTGTCCAAATACTCCTACGAGCGCCTCGGGCACAAAACCGCGCCCGGCCCAGCGTTCATCGACCCAGTACCCTACGTGACCACTTTGAAACGCCCCCCTGGCAACGTTGTTTACATTGATTTCTCCGCAGAAATGTCCCCTATGCCACATGGACCATGCGAATCCGGTGCCCAATTGACGTTCCCGATCTCGAGCGTTGCACCTTGCTGCGAACGCTTCTGGGTCCCGAGTTGGGTCAGGAGCGCCGGGAACTGCTTCGGGTTCCCACTTCGTCAGCCAATCCGAACATCGCTTTCGAACTTCACCCCATTGCGCAAAATCATTGGGTCGCAGACCTCGTAGCAGCAGGCGCGGAGTGTGCAGATCGTTCACCGTCAGAACACTAGCCTGCCTGACTCACCCCTATCCATGCTCCAGGAGTTCAGCGGCTAGGCCATCAAGAAGATCGGACTCGCGCACAAGGCATTCTTCTATTTCCCAATGCCGCATAACAGCTACCAAAATACAACAGCCGGCCACGATGACATCAGCCCGGGCCGGCTCTAAACCGGGGTTATATTTCCGTTGTTCGAGTGCCTCAGTTGCCAAAGTTCTGAAGACATCTTCCGCGGCTTTTCGGGTCAGAACAAAGCGGTCAATCACGAGTGGGTCGTATTTTTCTAAACCAATTTCGATGGCAGCTATCGTCGTAATCGTTCCTGCGACACCGACTAAAGAATTCGCGCGTCCCATGAGTGTCTGTTCTCTATCAATGTCGTCTAGGTGCAGGCGGGCTACTTGGATGGCGCCACTCAATTCTTCAGGTTTCGGAGGGTCCGAGATGAGGAACTGTTCTGTAAAGCGTACGGATCCCATGTCCACTGACCGATACATTTCAGGCGAAACAGTTCCGTAGGCGAATTCGGTAGAGCCTCCTCCTATGTCGAGAACTAGAAAGGGCCCGCCATCTGGCGGTAGGCCTTTCGTTGCGCCCAAAAATCCGTATCTCGCCTCTTCTTCGCCCGACAAGAGTTCAAGTTCATGGCTCAGAATTTCAGAGACCGGTTTGAATAGGTCATCTCGATTTTCCGCATCGCGAGCAGCACTAGTTGCGACTGCCCGAATCTTCTTCACGCCATTTTTTAAGATCAGCGAATTGAACTCAGTAACAGCCTCGAGGACTCTCTCTACTCCGGTTTCGTTTAGTCGGCCTGTACGACCTAGGCCACGACCAATTCCAGTGACGCGATGAGCTCGAACCTCAACGGCATCGCCGTCAGTTATAAGTAAGCGAGTTGTATTTGTTCCGAAATCTAAAATCGCAACTGGCGGTTTATCAGGCAAGGTCATTTGCCTCTAACTGCTCTACAACCCATTCGCCAACGGGGTCATAACCGGCTGCTAAGTAGTGAGCTAGGTGCGTATGTAAGCACTTGACTCCCTGTCGTGTGCCGCCGACTCCGCCCGTAGGCCGCGGACCCACATATTCTGACGAGATAAGAGAGTCTCTTTCGATAGCGTATCGCTCGTGTACAGCCGCTAATTCATTGGCGTCTACGGCTTTTTCAGCGGCTCGAACTCCCCCATCTCCTTCTAAGCGTGCAACACGACGCGATAGCTCTTTACCAACGAGCCAGTAGCGGGTGGGCATTGGACGTCCACCTTCCATTATTGGTCCGTTACGAATGACGACAGGCTCCCCACGGCTGTCAACAACAACTATTTCAAAATCAACTTCAGGTCGTCGCCCAAGCAACTCGGCAACTTTTTCTTTCTCAACCGACGACGGACTCTTAATCGAAGACACCTTCGCTACATCGATACCCATGAAACCTTGACTTCGCTATTGACGTTTACGGCGACGCAGAAGAACTAACACCAAAGCCACAAGGGCAAAGGGGCCGAAACGCTTAAAAAGTGGGGCGCCAGCCGTATCAAGGAGATCAACAGGTTCTGGTTCAGGCATATCGACCTTACGAGGGCCGGAGCTGTCACCGCTCAAATCGTTCTCAGCAGTTGACATATCTCCGTTGGGCGCGGATGGAGTTTCCGTTTCGCTCCCGTCTGATTCAACAAGTTTTTGTTCAAGACTTTCGACGAATTGGCTGATCAACTTTTCTGAAACATCAGCCATGACACCGCGGCCGAACTGCGCAACTTTTCCTGTTACTTTCAAATCGGTCACGATAACGATCTTGGTTCCATCGCCATCGCTAGTCATTTCCGCAGTCACTTCCGCTGCGGCGTTTCCCGCTCCGCGAGTATCACGACCGGTTGCGTCTAGAACTAACCGGTACTGACTCTCATCTTTTTCTTTGAACTTTGCGGCGCCTTTGTATTGCGCCGTGATCGGCCCAACTTTCACCTTCACTTGGCCTTTGAACTCTTCGCCGTCAATTTCTGTTAACTGTGCGCCAGGCATGCAGGGCGCAATGTATTCAACGTCTGTAAGTGCGCGCCATGCTTGCTCGATAGGAACACCGACCCGGAACTCATTTTTCAACTCCATTGGCTGAGATCCTCCACAGTATCTATGTCATCCGGAGAGCCTTCGCAGGTTACCTGCTCAACTAGGTCCGGCCTCGTACGCAACAAAACCCGAGCTCCCTCGTCGCCTATTCGCGGAAGCAAAGGCCATACGGAACTTTCAAGACGAACTGGATTTCCAGCATGGCCTTCATAGTTAGCAACCGCTATCGGAGAACTGCTATCACTCAAGCGTCCCCAAGTTGCGGCCAAAACTCCTGGCTGGTCGGCTAACCCAACTATCAGAACATCAAAGCCCCTAGCTTCGACCCAATCAACTGCAACATTTAACGAAGTCGCTATTCCCTGTCGGAAGTTGGGATTTTCGATAACTGTAAGTTCGGAGAAGTCGTTCAGAGCAGGGCCTAACTCAACGGCACCAGCAATTAGAACACAGCCATCTAGACCGGCATTCAGCATCGAACGGGCTGCGTGAGCCACGACCGGTTCACCATCTATTTCGGCGAGAAGCTTGTGGGTTGCTCCCAAAAAACGCGAGCCGCTTCCAGCAGCTAACAACGCTCCAGCAACTTTCACAAGATCAGTAGGACCTTGGTAGACCAAGAACTTTGTTCGAAACATAGTTCAGAACCATTTCTTGGCTGACGGGAGCGATCTTCATTAGACGGCTTTCACGCCAATATCGCTCAACGTCATACTCTTTTGCGTAACCGAAGCCTCCATGCGTTTGCATCGCTCTGTCCGCGCACTCGAACGCTGCCTCAGACGCTAAGTACTTTGCGAGGTTGGCCTGAGCCCCACAATCAAGCCCGTTGTCGTAACGCCACGAGGCATCTCTGATAACTAGCTCAGCCGCATGGAGTCGAGCGTGACTATCGGCAAGCGGAAACGCTAAGCCCTGATTTTGGCCTATCGGCCGCCCAAAAATTACGCGGCCGTTCGCATAGTCGACCGCTTTGTTCAGAGCAGCACGACCTATACCCAGCGCTTCGCCTGAAATAAGGATTCTTTCAGGGTTTAGGCCATCCAAGATGTACCGAAAACCCTCTCCTTCTTCTCCCACCCGTCGGCTAACTGGAACCCGAAGCCCGTCATAACGAACTTCACAAGAGACCACAGCGTTACGTCCCACTTTCGGAATTGGCGTTATATCGACGGTTGGGTCATCGAGGTCAACTAGGAGGAGCGTCATGCCTTGAGTGGGCCCATCACATAGCTCTTTTGGTGTAGTCCTCACCAACAGCAGACAGACGTCACAGTACGGGGCCTTCGTGGTCCACACTTTTGCACCAGTAATTACGTATTCGTCTCCATCTCGTTCGGCTCGCGTCCTTATCGAGGTTGTGTCGGTCCCAGCATCGGGTTCTGTCACTCCAAAGGCCGCATGCAGCGAACCATTTGCAACTTTCGGAAGAATTTCATTAGCAAGATCGGGGGATCCATACTTTCGGACTGGCTCCATCCCGAACATCGATAAATGAATAGCCGAACAGCCATTCATAGCAGCACCACTTGCGGCAACTTCTTCAAGAACAATTGATGCTTCCGTAATGCCTTGACCTCCGCCACCGAACTCTTCGGGGATAGCTATACCTATCCAGCCTCCCTCGGCCATCGCTTGATAGAAGTCCCAAGGGAACTCATGCTGCTCATCCTTTTCCCGCCAATATTCATCGGGAAACTGGGCGCAAACACGTCGGATACCTTCACGAATAGCGTCGTGATCTTCAGATGAGGAGAAATCCATACATGGAAAGGTAGTGGGCAACGCGCAAGTTGGCTCAGTGAATCGAACCTTTGCCTTCACTAAGGCTTGGGGCGGAACGACCAGTTCGCATAGCAATAATCTCCGCCACGATAGAGACAGCTGTTTCCTCAGGTGTTCTTCCACCGATATCCAGTCCAATCGGTGACCGAACTCGCCCGAGTTCTGAAGGTGTTACCCCTTCCTCCAGTAAACGCTCTACCCGCTTTTGATGTGTTTTTCTCGAGCCCATTGCACCGAGATAACCGACCCTTGTCGGCAACGCTCCGACAATTGCTGGCACGTCAAATTTGGCATCGTGAGTCAAAACACAAACAGCATCTCGGGGACCCAAGTCGTTACCTACTCGCTCTAGTAACCGGTCCGGCCAGTCAACAACTACCTCGTCAGCCATAGGAAAGCGTCGTCGGGTGGCAAAAACCTCTCGTGCATCACAAACGGTTACTCGGAAACCGAGAAGCTTTCCTTGGCTTGCGAGAGCTCTAGTGAAGTCGACTGCTCCAAAAATCACCAAATGTGGCCGCCTTGCATGACATTCGATAAAAACGCTGAGTTCTTGTTGGCGCGCTTCACCCTCAGGTCCGTAGTGCCGAACTTGACTCACTCCCGCTTCGAGCATCGCTATCGCGTCCCGGCTCACAACACGGTCTAAGGCCTCCCCTCCAAGGCTGCCGAAGGATGTTCCAGACTCTTCAATAAGCAGTTTGGCTCCTACCTCTGACCCCTCAATCAACGTGGCTAAGGCAACCGGTACTTCCGAACGAATCGAATCTCGGAAACGCTCGTAGATAGAGCTCACCAGTCGAGCTCCTCGATAAAGAGATGAATTGTTCCGCCGCAAGTTAGGCCCACAGCGAATGCTTCATCATCGCTGTAACCAAAGGATGTAATGCCCGCTTTCCTCCGCCCTTCCAAGAGTTCAATGGCTTCGCCCACCACCGCTCCTTCAACGCAGCCTCCGGACACAGAGCCAGCTACCTCGCCTCGAGCATTAACCGCCATGGCAGCACCGGGGTCGCGCGGTCCACTCCCTTCAATATCTACCACTCGAGCGATAGCCACCTTTTCCCCAGATCCAATCCATCTTTCTATATCGTCGAAGATTTCATCCATATCTAAATACTCCCATCTCTAAGCCGAGATCGCCTCTGTAAGTCGCTCAAGTGACTCAAAAGAGTGCCCTTCAATAAATGCATCAGTGTGCGGCAGCGCTGCCGCCATTCCACGGGCTAGTGGTGCATACCCGGGGGTGTGCTTTAGCGGGTTCACCCAAACTTGTCGATAGCTCACTCGATGTAGTCGTTCCATTTGTTCCGCCAGTACTTCTGGCACGCCCCGATCCCAGCCATCTGAAAGCAGCACAACTACGGCACCGCGTGCCATTCCTCTAAGGCCCCACAGTTCATTGAATTCCTTGAGGGTCGCGCCAAGGCGAGTTCCGCCGGACCAGTCAGTTACAGCAGTCGCTGCGGCTCGAAGTGCAGCGTCGGGATCTCGTGATGATAACTCTCGAGTAATGCGAGTGAGCCGAGTGCCAATGGCAAATGCTTCCACTCGGGTTCTTCCAACCACCGATGCGTGGGCGAATCTAATCAGCGCGCGGGCATACGGCTCCATTGAACCTGAAACGTCAATCAGTAAAACTAGTCGGCGAGGGCGACGGTCTTTTCTCAGATATTTTCTGTTCACAGGCTCGCCCCCCATAGCTAACGCGGACCGCAACGTACGACGCATGTCCGGATTACGAGTCCGATGTTTGGATGGCAATCGTCTTCGCGATGGGCGCGTAGTTGAGGCGAACCGCAAGCCGGCTATCAATTTTTTTAATTCGTTGACCTCTTGATCACTGCACTCGGCAAAGTCTTTTTCTCTAAGTGTTTCTAGGGCGCTATATCGAAGCTGGATCGTAGGCCCTGATGAAGTCGTGTGATCCTCGGGAGGCTCCTCGCTGTCTTCTGATTCATCAGTGGAAACCGATACTGAGACCGGCGGCAGCTTGACTTCAATATTGGATGAGCGTCTTTGCTCCCAAAAGACTTCGAAGGCCCGATCGAAGTCGCCGATTTCTTCGGGGTCAGCAACCAAAGTTGACCTTCCCGCCCAGTAAACGGCATCACGGTCTTCTAGTCCTACCTTTCCAAGGGCCTCAAGGAAGAAGGTCACCCGACTAACTGGGACTTTCAAGCCTAACCCGCGAAGGATTTGGCAGAAAGCAACCCCTATCCGTGTAGGGGTACTTTCTGGAGTGATCGTGATGGCGTCATTCATTTGCAGCAGCAGCCATGATCATCTCAATGCCTTGCGCCGAGACCCGGTCCTGGTCTTCTCGATACTTGAGAACAGCTCCGAGAGTTGCGTTGATCGTCTCTTCGTCAAGAACAGACTCACCTAACTTCCCTAGAGCCGTTGACCAATCAATAGTCTCAGCTACTCCTGGCGGCTTGTACAGACCCATGCCGCGCATCACTTTCACGGCTAAGGCAACTTGTCGAGCTAGTTCGCTATCAACCTCTGGAGCTTTGAGTTGAATGATTTCAACTTCCCTTTCGAGGTCAGGGTGATTAAGCCAGTGGTACAGGCACCGTCGCTTGAGGGCATCATGCACATCCCGCGTCCGATTTGAGGTCACTACCACGAGAGGTGGATTTTTGCCTCCGAAGGTTCCTAGTTCTGGAATCGTCACCGTGTGGTCTGAAAGAACTTCAAGCAAGAAAGCTTCAAATTCGTCATCTGCTCGATCTACTTCATCTATCAATAAAACTGGCTGAGGCTGATCTCCGTGGTCGATTGCGCGAAGTAGAGGTCTTCGGATTAGGAACCGTTCTGAATAAAGCTCGTCTTCAATTGCTTGTGAGTCTTTCGTCGCCCTACCTGAGGCCTCAGCTGCCCTGAGGTGCAGAAGTTGCCGCGTGTAATCCCACTCGTAAAGGGCTTGCGAAGCGTCTATGCCTTCATAGCACTGGAGTCGAATCAATTCACCGCCGGTCCATGAGGCTAGAACCTTGGCTAACTCGGTTTTACCCACTCCGGCATCGCCTTCAAGGAACAATGGCCGCTGCATGCTGATCGCCAAATACACAACAGTAGCTAGTCCTTCATCAGCCAGATAGTTACGGTCAGCAAGGGCTGACGATACTTCTAAAGGAGAGTTAGGGATGTTCCACATACTTCACCAAGAATACGGGCAATAATTTAATTAGTCCTAACTCAGGCTTCATTCAGCAAAGCAACCCACTTTCCATATATGTTTCCGCGAGACATTCGAAGGGATTTTGCAAAATGGATCTAGGCATTAGTGGAAGAACCGCCGCTGTAGCGGCGGGCTCAGCGGGTCTGGGATTAGGGGCAGCCAAAGCGCTTGCTGCAGAGGGCGTTCGTATTGCTATTTGCGGGCGCGACGGAGCAAAGCTCCAAGAGGCTGCTGCGGTCATAGGCGGAGATGTAGTCGCCATCGAAGCAGACCTGTCCGACCCAAATTCAGGAAAAATATTCGTCCAACAGGCGATATCTGAATTAGGTCATTTGGATATTTTAGTTACCAACGCTGGGGGACCTCCCCCAGGGACGTTCGAAAATACTGATCTGGACTCTTATCAAGCAGCCTTCGACATGAACTGTCGAGCAATGATCGAAATGTGTCGAACGGCTATTCCTGACATGAGGGATCGGGGCTGGGGACGTGTTTGCGCGATCACCAGCGTGGGAGTGAAACAACCGATTGAGTACTTAATGGCCAGCTCGGTAGCTCGAGCAGGGCTCACCAGTTTTCTGAAAATCACTGCTCGTGAGGTAGCCGCTGATGGGGTTACTATAAATTCAGCGCAGCCAGGAACACATTGGACAGATCGTGTCGCGAAAATTGTGCCCGACAAAGAGACAGCCGCATCAACTGTCCCAGCTCGAATAACAGGTGACCCCGATGATTTCGGCGCAGCCGTAGCCTTTCTCTGTTCTGAGCAGGCAAAGTTTATTACCGGTACAGGGCTGCTTATTGACGGAGGTCAGGCCTCCGGACTACTGGACTGAAAGCATTGCAGCGCCATTACATTTCAAAACGGACGTGGCGCGCCATGACAGATCTTTAGGGCTACGAAACGCCGCTCGCCTCCAAGGCCCTCTTGGTTAGAACGCGGGCCAAGTGATCCCGGTATTCAGGAGAAGCGTTAAGGTCTGTTGGCGCATCAGTTCCTTCAGCCGCAACTTCAGCAGCTTCTGTCGCCGAAGCACCTCCCGCTAATGCAGACTCCACCGCTTCAGCGCGAAGGGGTGTAGAACCCATGTTGACCAATGAAACTTGTGTTGCGCCGTTGACTTCAACCGCTGCAACTCCCACGATCGCCCAGTCCTGTGCCCGCCGATTAAATTTCTGATAGTTCCAAGAAGCTCCCGGGGCCTTCGGGACTCGCACCTCGGTCAACATCTCGTCTTCAGCCAGTGAAGACTCAAAATATCCGGTGAAGAAATCAGCGACAGCAATCTCGCGCGACCCGCCGGGCCCTTCAGCAATGAGCGAACCCCCTAAAGCCAAAATAGCGGCGGGCAGGTCTGATGCCGGATCAGAATGGGCTAACGATCCGCCAAGTGTCCCCCGATGTCGAACTTGAGGGTCTCCAACCTTGCTAGCTACATGAGCTAGAAGAGGGCACTCTGCCAGCAAAAGGTCGCTCGTCTCGAGCAATCGGTGTTTTGTTAACGCTCCAATAGCGAAGTGATCTCCACAATCGTTGATGTAACTGAGATCTTCAACGCCTGCTATATCAACAAGAACACTTGGCACAGCAAGTCGTAACTTCATCATAGGTATAAGCGAGTGACCTCCTGCAAGCAGTTTTGCTTCGTCTCCATGCTCAACAATCAAGGCGATCGCTTCTTCTGCTGAATCGGCTTTTTGGTAGTCAAAGGCAGCTGGAATCATTTACTTAGCCCTTCAACTCACGTCTTGACCGCTACAGGCCAGGACTGCTTTAACAATGTTGTGATATCCGGTACATCTGCAGAGGTTTCCTTCGAGTCCTTCTCGAACTTCCGCCTCGGTGGGGACTGGATTTTCTTCAAGTAAGGAACATGCCGCCATAACCATCCCCGGTGTGCAATAACCACACTGCAAACCATGGTTATTTTGAAAGCTTTCTTGCATGGGGTGAAGTTCATCCGAAGAAGGGGCAAGGCCCTCGATGGTGGTTACTTCCTGACCGTCAGCCTGAACGGCCAACATCGTGCAGGATTTGACTGATTCACCATTCAAATGAACCGTGCATGCTCCGCAGGAGGAGGTGTCGCAACCCACATTTGTGCCAGTAAGCCCAAGTTCGTCGCGCAGGTAATAAACGAGCAACGTTCTGGGCTCGACCTCACTCACACGGCCTGTTCCATTTACTGCAACGCTGATTTCCACAGTTGTTCCCTTCCTCCAACAGTAGGGCGACCCTTAGGTCGGACTCAATCATGCCCTATTCAAGGCCTTAGTGCCTCACCGAATCATCCACTTCTTTGATTGATTTCGGAAAGAGTCTGCACGCAAGGCAAGTGGCAAAAGTCTTTCAGGTGAGAATAGAGCCCAGAAACACCAAACTTTTTTAGAACTTTTTCTTAGTTTTCTGGGCTATGAGCATCTATTTCAAATAAGAATTAGATAGTTTTTGGGCATGCCAATGGTGGAAACAGCAAGAGCAGCGCAAGCCAATACAAAGAACCAGATTTTGGAAAACGCCCGGCAATTATTCGCCGAACATGGCTACGACGGAACCTCAATTCGGCAGTTGACCTCGAGCCTAAATATCACCCCTGCCGCGCTCTACTATCACTTCGCCTCCAAAAATGATGTTCTCGAGGGTCTAGCTGCTCAGCTTCACGACAGCAGTGACGAGTTACTCCAACGGATTAGTACCTTTGACCAAAGCACCGAGTCAATGCGAGAAGCCCTAAATCAGTATTACGACTTACTCGCCGACGATATCCAAGTCTTTCGGTTGGTTTGGAACGACGCCGCGATTCAGCACAGCCCCATCGGACAACGACTCAGATCTCAAGCCAGAGATTTCTACGCTTATTTGGTCGGCCCTAATCCCTCCGTTGAGGACAGAATGCGGGCTGCCGGGGCAGTAGGAATAATCAGACTCTCACTCGAACAGCGTGGCGTCGACCCCGACAAGCACAAAGAAGTAATTGTTGAGCGCTCTTTTCAGGTCATGACAGACCTGTAAAGCAGAAACGCTTTTATTTCGATTGGCCTGTAATTAGATATTCGACACCGGGTAGGTACCAAGCTTGGGGGAGATCAATGACATCGCTTGGCACTACAACTCGGAAGAGTTCATCGCCTGGACGCACCAGTGACATCTGCTTTCTGGCTTCGCGCTCAATAATCTCTTTATCTGCGGCTCTGTCGATCCGAGACTCGAGATCCGAACGTCGTTGCTCAAGCTCCAATAACTGCTGTTTCGCTTGCTCAATACTGGTTCCCTGATTTCTGTATTGTCGGAACGGGAGCAAAGTCGCTGCAGCAAGCGCCATTACTGCCGCTACAACGACAAAAACCAAGGTCCGTCGTCCAAATCGACCGAGGCGAAACTTGATAACTAGCGATACAAAACGTCCAGACGACGAGAACCTGCCGAACCGGCCATTCTTGCCGGATGCCTCCGCATTCGACTTCTTAACTAACTCAGTCAAGCGCCAACGCTTCCTGGCCTAGGTATTCGGCGGCTTCACCCAAGTCTTGCTCAATCCGAAGCAGTTGGTTGTATTTAGCGACTCGGTCTGAGCGCGCCGGCGCTCCCGTTTTAATTTGTCCACAGTTGGTAGCAACGGCCAAATCAGCAATAGTTGTGTCTTCTGTCTCTCCAGAGCGATGCGACATCACACTTGTGTATCCACTAGAAGTCGCTAGTTGAACTGTTTCTAAAGTCTCAGTGAGACTTCCAATTTGATTAACTTTAACGAGAATTGAATTGGCGATACCTCGCTCTACCCCATCCTCGAGCCGCTGACTATTAGTAACAAACAAGTCATCACCAACCAATTGAATTTTCTTGCCGAGTGCTGCGGTAAGCGCAGACCAACCCTCAAAATCTTCTTCATCCATTCCATCTTCTATGGAGACAATGGGGTATCGACTACAAAGATCCGCCAAATACTCCGCAAACGCAGACGATTCGAGACTCCGGCTCTCGCCTACTAGCTGGTACTTTCCGTCGCTATAAAATTCCGTAGCAGCGGCATCGATAGTCAGAGCTATTTCTTCGCCAGGACTAAACCCAGCCCGCTCGATAGCTTCGACCAACAAAGCGAGTGCTTCTTCATTGCTGACTAAATCTGGAGCAAAGCCACCCTCGTCGCCAATCGCTGTTGACAGCCCCCGTTCCTTAAGTACTGACTTTAAAACGTGATAGGTCTCGATTCCCCAGCGCAGGGCTTCAGAAAAGGACGCTGCTCCGATCGGCATGATCATGAATTCTTGAAGATCAACATTGTTGTCCGCGTGTTCACCCCCGTTTATCACGTTCATCATCGGGACAGGCAGAACATGGGCGTTCGCTCCCCCCAGATAGCGATACAAGGGGGTTCTCGTTTCCATCGCAGCAGCGTGGGCATTAGCCAGGGATACCCCCAATATGGCGTTTGCGCCCAGTCGACTTTTATTGTGGGTGCCGTCTAGGTCGATCATTTTCGCGTCGATGACACGCTGATCTAAAGCCTCAGTCCCAACCAGCGCATCAAAGATCTGTTGGTTAATATGACCCACTGCTCTGAGGACACCCTTACCGCCAAACCTTTCCTCTCCATCACGCATTTCGACCGCTTCGAACTGGCCAGTCGAAGCTCCCGACGGGACTTGAGCCCTTCCTTGAGCTCCGCTCTCCAACAAGACTTCAGCTTCGACTGTGGGGTTTCCTCGAGAGTCAATGATCTCTCGGCCCGACACATTCACAATTCTGCTCATCGAACTTCTCCAAGCAAGTTTTCGCACCTATGGGCAGCCATAAGATCAAGATTGATGGTAGCTGCGAGTTAGAGAAATAGAGGCTCCAAGCACCAGTCTTTATCGGCCTTGAACACCTATAGAAACGGTTTAGAAATCTAGTTTGCTCTACTTTTTTTCGAATTCGCCGTTTCTCGTTCAGCTGCTTTGATCGTTTGCCATTGCTCAACTAACTCTTCTTTAGTTGGCATGGGTGAACCAGAGTTCCTATCGAAGATATGTGGGTGGCGTCGAATCATTTTGTTTCGAACCTCGCGTGCTACGTCGGCTAAGTCAAAAGTCTTTTCTTCCTCTCCAATTACACTTTGCATAATTATGTGGAATAGAAGATCGCCAAGTTCCTCAACTAGATCTTCAAGTGAACCCTCACCTTTTTCTGCTAACTCAATGGCCTCCACAACCTCGTTTGCCTCTTCTAAAAGGCCAGGGATAAGGCTCACATGGGTTTGATCCATATCCCATGGACATTCCGATCGGAGTCGACGAACTAGCGCATGTAAGTCGACTATCAGCCGAGCTAAATCGCTACGAGGTAGTTCCGGGATCCAAAGCGAGGTCAGGTGGTCCGGTTCAAAACCTAAGTCTAAATTTTCCCACTCGACTTCGAAAACTGCTTCGTCTTCAAGGCCTAGACGTTGAAGCACTGTTACTTTCGGAGGTTCCTCAACATCAATCGAAAGTTTGATACCCGAAAGAGCGGACCTATTATCGCATTGAGCGACTAGCAGTGGACCCTTTAGCCCAGTGACTTCAGTACCAAATGCTTGGGCGTCAACGATGCTGACGTTGCGCGCTATCGGATCGACCTGAAGCCTCTCCCAAACCAGGTCTAGGAATGAAACTCCTGGGAGTATTTCGACGCTCACTTCTTCACGCTGGCGGAGAAGTTCGACCGTTCGCTCTGCAATTAGCGGTGAACCAGGGACGAGGTAGCCAATCGTTCCTAGATCTGTTGACTCCCGAACCAATTGCTCAACCATGACTTCATGGATACCTGCTTCGTCCCGCTGCGACTCATACAGATGATCAAAGGAGTCCAAATCCTCAAACACGTAGGCACATGGGTGTTTTCTAGTTCGCAGAAATGTGAGGTGAGTCCTGACTAACTTTAGAACTGCGTCCGGTATTAGATCTGCGTCTCCTGGGCCCAGCCCACCAATAATAATCTTTGGCAAGTTAGAACTACCGGCTTGGAACAACTGAAAGCCCGACGGGATCCCAGACGCCAAGTTTTGTCTCCACGACTACCTCATATTCGACTACTAGGTCTGCTAAGACTTGCTGGGCGAATGGGCCGAGCCGGGTCGGGTTTGCATCTTCGCTTTTAAGCTCTCGAACGTTAAAAATCATCCATAAACGGCCTGTGGAGCTGAAGTCCGATGGCATGGAAACGATTTCAGATGTATCTCCAGCCTTCATTTTCCCTAGAGGCGCAGCACTTTCACCAAAGGTGTTGGCCCATGCCAGTAAGTCTTCACAACCAACATCGCCATTAGGCCAACGTGACGTTCCTTGTGCGTTGACGTCCGAGGCCACCACCTCGGCTGGCTCTCCTGCCTCAATCCGCTCTTTCGCTGTTTTCACCTCAGCTTCAGTCTCGGTGGCAATGAGCGTGATGCAATGCGGGGTAGCGAACTTTTCTAAGCGCGGATCAGCTATCAGCGCCTGCTCTTGTGCCCATGCCTCAAAGCCGCCAGAAATGTGTGCTTGAACTTGGTCATTCAAGCTTTCATCATCTCCAGTAAAATCAATATCAAATCCGGCGTCGTTGATGACGACAGCCGCTAGCCGCAGTCTCAACATTGATGTCATGCGAGCGAGGAAAACTTCATTTGTCGGGTTCTCAGGGTCGACAAGTCGACTGGGTGGCGACTTCGCGAGACTCGTCAGAACAGTCTCAACGTTCAGGCTCCCTCCTGGGTAGAACGCAACAACTTTCGTTCGATCCGCCAGCGAAACTGCCATTTCGTAGTCGCTGCGCAGAGCAACACCATCCCCATCTTGATCAATCCGATCAAAAATTTCGTCTCGGGCTGACCCACTTAACGATTCAGCGCTTTCACCACACCCAGGAACCGTTAGAAGAATCAACAACAAAGAAACGACGGCTCTACCAATTATGTTCTTGCCACGATTAACTACCACGCTCGAAATGGTACGGGCTGAATGACCTATTTAGGGGGTCGGAGTTCACGAAGGAACGAATAGACCTGTCCAGGGAGCATCGAACTCACTGGTTCGGCATGAATTGTGACCTCATATAAGTCCTCTTTGTAAGTACCGCCGGTGTAAGGCCCCTCATTGGTTAGCCGTCTAAAACGAACTTGTTCACTTTGGCTTAGTTCCATCGGGGAAATTCTGATTCGGTTACGATTTGAGACATTTATATCGGTCACTTCGAGACGGACACATTCAGACCTCAACAACGCTATGTGTAAAAGTGTTTTTGCTGGATCTGGGATCGGGCCGTACCTATCAACCCACTCGGCTTCTATATCTGCGACTTCTACGAGTTCACTTACATTTGCAAGCCTTCGGTATGCCTCAAGCCGCTGCTCTTCAGCTTCGACATAGTCCACCGGTAAGTAGGCCTTAATCGGCAAATCAATTTTTATTTCCGAGGCTTTTTGAGTTTCTTCGCCTTTTAGCTCCGCTACGGCTTCGGTAACCATCTCGCAGTAAAGGTCATACCCGACTGCGGCTATGTGGCCCGATTGCGCACCTCCTAGTAAATTGCCAGCACCTCTAATCTCAAGGTCCCTCATAGCAATTCGGAAACCCGAACCAAGCTGGGTCGACTCCCCAATTGTCTTTAATCTCTCGAAAGCTTTTTCGGTCAGGACACGATTCTGTGGGAAAAACAAATATGCATAAGCTCGTTGTCCAGATCTTCCGACTCGACCGCGAAGCTGATGTAACTGACCCAGGCCCATCAAATCGGCTCTGTCGACGACAAGCGTATTTACACTTGGCATATCAATCCCCGATTCGATGATCGTTGTACACACGAGAACGTCATAGGTTTGCTCCCAAAAATCTATAACGACTTTTTCGAGAGAGCCTTCGTCCATCTGGCCGTGTGCAACACCTATACGTGCTTCTGGGACCATTTCCTGCAGTCGTGCCGCTACTTCAGAAATATCCTCAACTCTGTTATGGACAAAAAATACTTGACCTTCGCGAAGAAGCTCTCGGCGGATCGCTTCCGTCACAGCCCGTTCGTCGTACTCACCAACATGAGTCAAAATCGGGAGTCTTTCAGCGGGAGCTGTCTGCAGTAGAGACAAATCTCTTATACCAGTAAGGCTCATCTCCAAAGTTCGTGGGATCGGAGTGGCGCTCAAAGTCAACACGTCGACATCAGTTTTGAATCTCTTAATTGTCTCCTTATGCACAACTCCAAATCGCTGCTCTTCATCAATAACCAAAAGTCCAAGGTTTTTGAATTTCATATCTTCGGAGAGCATCCGATGAGTACCGATCAACACATCAACGCTTCCATCCTTAACTGCAGATACGACCTTTTTTTGTTGAGAAGGAGTGAGGAAACGGCTTAAAGCCTCGACCCGCACAGGATGGGCGGCGAATCTATCTTCGAAAGTTTGGTGGTGTTGTTGCGCCAAAAGAGTGGTTGGCACTAACACCGCTACCTGCCTTCCTTCACCAATAGCGCTGAACGCTGCTCGCATAGCTACTTCAGTTTTCCCGAACCCTACGTCGCCACAAATTAAACGGTCCATAGGGTGCGGGGATTCCATGTCAGATAACACATCTTGGATAGCGCCAAGTTGGTCGGGGGTTTCTTCAAAAGTAAACGAATCAGAAAGTTCTCTCATCCATGGCGTATCTGCTGGGAAAGAATGACCAGAGCTCTGCAGTCTCGACTGGTAGAGAACTACTAATTCTTGTGCAATTTCAGCGACAGCAGATCGGACACGATCTTTCTGTTTGGCGAAGTCAGTTCCGCCCATACGACTTAACGTCGGAGTTTCCCCACCTATGTAGGGTCGAATGAGCTCGATCTGATCACTAGGCAAATACAACTTATCCGTGCCTTTAAAATCTAAAACCAGATAGTCACGCTCAGAACCCATCAAAGTTCTGTGTTCCATTCC
Organism: marine actinobacterium MedAcidi-G3; assembly: GCA_000817105.1. Lineage (GTDB taxonomy): Bacteria > Actinomycetota > Acidimicrobiia > Acidimicrobiales > Poriferisodalaceae > MedAcidi-G3. The sequence goes on along the minus strand of JUEP01000004.1, from coordinate 120,128 downwards.
TATATATCGAGCAACACCATGGTGGTGATGAACTACATAGTCACCTGTTTGAAGATCTTCAAAGGTTCGCTGAGCTCCTTGAACTGGTCGAGGCGGTCTGTGGGTTCTGCGCCTACCTGTTATATCTCTTTCAGTAAGAACAGCTATTGACAGGTCCGACGCTATGAAACCCTCCTGAATGGGTGCTGCCACCACGTGGCCGCCAACTTGTCCTTTATAAAGACCGTTTTCGTGCAGTTCTAACTCAATGTTTTCTGCGCGCATCGTCTCGGCCATTCGCTGAGCGGATCCCTGACCGCTAGCGGCCAGCACCACTCGCATTCCGGGCTGCTTGGCCAGTTCTCTGATTTGATTGAGGAGACGATCTGGGTTGCCGACGGCTGTCTCCCAAGGCCGAATTTCGAATCGAGCCTGAGAAGGGTTCGACGAAGTGCCTGCCACTGTCCAGACGTTCGAGCGGCAATCCCTAAGCACCCGCTCAAAGGGCACGTGGAGCTTCGGAAATACCCTCGGATTTCCGGCTGAGTCCAACGCCTCCCAAGTCGTCGCAAGTGTCTGAGCTAAGTCTTCCTCTTCAGCTATTAGTTCTGAGGAACGGTCTTTCAGAAGCTTGGGGTCCAACAGCAAAACCAATGCGTCCGATTGAAGCAGGTCGCCCAGAACCAGCTCTTCTTCCATTAGCCATGGAAGCCATGATTCCATCCCATCAAAAAACTCTCCGACGGCTAAACGATCCCATTGTTCACGACCCCATGGTTCGGCCTCAAAAAGCGCGCTAGCTCGCTCTCGTATTTGGATTGTTGGTAACAACTCGCGTGCTGGGGGAATAGCTACAGAGTCAATCTCAACTGTTGACCGCTGATCAGAAACCGAGAACTCGCTCAGGCGTTCAAGCTCGTCCCCCCAAAGATCTACTCTGACGGGATAAGCACTAGTTGCGGGAAAAATATCCAAGATCCCACCCCTGACAGCAAATTCACCTCTGTGTTCGACTTGAAATTCGCGGCGGTATCCGTTCGCGACCAAAGACGTTGCAAGTTTGGATAAATCAGCCCTATCTCCTCTTCTCAGCTCGAGAACTTCAACATCTCGGACCTCCGGGTTTATCCGCTGGAGAAGAGAACGTACGGGGGCCACTACAACATCGGGACCTCGCCCTGTTTGAATTCCATGCAATATTTCGAGACGGTTACCCATCGTCTCTGTTGCTGGGCTTATTCGCTCGAAGGGCAAGGTTTCCCAAGCTGGGAAGTACCGAACACGATCCTTACCAAGCCAAATTTCAAGGTCATCACACAAAGTCTCTGCTTCTCTAGCAGTGGACGTCACGACCACAATCGGTTTCTGAGAACTTACTTCGGCGATGCCTGCAACAAAAAAAGCTCGGCCCGCCTGTGCCACTACTACTTCAGCGCTTTTGCGGCCGAGTAGTTGCGAAAGGAGCTGGTCATCAGCGAGGTGGCGCGGCAATCCAGCTAAGGCGCCCTTCGACATCACGATTGAAGACCGTTGATCTTGTTCATCGCTTGCTCAACGCCGTCTGCCAAGACCATCTCTATTGCATCGACACCAACGTTTGCTGCGAGGTCCAGTCGCACTCGATCTTCCGTCGCCGGTTTCTTAAGGACCCAGTTGCGGCCGTTTCGGGGATCGGGTGGTTTACCAACCCCGATTCTGATCCGGACAAAACCATCGTTACCAAGGTGCTGGTGAATAGATTTCAGGCCATTGTGACCGGCCGCTGATCCGCCTCGTTTGACTTTCACTCGACCAGGTTCCAAGTCAAGTTCGTCGTGCACGACTATGAGCCTTGCAACATCATCGACACCATTTCGACGAATCAGGGACGCTACTGATTCCCCGCTCAAGTTCATAAATGTCGTCGGGCAAGCCAAGACCACTCGTTTCCCCGCCACCTGGATGAATGCTTTGCGCGCTCGGTCCGTTTTCGAGATTTCTAGCGATACGGACTCTCTCGCTGCGAGCTTATCGATTACCTCGTAGCCAAGATTGTGTCGTGTCCCGAGAAACTTGTCCCCCGGATTACCTAGCCCTACGACTAGGTAGTCGGCCGGAGTACCGCGACGTTGCGCTGCCCGGCGAAACACCGACACCGGTGGTCAGCTTAGCTATCTTCGCCAGCGTCTTCGTCAGACGCCTCACCGGCATCGACAGCATCGCCGCCCATCGCAGCATCTTCGCCCAATCCATCCGAATCCTCGCCGCCGGTCTCTTCGGCAGCAACGGCAGCTCGACTTCGTTGTCCAATAGCGATCAGCGATTCATCTTCAACTTGAGGAACGACACCAGTTCCCATCTCAAGATCAGACACACGAATAGAGTTATCTATAGACATTTCAGAGATGTCAACTTCAAAGACCTGAGGAATGTTTCCCGCTGGTGCCTCAACGGTGAGGGTCATCATCTGTTGTTGGACTACTGCTCCTTCTTGTCGCACTAGAACAGCGTCACCGACCAGAGCGATCGGGACATCAACAATTAGTCGCTGGTCTATGTCGATGAGCATGAAATCTACGTGAGTAACGCGATTGGCAATCGGATCACGTTGCATATTCTTTACGATTGTCAGATAGTCACTACCGTCGACATCAAGGGTTATGACAGCGTTCGGGCCAGCGGCGTTTAAAGTTGCTCGAAACTTGGGTCGATCCAAAGTGACTGATAACGGCTCAGAACCCTGGCCGTAAACAACTGCTGGGATCTTGTCATCGCGTCGTAAACGCCGAGAAGATCGACTGCCATGGTCTTGGCGGCTTTCAGCCTCAAGCTTCAGATCTGACGACATCGCTGGTGACTCCTGGAAATAGATCTAATACGGACCAGTTTTCTATAAGGGTCCTGAACGGCTGACCATTGTAGAGCCAAGGGCTACTCATCACTCACACAAAACCAGACGTTGTTAACTATGAATGGTTTTCCCCATCAAAGATTTCTGACACCGACGTGTCTTCGAAGACTGATTCCAGAGCGTCAGCAAGAATACCTGCGGCGCTCAACACCTCTAGTTTGTCGAATCGTTTTGAGTCCGGTAGCGGGACGGTATCGGTGACAACAACCCTGCTCAGAGCTGAGCTCTCTAAACGTTCAACTGCCGGGCCAGAAAACACGGCGTGTGTGGTGGCGCACAGTACGTCGGCGGCACCATGTTCAGTCAACGTGTCGACAGCCGCGCATATTGTTCCAGCCGTGTCCACCATGTCGTCAATGATCACACAAGTTCGCCCGTTAACGTCACCCATAACACCCAATGCTTCGACTTCATTCGCTGCATTTAGCGAGCGTCTCTTATAGATAGTCGCTACTTCACAGTCAAGCTTCTTCGCGTATCGCTCTGCCACCTTAACCCGACCCGTGTCTGGCGAAACAATGATAGATCCATCAGGAATAACAGCTTCTAAATATTCAATCAAGACTGGGGCCGCCGTTAAATGGTCAACTGGACCTTCAAAGAATCCCTGTATTTGGCCACTATGCAGGTCGATGCTCACGAGACGGTCGGCACCAGCTTGTCTCAAAAGGTCTGAGACCAGGCGGGCAGTTATAGGTTCTCGACCCTGAGCTTTTCTGTCTTGTCTCGCATAGCCGTAAAAAGGGGCAACTGCGGTTATGCGTTTCGCGGAAGCTCGTCGAGCGGCATCCACCATTATCAAGTGCTCCATGATGGCGTCATTCACGCTCATGTTTTCCGTTGCGGCATGAGTTTGAATGATGAACACATCTCCTCCGCGAACCGATTCCTGAAAACGACACTTAATCTCGCCGTTAGCAAAATCAATCAGTCCAGGGTCACCCAGATCGATACCCAGATGATGCGCTATTTCTTGGGCTAACACAGGATTTGCTCGACCGGTAAACAGGTGCAATCGCTTTTTGGTTACTAGTTCCATCGCTTCTCCTGCTCTGATAAGAGCTGTAGAACGGTTCTGTGACAGTAGCTGATGCGTACTTGTCTGCCAGCGCTAAAACTACAAGAACTCAAATTTGACAATGCTTTCCAGTCTTGACTTCTACGGGCCATAATTTTGCAGTAACGAAATCTGCGCGAAATCGGCGCGTTTGAGGTCGCAAAGTGAGTCATTCGACCCACTATTTCATATCAGTTCTTGCTCTCAGCAACGTTTCACACTCCACTAGCTGTTCTTGCGTGTTGACGCCACGCACTTCGTCAGCTTCCTCAACAACCACTCCCGTTACTAGGTGGCCACTCTTACCCAATAGTTCAATCACGTCGGTGAGGTAGTACTCGTTTTGAGAATTAGAATTTTCTACCTTTGCGAGTGTTTGGGACAGCAGTAGCGAATTAAAGCAGTAAACGGACGTATTCACTTCGTTAATATCTAGTTCGGCCGGTCCCGCATCTGCATGTTCTACAACCCGCTCAATTCGCCCATCTTTGTCCCTGATGATCCGGCCGTAGCCAGATGGGTCCTCAAACTTCGCTGTCAGCAAAGTAGCAGCGGACCTTAACTTTTGGTGGTGTTCTTGCATCTGGATCAAAGTCTCAGACGTAAGAAGCGGCATGTCCCCCGGCAACACGAGCACATCGAAATCCAGTTCTGATGCTTCATGAATGCCAAAGCTCTGGAGCCCAATGCGAGCAGCATCAGCAGTCCCACGCCTCACTCTTTGTTCTACGAAGTCAAACCTAGTTGAGTCACCTGATAGCTGGGTCAAAGTTTCAGCGACAAGCTTTGCCTGGTTACCGACTACTACAACAACACCTTCAAGATTAATTTTCTCGAGCGCGTTCAAAATGCGCAACGTCATTGGTACGCCATCGACTAGGTGCAGGGGTTTTGGCAGCGTCGACCGCATTCGTGAGCCATCGCCGGCAGCTAGAACTATTGCCCTCATGCGATCCCTCGCGGAATGATGTTTCGCTTCGAGAGGATCCATTTTTCAGTAGGAAAGCACACGGCAAAAAAAGTCCTAGACAATCTGTTCGGGGAGGAGGGCTCGAACCTCCATTGTCGGGATCAAAACCCGATGTCCTGCCAATTGAACGATCCCCGACCGTCGAAGTGCCACGAGCACTGGGCCGACAGCCCTAGCTTAACGACGAGAACTGCGCAATATCGGCCGATTGCATTAACAATGTCATCCTTCCTCACGTTGGGTCTTGGCCGCAGTTCAGCTAACCTGCAGTTTCTCATGGGATCCCTCGTAAAAAAGCGTCGTAAACGCATGCGTAAGAAGAAGCACAAGAAGATGCTTCGTCGCACCCGCTATCAAAGAAACAAGTAGCTAGTTCTGGCTAGGACGATTAGTCCGCTGAGTTTTTTCCAAAGCACTGTTTTGAGGCAGCGTCTTGACGCTTATTGAACCGACGCCACAATGGACGAATTCTTCGTGTCGACCCTCTACAAACCATGTTCCTCCACTGCCGGCTAGGCGAGCTTGTTTCCCAGTTGCCTTGGTGAGTGCATCTCGCCAATCACTTAACTCAGGTGCCACGACGAGCGCCGCAGGCTCTAGATCATTCCCGTGATCGCCCTGCGGACCCCCTAATTCATCCCATACCCGGTAAACCTCTTTGGTTGAAATCCCGAAGGGTGGAATAAGAAGAGTCATTTCACGTTCCAGAAACGGCAATGGTCGAAGTTTTTCACCTATTCCTTGAACACGAGCTCGGCCCCCGTTTAGACAAAACCCGATATCGGCACCTAGTGCACTGGCGGCTATAGGGTCATTGAAACTCGCCCACCGCAAAACTGCTGCAGCATTGCTAGAGCCGCCACCTAGTCCAGCTCCCGCAGGAATCCTTTTATGAATCACCACATCTGCCGAACGGTGAACTAGGTCTAGTGCACGAGTGACGAGATTGTTGCGGTCCGTCGGGATGTCGAATCCAGAATCCGATGATAGGACCGTTAACTTTGACCCGTCTTTGATAAACATCTCATCACACAGATCGACTGACACCATTTCGGCGTCGATCAAGTGATAGCCGTCAGAGCGACGGCCCTCCACAGTGAGAGAGAGGGTCAACTTAGCTGGGCAAATGAGATGGTCGGTTTTCACAGTTCGATTTTCGCTGATTCTTGGGCAAGGTTTATCCACCTATCTAGCTCAACTTCTTCGGGTCGAGATGTGGGAGGGATGCCCGCACTTTCCAGGATGTTTTCTTCGACTCGTCCTTTGAGACTTTTTCGCAGCATTTTACGGCGTTGATTGAAGGCAATCCGAACCAGGTCTATCAGTTCGTCTTCAATGTGTTTTTCGACGCTTCGCTCTACTCGTTCTATAGCTACCAGCGCAGAGCTCACTCGGGGTTGCGGGTAAAAGACTGAAGGAGATACATGCCCAACAATTGACGCATTTCCTCTCAGGGCAACCCGCACTGACACTCCGCTGTATGCAGCATCGCCAACCGAGGCAGCTATCCGTTCTCCAGCTTCTTGCTGAACCATGACCAAAAGACGGGTCACAGCCGGAACCTCATCTAAGACGGTGAGTACTACGTTCGTCGCAATGTTGTAGGGAAGATTTGCTACGAGGTCCCAACCGGGCGTCGGTAGCATTTCGTTCCACGAAAGGGAGCGCACATCTGCCTCTATTATTTCAGCCCGATCACCGACGATGGAATTGAGTATCGGTATTAGCGTTCTGTCAGTCTCGATAGCTACGACCGATGCTCCAGTTTCAGCTAGCGCTAGCGTCAGCGACCCCAATCCCGCCCCGATTTCTATTACACGGCTGCCTTCCCCTACTCCGGATAGTCGAGCTATACGCCTGACAGTGTTCGGATCGACAACAAAGTTTTGTCCGAGGCTCTTTTTCGGATCTATGTCTGCTTCGCTCAGTAATCGCCGGACGTCAGCTACCGATAACGTCATTCCCTCACCTGCCACCTAGACCAACCGAAATATTGTTTACAACCCGGCCAACCATTCCAGCCCTGAGCCTGCCATAGAAGGTTGGCCCGATAGATCTGCTCTTCTTTGCTGGCATCAGCTGGACTTCCCTCGCCTCCCATCCATTGCCATGAACCCAATGCAAATTGGAGCCCTCCAAAATATCCATTTCCAGTGTCAACATCCCAAGTCTGTCTTGACTCGCACCATGCCATCCGCTCCCACATCTCAAGACTCGGCCAGGTGTCAGAGTAAGGCTGCCCAAAAACGATTGTCGTCGTTCCCTGCTCTGGTTCGAAAGATTCTTTAGTTGCTCCATAGCTAATGGGCGCGGTTGTTGTTGTCGTAGTTGTCGTAGTTGTCACAGTTGTCGTAGTTGTCGTAGTTGTCACAGTTGTCGTAGTTGTCGGAACAACGGTCGTGCCTATGAACCTGGCCGCTGTTGTTGGCGTGGGGGACGGACTTGACTGTCGATCAGAAGTTCCCGGTGAATGCGTTGTCGAGACTGTTGCCGTTGTTGGAACTGATGGGGGCAGGGGTGTCGTGGATATGTAGCTGGTGCTTGATGTATCCGAAATAGTGATCACGGGACGCGTTGTTTCGGAACTTGGAGTTGGTCCAGCCGAAGCTGCCCCGTTTATCGGGCTTTCCGCCTGGAATTGAATTCCTAAAAATAAGTCGCCCACTAGCGACACCGCCAGATTCCCCACTCTAAAGCCGGCCAAGGAGAGATCCGGAGTTGAGGACTCGGTAAGTTTTCGATTAGTTGGCTGGGGGGTGGGTTTGCCGGACGTGGATTCTGACTCGGTGATCGACACAGCGGCTACACCTATCACCGCAATTCCTAGAAGCAAGAGTACGGCATGTCTGTTCCACCTCTTTAGGAGCGCAGGTTGCACCGCATACCACCCAATCTTGCTGCTACTTAATTGAGCCTACTGACTGACAAGATTTCTCTTGTCAGTCACCTAATCCGTAAAAGTCTGAAGCCGTGCTCCAAGACTCCGCAGCTACTGTTTCAACCTCAACGCCACGCGCTGCTGCAACGCCTTCGCCCACAAATGTGACCCACGAAGGATGATTCTGCTTTCCTCTTTTGGGGACTGGCGCCAAGTACGGGGCGTCAGTTTCAACCATGTAACGATCTGCCGGGGCTAGCGCGGCTGCTTCACGTAACTCCGGTGCGCTGGGAAATGTGATTATCCCGCTGAACGACAAATATGCGCCTCTCTGAAGTCCGGCCTCCGCCTCTTCAGGTCCACCTGTAAAGCAATGAAAAACTGTTTTGCTAGGAATGCCTTCAAGATCGAGTATGTCGAATGTATCGTCCCAAGCATCTCTGGTATGGATTACTAACGGCAGCGCACGTTGGTGGGCTAGCTGAATTTGCTTAGCGAATATTTCCCGTTGAATGTTTCGAGGCGAGTTGTCGTAGTAATAGTCGAGTCCACACTCTCCAATCGCGACCACCTTTGGAGAAGCTGCTATTCGCTCCAAACCATTAATTCCATCTTTTGCATCATGCGGATGGACACCCGCTGTAGCCCAGACTCCGTCAATCTCATTAGCGCGTGTTATGCACTTGAGGCTGTGTTCTATTGAGGTCCCAACATCGATGAGCCTATGAACACCCGCCTCTTTGGCAGTTTGCACCATTTGTAAGGCGAGGTCCGGGTCATCTGGCAGATGGCAGTGATTATCTGTCCACTTCATTTCGGTCATTTGAACCGAGGGAACAGGGGGTCACCCTTGAGGACCGGAAGTCCACCTGGGTATTGACCCCATTTGATGCTGTCTGGCAACCGTTGTTGCGTGTGGTCTGCGTCAAGTCCTATCCGACGACGAATTTCGCTACACGCGTTCGGCACCGCCGGCGAAGCCAAGATTGAAACGATCCGCAGAATCTCAAGAGCATCCCCCAAAACAGCGTCCACTGCGGGGCCGGGCTCGGATTTCCAGGGTTCAGCATTTTCAAGATAGGCATTTGTTTCGCGAATAATTTTCCAGGTCGCATCGAGAGCTTCGGAAGGCGCAATCCGTGCCCACCCGTCAGCAATTTTTTTGTATTCTTCTTCAACGATTTCAGCTAACGGGCTGTCAGGGTTTGCGGGCGGGCCAACTCCCCCACACTTTGATGTAACTACTGTTGTTACTCGACTGAGTAAATTTCCTAGGTTGTTAGCTAGGTCTGCGTTGTAGCGAGCTGTCATTCCCTCATGACTAAAGTCGCCATCCGGTCCAAAGGTTTGGTCATGCAAAAAATGATGTCTCACCCCATCAACACCGAAATCTTCTACTAGGTCAGCTGGGGCGATCTGATTCAGCCGAGTCTTCGACATCTTTTCTCCTCCGACCAGCAAGAAGCCATGAACATGAACGCGCTCAGGTGGAGCAAGACCTGCACTCATCAGCATCGCTGGCCAATACACACAGTGAAAACGGAGAATGTCTTTCCCAATTAGGTGAATCGCAGGCCAGCGGGATTCGAACTCTTGTGGATTATCAACGTAGCCCGCTGCAGTTATGTAATTCGTTAGGGCGTCGAACCATACATATGTGACATGACCTGGATCCCACGGAAGGGGAATGCCCCAGTCAATAGAGGTTCTACTTATTGAGAAGTCCTGCAACCCTTGGTTAATGAATCCCAGTGCTTCATTTCGTTTAGTTGCAGGCTGAACGAAATCAGGGTGAGCGGCGTACCAGTCTTTCAGAGGCTGTTCGTATCGGCTCAACTTGAAGAAATAGTTTTCTTCGGTTACGTGCTCTACCGGTCGACCGTGAATTGGACAATTTCCGTTATCCAGATCAGCTTCGCTGAAATAGGCCTCACAGCTGACGCAATACAGGCCTTCGTATGTTTGAAGGTCAACGTCGCCGTTGTCATAGCAGGCTTGCAACAGCTTTTGCACAGCTGCATAGTGTCGTTCTTCGCTCGTTCGGATGAAATCGTCATTCGATATTTGGAGCTGGTTCCAAGCGTCTTGAAATCTAACTACCGTTCGATCAGCCCATTCGATTGGGGAACAGTCATTTTCTTCAGCTGCACGCTGAACCTTAAGTCCGTGCTCATCGGTCCCGGTGAGAAAGTGGACATCGCGCCCTAAAAGCCGATTCCATCTCGCGATGGCATCAGCTGTGATCGTTGTGTACGCATGGCCAATATGGGGCGCATCATTTACGTAATAGATAGGAGTGGTGACGTAATAAGGGTTGGTCACGTCTGACATGGTACCGACCCAACCTTAAGCAAACGTCAGGGTTGAGTGACGGAGGGTTTATTTCCGAATCTCGTGCGCAAGCGAGTAAACACGATTTCGTGCCGCGTTTAAGTTTGCGGCGACCTGACTCACAGCTGAACTTTTAGTCACTCCCTTCATCAATTCAGCTTCCAAAGCGCTAGCAATGGCTTCGTCGCTTACATCTTCTTTGGGGGCGGGGCTTACAACGATGACTATTTCTCCTTTTGCATCGCTGTCAAACTTTTCTAACAACTCACCCAAAGATCCGCGAACCGTTTCCTCAAACAACTTGGTCAGCTCTCGCAGAACCGCTGCTTGGCGGTCAACACCACATGCAGCGACAAGGTCAATAAGAGTTTTTTTGAGCCGTTTGGGCGATTCAAAAATGACTGTGGTTCGGTCATCAGAAGCCACACTCTCAAGTCGCACATCTCGTTCCTGGCCTTTTCTCGGAAGAAACCCTTCCATGACCCACCGATAGGTGGGAAGGCCCGAAAGTGTTAGGGCTGTTAACACAGCACTTGGGCCCGGAACGGCTGAGACACGATGATCGTGGGCTATGACGAAGCTAACCAGATGCTCGCCGGGGTCTGATATCCCGGGCGTTCCTGCATCGCTCACAAGTGCAACGTCTTGGCCTTGATCTAGCAGCTCAACGATAGCCCCCCCAACAGAGGCCTCCGTATGCTCATTAGTCAACATAAGTCGCTGAGCCGATAGGCCCAAGAGTTCTAGAAGTTTCCCAGTCCGACGCGTGTCTTCACATGCGATGACTTGGACTTGCTCGAGGACTTCACAGGCACGTTGAGAAATATCACCCAAGTTCCCTATCGGCGTAGCCACCAGGTAGAGAGTTCCTTTTTTGAGATTTTCGTCAGATTTAGTCATCGGCTCGAACCTGAAAACAGTTTGTCATTCGGAAAGCAATCCCAAACCTTTTTCGAAATTACAAGATTTCTTTCCTTAAACGTTGAATCGAAATTCAACAACATCCCCGTCTTGCATGGAATAGTCCTTGCCTTCTAGTCGAAGTTGCCCTGCGTCTCTCGCTGCAGACCACGACCCCAAAGCAAGCAGATCTTCGTTAGCGATTACTTCAGCTCGAATGAAACCACGTTCAAAATCTGTGTGGATTCTGCCTGCGCATTGGGGGGCCTTCCAACCTTCTTTGAAAGTCCAAGCTCGGGATTCTTGTTCACCAGTCGTCAAAAACGTTCTTAGCCCCAACATTGCATGCGCTGCGCGCACGAATACGGGGAGGGCACCTTCCCCCAACCCTAAGCCTTCGAGCAATTCAGCTCTTTCTTCATCGGGCAGCAAAGCCGCCTCAGCTTCGAGCTGCACCGAAAGGGGGAGAACCTCAGTACCGGGGAGTGCAGTTCCAATAGCTAGCGCTAGTTCATTGGCGTTGTCTAACTGATCCTCTCCTATGTTTAAAACCGCCATCACTGGTTTATTGGTCAAGAGGAAATGTTCTTTTAGGGCAGATCGGCGTTCCTCTGAAAGCTCGGAACGGTAAATCGGAGTTCCTTCTGAAAGCAAATTTAAAGCTTCTTCTAATGCATCTACTTCGGCAACTAGTGCTGCGTCTCGCGGCTCAGCTCTCAACGCCTTTCGGCGCCGGTCGATTCGCGCCTCAACTGACTCAAGATCGGCGAGAGTAAGTTCGATTTCAACGACACGCAGGTGTTCTATAGGGTCACTGGGTCCAGGAACGTCTTCGTCAGAAAAAGTTCGCAGGACTAGCACCAATGCATCTACTTCTCTAATGCCTGCGAGGAACTTGTTCCCGAGGCCTTCTCCTTGGCTCGCCCCTTCAACTAGTCCTCCTATATCGACGAACTCAGTTGTTGAGTAGACGACCTTCCGGCTTTCGCTCATTTCGGCAAGCGCATCCAGTCGTTCATCAGGAACTTTCACCACTCCAACGTTCGGGTCAGTAGTAGCAAATGCGTAGGGCGCGGCAAGCGCTCCGCCTCCGGCTAAGGCGTTGAACAAAGAAGACTTACCAGCGTTAGGTAGGCCGACGAATCCAAATCTTTCCATGGGCAGGCGAGGATACCGCCACTCGGAGGTAAGTCACCCTTCAACCGTGAAGACGTTCCCGTGCTGTGAAAGAATCTGAGAAGAAGCTCTTGCATGGAGGAAGTTGTGGGACCACTAAGTGGACTGAAGGTTGTCGAGTTGGCGGGGATCGGACCAGGGCCTTTTTGCGCGATGCTCTTAGCTGACCTTGGAGCCGATGTCGTTAGGGTCGATCGGACAGCTCAAGTCGATCTCGGAATAGATAGGGGGCGAAAATACAACGTTCTCAATAGGAGTCGACGATCGGTCTCAGTTGATCTGAAGAATCCTGACGGGGTTGAAACCGTGCTCAAACTTATTGAGGAGGCTGATGCACTGATTGAGGGGTTTCGCCCAGGAGTCACAGAAAGACTTGGTTTAGGGCCTGAAGAATGTCATCGACGAAACCCAAGATTGGTTTATGGACGAATGACGGGTTGGGGTCAAGATGGGCCGATGGCTCATGCCGCTGGCCACGACATCAACTACATAGCGTTGACTGGAGCGTTGCACGCTATTGGTCCAACAGATAAACCCTCACCTCCCCTTAATCTCATTGGCGATTTTGGTGGCGGGGCAATGTATCTCGCCTTCGGAATATGCGCAGCTCTTCTTGAAGCTAAAACCTCTGGGGAAGGTCAAGTCGTTGACGTTTCAATGACTGAAGGTGCCGCTTCCCTAATGAGTTCCATTTATGGGATGCATGCCTCGGGTCATTGGTCTGACAATCGGGAAGATAATGTCCTCGACGGTGGCTCTTATTATTACGGGGTCTACGAAACATCAGATGGGAAATTCGTCTCCATTGGGTCTATCGAAGGAAAGTTTCATGATGAGCTTCTTGAGCTGACAGGCTTCACAGACGCTCCAACAGAGGACCGGAATGTTCAGGAGAGTTGGGATGAGAAAAAGGCTCGCCTAGGAGAAATAATTAAGTCCAAAAGTCGCGATCAATGGGACGAAATCATGGCTGGAAGCGATGTCTGTTACGCACCGGTTCTTGACCTATCCGAAGCACCTCGACACCCTCACAATGTTGCTCGCGGTTCTTTCGTTGAGGTAGATGGCGTCATACAGCCAGGGCCAACTCCAAGATTTAGTCGCACGCCGGGTGAGGTTCAAATGCCCCCGCCTGCGCCGGGGCAACACACTATGGAGGTCTTAACTGATTGGGGCTTTTCAAGTGAGGACGTCGAGAAGTTGAAAGATGTCGGAGCTGTTACTTGAGTAGTTCAGTTCCTTATCTCTAGGGAATTCCGTCGGACGCCGATATCATGTCGAAATGTCGAAGCGCAAGAAGAAACTCAAGCTACGCGCTCGTCGTAGCAAGGCCAACCACGGTAAACGGCCAAACTGCGGCAGAGGATAACTGCTTTTTCTAATCAGCTACCCAGTCTTAAGTGCCACAGCTGCTACCACGGCATCTGTTATCAGGCGTGCTCCACTTGATTGGTAGTGAGTACCGTCATCCGTACGAACTTCAAGCAACTCACCATTCTCACGCATAACGTGTTTCGTCCATGCACCACCGGGCGAAACTATCGACGCTGCATTCACCCACACAGAACGCTCGCCATTACTAAAAACCTCTCGAGTTATTGCGTTCACAACATCGGTCAATGGGACCATAAAGGGAACCTTAAAGTGAGGCATTCCCACCCAGATTAGGAGGCGGCCTGGGCGGTCCAAAATTTGAAATATTTCTTGGATTCGTTGCAGGTATTTCTCGGCCCACTCGGCGCTTCCTTTTTCAGTCGGACCTCCCCGAAAGCCCTGCCAGTCATTGCCCCCTATTGACAGCACTATGACTTCGTAGGGACCGTCGGCTACTTCTTCTTCGAGATGTTTCCTCCAATCGAAGTACCAGTCGCTGACAACACCGGTCGACTTTCTGACATCTTCGGTGTAGACCCAACCACCTTCTCTTACTAACTCTCGAAACCCCAGCGCAGGGCCACCAGCTAACGAGTCACCCCCAACCCAGATGTTCAGTGGGTTTGTATCTGTCCTTTCCCGTAATAGCGATCTTTGGTTTGGACGGCTCCAGTAGTAGTAGTGCTCTTCTTGCCCTATGTGTAAATCGACCAGACTCGGCCACCGGTGGTGAGTAGCGCCCCATGGGTCAAACCCAGCGCTTCGGCTATCGCTTAACGCCGATAATTCTGTTTCTTTGCCTTCAGCGCCACCCGGTCCTGCAGCAACCCAACACATCGCGATCACAGACAGAACACAGGCACCAATGCGCAGTTTCATTCGCCCCATAGCCCATCAAGTCCAGGAAACTTTTCGATTTCATCGAGAAGAAACTCCGAAAGCCATTCGCCTCCCCAGTGGCTCAAATGGACGCCATCTGTCAACCGCACATCTGTCAATTTGCCCGACGAGTCAGGAAGGTACCGGGCATATGCTCCATTCTCATCAGTAAATAATGACTGAAGATCGAGATAGTGCACATCCAGCCGCGAATCAGCTTCTAACCGATAGAGATCATTCAACTGCTTCATACGCGAGTCAAACCCCTCTCCACGCATTGGTGGCTGACCAACCCAGAGCACGACCCTTTCTTCCGTACCGGTCGCAAGATCCATAACAAGTGCTATTCGACTCCGATACTCCTCCTCCCATTCAGCGGTGAATCGCTTCAGCCATTGACCTTCATCAGTTTTAATATTCTGAGCATCATTGCCACCAAACATCAGAACCACAGCGTCAGGGTCGTACTCGGTCATCACATCAGATATTCGAGCTGGCCAGTCAAAATAATCAGGGCGACTCAACCCGCTAGCCAGCTTAGGTTCGGATGTAGCTGCGACTAATGAGGACCTTTCAGCCATCCTCACAAAGGTCTCACCGAAAAATTGAACCATTGAGTCACCTAGCACCCAGATAGTAAAAGGGTTTCCAGAACTCCAAACCGGCTCCGAAGCTACGGCTGTGGTTTGATCCAGCTCGTATGTAGGAGGTGGTTTTTCTGGCGAAAGTGCTGGCCATTCTTCTGCGCTCGGCTGAGGTACTGCCCCAATTTGTTCGCGTCGAAGATCGATCTGATCTTCACCCTCATTACGACCAAGCAGGAAATCACCCACATTTCTAGGCCATGTCAGCTTGAGCGTCGAAGCAATTTTCTCAATCGGGCTCCATATAGCAACGGATACCGATCGACTTCTGCTATCTGGAAGCTGTTCCGCGTCGGCTAACAAAGCCCCAGAGTTAATAGCTGCAGCAAGTATGAACCCAGCTATTCCGCTCAGGAATACTTTCCCAGCCGGAAACCCGCCATGCGGGTGCGGGTTAGGTTCGGTGTCAGTCTCATCTTCCATCAGAATTGAAAATAGATGAAGGGGGCAACGCCCTCCGGTCCAAACAAGTCGATTAAGACCAGTCCAAATCCGAAGGTTAAGCCCTGAACCAGTATTCTTTGGCGACTCAAAATCCGCTTCAGGTCCTCGGACTTCGAATATGGGACAAATTGTGCGGCCATCATGCCAACTAGAAGGAGAACTGAAAGCGAACTGGTTAATTCCGCGGAGCTAGGCAAACTGGCTAGCGCGCGGATCACATCTAGCGCCGAAGAAAGAGAATCGGCTCTAAAAAACACCCAGGCGAAGCAAACAATGTGAAAAGTTACGAACCAGCGAATCACTGGATGGTTTCGTCGATTCGGCAAAATTCGCTCCACCGATAGGGCGATTCCGTGGATAAAGCCCCAAATTACAAAATTCCAAGTGCTGCCATGCCATAGTCCTCCCAAAACCATGGTGAGAAGTAAATTGCGATAGGTATCTGACTGTTTGCCGCGATTACCTCCTAGAGGGATGTAGAGGTAATCACGCAACCAAGACGACAGAGTTATGTGCCACCTTTTCCAGAATTCTCTAAGAGAGAGCGCGCTATAAGGTCGATCAAAGTTAGTTGGAAATCTAAATCCGAGAAGCAAGGCGACGCCAATTGCTATATCGGTATAGCCGGAGAAATCGGCATATATCTGGATGGCGTAACCATAAATCCCAATGAGCACATCCTGGCTGCTGTGACTTTCGGGGTTGGAGAAAACGTCGTCAACTATGGCACTGGCTAGCCAACTAGATATAACGACTTTCTTGAATAAGCCTCGAAGTATTAGGTGAAAGGCCTCTCCTGAAGCCACTCGTCGAGGATCCGGCTGTTTCCTGATTTGGGGCGCCATTTCAGCGGCGCGCACTATCGGGCCTGCTACTAGCTGTGGGAAAAAAGAGAGGTAAACAGCGAAATCAAGCATCGGCATCGGATCGATATCCCTTCGATGCAGGTCAATGACATAACTCATGGCCTGGAAGGTAAAGAAGGAAATACCCACTGGGAGCGTCAGTTCCAACAACGGGACCGTCGCGCTACTGCCCAACAGATTCGAAAGCTCCACAGCGAAAAAGTCGTAGTACTTAAACACACCTAGAAGCACAAGGTCTCCGACTATCGCTGTACGCATCCAGTTTTTTGCTAGCCGTTTACTCCCAGCACAAAGATGCTTGTCTATCTGAGTTCCCGCTACCCAGTTCGAAGTAATTGCCCATAAGAGGAGGAAAACAAAGCGCCAGTTCCACCAGCCGTAGAAGAAAATACTCACTCCCAACATGACTATTTTCCAAATCATCGGGTGCGGGCGCGTCAACCAGTTAAGGAGAAAGGCGACTAAGAAGAATAGGCCAAAGGCCAAAGTTGGAAAAAGCATCGGTCTACCAAATGGTGAAAGGGCAACGCTATCGTGCCTGGTAAGGCAGGGTGGCTTAGTGAGTGATGCTTCATCAAGACTTTTAGTTCAGCCAGAGGCTTGGCTTGATGCTGATCCAAATCCACGCACCCGCCGCGCTCTGGATCAATTGAACTATCAACCCGAATTACTTACTTCTCACTTCGGCTACAAACTTTCATTCGGAACAGCAGGCCTTAGAGCAGAGCGTGGGATAGGTCCAGCGCGAATGAACCGTGTATCGGTTCGGGTAACGGCACGGGCTATTGGTGGTTATCTAGAGAGGCGCGGCCTAACTAAAAGCGGAATCGTAATCGGTTATGACGCTCGTCCTGATTCGGATCTGTACGCCCTAGATTCAGCACGTCTGCTAACCGCGTTGGGTGTTCGTTGTTGGCTCATCGATGGCCCTGTTCCAACTCCCGTTGTTGTTTGGCATCAAACGAGGCTCAGCGCGTCCGGGGCAATCGTGGTTACTGGTAGTCATAATCCGTCGAGTGACAGTGGCTACAAGGTCTACGGCCCTGATCAGACTCAGATCAGGCCACCAATTGACCAAGAAATCGAATCGTTGATGTTGTTCGATTCTCTTCCGTCAGAGAAGGATCTAGCCGAGCCTCATGAGGTTTCAATCCTCGATGCTCAGGATGCGATTTCGACTTATGTGGGAGCAGTTATAACTCAACCTGCATCATTTGAAGCTACAAAGCGAGAATTGGAATGGGTTTACACACCCCTATGTGGCGTCGGCGGCGCAGCTTTGGAGGCCGCCTGCTCTCAGGCCAATATTCCCCTTCCCGTGCGGGTTGATTCTCAGTTCACACCCGACGGCTCCTTTCCCGGTTTGCCTTTTCCGAACCCAGAGGAAGCCGGAGTTCTAAACCAAGCTTTCCAAACTGCTGACGAAAAAAAGATTGAATTAATTCTTGCAAACGATCCCGATGCAGATCGATTAGCCGTTGCTGTAAAAACGAACGACGGCTGGAACCAATTATCGGGAGACGAATTGGGTCTGCTGTTGTGTGATTACCAGATCAACACGACGACAGGACATGACCGGCTTACTGCTAGTTCGGTCGTGTCATCTGAAGCGATCGCTGCGCTTTGCGTCGTCCACGATGTCGAGCATGTTCGGACACTTACTGGCTTTAAGTGGATCATGGAACCTGCTGTATCCCAGCCTAAAAAGAACTGGATCTTTGGCTACGAAGAGGCTCTCGGGTACTCGGTGAATAGGGCTGTCTTGGATAAGGATGGCATTTCAGCTGCAATTAAATTCCTCCAAATGATGGAGCGTCTCAGCGCAAGAGATATCGGACCGCTAGATCGATTGGATGAGATCGCTCATGAAATCGGTTTGTTTGTATCCCACCAAGAAAGTGGGCACTTCGAATCTGACGTCATCGAAGCGTCGCTTAATGCCCTTCGCGAAAGCCCTCCTAAGCAAATCAATGGGAGTCGAATACTCAGCACCATTGATTGGCTTCAGAAACCACCGCCTCACACTGCGAACCTGATCGAGTTCAGATCCGAGGGTGGCATTAGAGTAGCCATCAGACCCAGCGGCACTGAACCTAAGGTCAAAATCTACCTAGAGAAATCTGTTTCTCGGCCAGTCGGCGACCTGAAGGCGCTTCGCTTATCTTGTTCAGAAGAATTGAAGTCATCGGGGGAAACGGTGATCTCATGGTTCAAATAGACGTTGAGGTCAAACAAGTTTTCCTGCTAGTTCCCTAAGCGAGGTCTCTGGCCTAGGCCCGATGTGTCCTATTACCTCCTCAGCAGCTATCGAACCCAACTGACCACATCTCTCTAAGTCGTAACCGCGCGCTAACCCGTAGAGAACCCCCGATGCATACAGATCCCCCGCTCCTGTTTTATCGACGACAGTGGCTACCGGGTCAGCTGCAATTGAGGTTGTCCCATCTTTAGTGATCAGCACCGAACCCTTTGCGCCCATAGTGATCACTGCCAGGTCTACGCGTTCTCGAACTAAGTCCAAAGCAAGTTCGAGTCGATCCGCTTCGAACAAAGACATCACCTCCTGGTCATTGGCGAAGAGCACATCAACATGGTCATCGATTAGGTCCAAAAACGATGACCGATGACGCTCGACGCAAAACTGATCGGAGAGCGTAAGCGCAACCTGAGCCCCATCGCTGATCGCCGACGCTGCGTAACGCATTGCAGCCTTCGCCCCGGGTGGGTCCCAGAGATAGCCCTCAAGGAAAAGCAGTTTCGCTCTTGCAATTAGATCTAGGTCAACATCGGCAGGGGTCAGCCCATTTGAGGCGCCGAGAAATGTGTTCAAAGTTCTTTCACCATCGGGGGTAACGAAAACTATGCATCTCCCTGTTGGCTCATCGGTTGGGGCTCTAGGGGTAGTGTGCTCAATTCCCAATTGACTCATGTCGTAACTAAATACGTCGCCCAAATCATCGGCAGCGACTCTTCCGACGTACGCTGAAGTTCCACCAAATGAATTGACGCCAATAACGGTGTTAGCAGCGGAGCCACCAGAAACCGTCACTCGGTCCGCCACTAAAGCGTAGAGCTCGGCTGAGCGCTCCGCATCAATCAGATTCATGGCGCCTTTAGTGGAACCAATTTGATCAATGAACTCATCTTCCTGGTGGGATAACACGTCCACCAGAGCATTACCGAACCCAACTACGTCAAGGTCTAATTCAGTTTTCGGAGGTGCCATACGTCTTCTCTTCGGATACTGGAAAGCACCCTAGCGACTCAACCTCTTGAAGTCTGTATTGGGCCGCTAGGGTGCGGTTTGTGACATCGCAAAACCCCTATCGACTCCCCCGACACATATTGCCAAAACACTACGCGATCGAGCTAGAACCTGACCTGGCAGCTGGTTCGTTCGATGGTCAGGTCGTAATAGATCTAGAGGTCATAACCGAGACAGACACGATTGTTTTGAACGCCGTTGAATTGGAGATTGAGGACGTTCGCGTCGAACAAGATGACTCCGTTCCGGCAAGTTCAATTCTTATGAATGAAGATCTAGAGCGGGCTGAGTTTTCTCTGCCGATTGTTCTCCAACCTGGTCCTGCTCGACTTTTCTGTTCGTTCAAGGGCATCTTGAACGACAAGCTCCGTGGTTTTTATAGGTCAACTTGGAGTGATGATGCAGGCAACGAGCAT
Organism: marine actinobacterium MedAcidi-G3; assembly: GCA_000817105.1. Lineage (GTDB taxonomy): Bacteria > Actinomycetota > Acidimicrobiia > Acidimicrobiales > Poriferisodalaceae > MedAcidi-G3. The sequence continues at coordinate 100,059 of JUEP01000004.1, read as the reverse complement.
GTAATCGCGACTACTCAATTTGAGTCAACGAATGCGAGACGAGCTTTTCCGTGTTTCGATGAACCAGACCTCAAAGCCTCTTTTGGTGTAACCCTGCGAGTCGACGATTCCCTGATGACTGTCAGTTGCGGCGAATTGATTAGTTCTGCTCAACTCGAAGACGGTCGGAGAGAAGATCGGTTCGCTGACACCATGGTTATGTCTACTTACTTGGTTGCCTTCATCGTCGGCGAACTCGAAGCAACCGATCCAATAGACGTTGACGGAGTGCCTCTTCGAATAGTGCACGTTCCAGGCAAAGGCGACTTAACTGAATTCGGCCTATTAGCGGGTGAATTCAGCCTCAGGTGGCTCGTCGACTACTACGACATTGCCTACCCAGCTGGAAAGTTGGACCTTATAGCTGTACCTGACTTTGCCTTCGGCGCTATGGAAAACTTAGGGTGCGTCACCTTCAGGGAAACTCTTCTTCTCTCAGATCCTGAGAGAACCACCCAAGCTGAGCTAACCCGAATCGTCGATGTCATAGCTCACGAGATCGCGCATATGTGGTTCGGCAACCTAGTGACCATGGATTGGTGGAACGGCATATGGCTTAAAGAGGCTTTTGCAACGTTCATGCAGGTTGCGACTACTGATGCTTTCAGGCCCGACTGGCGTCGGTGGGACGGCTTCTGCATTGAACGAGGAGCTGCTTTCGATACAGATTCCTTAGCCTCTACAAGGCCAATAGAGTTTGAAGTTGTTTCGCCACAAGACGCCGAAGCAATGTACGACGTGTTGACCTACGAAAAGGGTGCTGCGGTGGTTCGAATGCTCGAACAATTCTTGGGCCCAGATGACTTCAGGAGTGGCGTCAAGCACTACCTAACGACTAATAGTTATGCCAACACCACCACCACGGACCTTTGGGACTCTTTAGAGGTTGCGAGTGGAGTGCCAGTGCGCGCGGCGATGGACACCTGGATTTTTCAGGGTGGCCATCCAAATGTTTTTGTCGAAAAATCTTCCGAGGGTGTGACCGTCAAACAGACTCGGTTCGGCTATTCCGACATAGATCCAGCTTCTTGGCACATCCCAATCATTGTCCGCGCCCGAGTCGGATCAACTGAAATTGAAACTAGATTACTGCTGGAAAATAGCGAGGCCACGATTGATCTTGGAGGAGTTCCTGATTGGGTGGTTGTAAACGCCGGAGGTCACGGGTTTTATCGTGTTACCTACGACCAAGGTCTACTCAAGGCTCTATCTAGTCAGGCCCTTGACGTGCTTTCCCCAGCAGAACGTTACGGTCTGGTAGATGATACGTGGGCATCTGTGCTCGCAGGCAAGGTTGATGCTGAAACACATATCTCGCTAGTAACGGGGTTGGTAGCCGAAACTGACTTAGCTGTCTGGCAACGAATGCTTTCGTCGCTTGAACATCTACATTCGATTGCTGACGAAAAGGGTCGACACCGATTGCAGGTCTTGATCAGAGATCTTTCAACGACTGCTCTCGGTGTTTTGGGCCTAGAGCCTTTAGACGACGAGCCTGACTTGGATAGAGAACTGCGTGCTCTGCTTTTCGCTGCTGCCGGTACCACTGGCAATGACAACTCGGTGCAGGATCTAGCTCGGGTTATCTTCACCGATAACAACAACGGCCAAAATACTGAACCCAACCTGACTGCAGCGGCGATTCGCGTTGTCGCGGCAGCGGGAGATGAAAAAATTTACGGCGAAATAGTGGATCTCTATCGAGAAGCCCAAACGCCGCAGTTAGAGGTTCGTTACCTAATGGCACTACTCGAAGTGGAAGGGACTCAACTCTTTGAAAAAACCCTCGATCTCTTCAGTAACGAAGTTCGAACCCAAAACGCTCCCTACCTGATCGGAGCCGCAATGGCCCACCGGAGCCACGGGGCTCTAGCTTGGGAATTAATTCGGGATCAATGGGAAGAACTAAACAAAAAATTTCCGCAAAATTCGATTCCTCGAATGGTTGGTGGAATTCGTTCCCTCTCTACTCCTCGACTGGCCGCAGAAATTCATAGTTTCTTCGCGGAGCACCCAATTCCGCAAGGACAACTAACACTCGACCAGCATCTGGAGAAGTTATCTGTCAACGTTGCACTCCGTGAAAGAGAGGGCAGCAGGATCGGGAGCTGATTCTGATCCAGGTAGCTCATCTGACACAATAAAGAGATGTTCGGTCGTCCAACTCGCAGAACGCTAGGCCCTCGCTACACCTTATGGTCATCGATGATCTCGGTCGCGGTGGTATTTGGTTTGGTGTGGGTAGTTATCTATTGGTCGGGGTCGGTGTTTGATTGACGAAGATCTTCAGATGACAAGGTGGGCGCAGTTAGACCTCGAGCTGCAGCTCCTTCAGCACGGCTAGTTTCACTCCAGCGGTACATGAGTGCAACGATCGTTCCCCATACAACCGGGATTCCTCCAAGTTTCATGACCAGACCTGCTAGCTGTTGATCGGTCGTTGCTCCGAGTCCGTGCACTCGAGGAGCTAGTTCATAGGTTGCGTATAGGGGAAACGTCGCGAAGGTAAGGAATCCGCCGGGGACTGCGGGTATGACACCTAGGGCCAGAAAAAGAAAGGCCATACGCCCCGGGTAGCTCGTCATTCGATGTTCGGGTATCGGAGACGCTAGAGGAGTCCAGACCAAAAGTCCGCCAATTAGCCACAGCAAGTCCATTCCGAAAGAACCAAACTGACTGGCCCGGAAGGTATCTACTGCCCATGGTGAATGTGTAAAAATCAGCATGCCATTGAACAGAACACCAGCCACCACCGGCTTCGCGCAACGCCCTAGAAGTCGATATAGACGCAACCTTCCGGCTATACGTCTGGCCATCCATTCCGGCACTCCTAACAACAGCAGCGGCGCCACCGCCATTGTGTAGAGAAGGAATTGCAGCATATGAGCGGAAGCCAAGTAGCTAGCCCCCAACAACCCCAGAGGCCAATCAGTGGCAAGCCACAAAAGTACGAGGCCTGCGATGAAGAGACGCTTCTGGGACTTGGGCGCCTCATATCCCTTTGGGGCTCTACGTTGAAATAAGAAGTAAGGAATAATCAAAGAAAACATTGCGAGCCAGATTCCGGGATAAGCGCGAAAGCTCCAAGACCATGGCTCCTCAAGTGTTGAACACCAAAACCTCAAAGCATCAGACCTTTTCTTTGTACCGCTAATGACTTCTAACCTGGACGCTATCGGAGGGTTGCAAGGATAGGTAAGTCACGTGTCCATGATGTTTGCCGAGTTGGATGCGGATATTGGGTTCGACCCAAGTCGTCTGGAGCAAAAGCGAAGACGCGACCATCGTGTCCTATATCTGTGGTTTCCCCATTTTCATCAACCGCTGGTGTCGCTATCAAGGCTGAGAACTGCTGCTGAACGTCAACAAGCATCTCCTTTGTTCCCGTTAAACCTATGAATTCAGTGCTGAAATTGTCGAGAAAAGACCTCATGACTTGGGGAGTATCGGTTTCAGGATCGACTGTAACGAACAGAACTTTAATGTTGGGAGGCATCCCTGGTCGGGCCAACACGTCACTCAGCTGAGATAAATGAACTGGACAGATGTCGGGACAGGTAGTGAACCCAAAATAGACAAGACGCACCGCGCCTTTCGTATCTGCGCGCATAGAAAAAGATTGGCCTTGAGTATCTATGAGAACTGGGTCCGGCATGATTTGAGGCTGCTTTACCTCTAAGCCTGAGTAAGTGCTCTCAGCGGCAGTCTCAGCACAACCGCTTATGAGGAACACAAACATCAGCGCTATTAACAGAGGTCCGCCAGTGAGACTGCGCGACAGAATCTTTCTGAATGGCGTGGAGGTGAGGGGAATTGAACCCCTGGCCTCTTCGATGCGACCGAAGCGCTCTACCAACTGAGCTACACCCCCATAGGGACCTTTGGACGATACAGCAAAACTGATCGATGCAGGACGTTGAGGGGGCGACTTAATCGAGCCGCTGCATCTATTTGGTGGCGCTTCGCCCAGTGCCATCGTCTGCAAGCTCGCCAGCTATAGCTATTTGTGGCTTTAGATAATGGATTTGAGCAAGCCGCTCAATCTCTTTTTTACGTCGCTGGTTCAAAAGGACCAAGTACGCAACCAGGGATGCGTCAAAAATTATGTGGGTCACTCCCACAATTGCGAGGCCTCCTGCGACCCACCCGAACAAAGTCATGCCAGAACCTAAAGCCAGAAGGCGCAGCACATCGCGCCGGCGCACAGCTGCCTCGCGACTGTTGTTGGGAATTGAACTTCTCGGTCGCCGATAAATTCCTCTTCGGTCAACCGTTGCCACACGAGCTCCGAAGGGCGCTGGCACACCGGCGGCCGGAGATGAATGAGACAGCGTATTTAGCTGCCGTTGCCAGGCCATCATTGGAGTTCGGCGACCTCCGCGATACAAAAACGCACGTATCCAACCCGGGACCAACACCAGAGCCCACACAAACGCAAGTACGAGGAGAACTATCTCGGTCAAGTCGATTCTCCTCCTACCTTTCGTCCACAAATAAGCTAGCGATCTTGCAAAAATTACTAAGGCGCATACAAGAATGAGCCTTATAAGAAACGATACCCAAATCCGGATACGGCCAACCAAGTATTACGAGCCACAGCGTTAGATGCAATGCTCGTTTCCATTACCAAGAAATTAGTTCTCAACGGAGTTAGCTTCGACTGTACGGGCCGGACTTTCCACCGGTCTTTTCCCATAGTGCTAAGTCGCTGATCACCATGTTTTTGTCTACCGATTTACACATGTCATAGATAGTCAGTGCAGCAACAGAACAGGCAGTTAGAGCTTCCATTTCGACTCCGGTTCGATCGAGAGTCTCAGCCTCCGCAGTAATAGAAACGTAACTTTCTTCTATTTCAAACTCGATCGAAATCGATCCAATCATTAATGGGTGGCATAACGGGATCAACTCAGAAGTACGCTTTCCAGCCTGAATTCCGGCGACTCTCGCTACAGCCAAGACATCACCTTTGGTTGCATCTCCCTTCGCGATGATGGAAGCAGTAGCAGCAGCCATTTCTATACGACATTTCGACACTGCTCGACGTCGAGTCACATCCTTTCCGAGAACATCAACCATACGCGCCTGACCGGATGAATCCAGGTGCGTTAATTCCGGATCTTTGGACCCAGCCACCTTTCAACCTCCGATCTGGCTCATCGTTCGTTTAGGGCGAATAAAATTAACTTGGCCAATAGAGTGCCCTGCCCATTTGGTTCCGACTGCAGTTGCTATCGCAGAAGCCACCGCATCATCTCCGGCGCTGCTCCTAAGAAGTGAGCGCATATCAAATTCATCTACGGCGAAAAGACAAGTCCGAAATTGACCTTCTGCGGTCAAGCGAACCCGGTCACAGTTACCGCAGAACGGCTTGGTAACCGAAGCTATAACTCCTACTTCGCCGCCGCCATCGGCGTACCGCCATCTTTCAGCGGGCTCACTTCCACGCACAACAGGCTCTAAGGGGATGGCCTGGTTAATAGTTTCGACTATCTCTTGCGCCGGAACCACGACAGTTTCGTTCCATACATCCCCAGCTTCAAGCGGCATGAACTCAATAAAGCGAACGGTGACACCTTTTTCTCTTCCAAATTCGGCAAAATCTAATATTTCGTCATCGTTGATTCCCCGCATCATGACTGCGTTTATCTTCACGGGGTTAAGCCCAGCCTCAATCGCAGCATCAATTCCACTCAAAACACGGTCAAGCTCGTCGCGTCTCGTTAACTCCAAAAATCTGTCTTTACGCAGCGAATCGAGACTTATGTTGATGCGCTTTAGACCAGCGTCGGCAAGTGCCGCTGCATGCAGTCGCAACGTTGCTCCATTAGTTGTCAACGCAACATCGACTCCCAAACGAGCTAATCGTTGGACCAACTCAGGGAGGTGAGCTCTAACCAAAGGTTCGCCACCGGTGAGCCGGATACCACTAAACCCAAAATGCTCAATACAGATGCGAGCAAACCGCTCTATTTCCTCAAAGGATAAAATTTCTTCTCTCGGAAGCCATTGCATCCCCTCTGCTGGCATGCAGTACTGGCATCGGAAGTTACATCGATCAGTGACGGAAATACGAAGGTCGCGAACTGTTCGACCATGTGGGTCTATTAGATCTTGGGCTGTAACTTCTTCGTGCATGATGACTCAAGGGTAGCGATCCGTAGCTGTTGACACCTGCTCAGCTCTTTATAGCTTAATCAAGGAGCAAAACGTCGACCTGTTCTCCTGCTTCACAACCTTCTCCGTCTGGCAAAACAGCAAGCGAATTCGAGCGCGCCATTGATGCCAACATATGAGAGCCTTGACCGGAAACCGGGTATACAACAGTTGTTCCATTCTCCTGTTCGGCAATTACCCGAACGTAATGGATTTTCCCGTCTGCTCTTCTCCTCATTGACTTCGCTGCAACGCCCTTAATTATTGGCCTGATCGGCTCTCTGAACCCCATCATCGAACGAAGCCCTGCCCGAGCAAACAACTCGTAGGAGACCATCGACGAGACAGGGTTTCCAGGAAGACCAAAGATAGGTGTTCCGCCGATCGTGCCAAATGCAAGTGGTTTTGCCGGCTTGATGGCAATTTGCATCCATCTCATATCACCTATCCGGTCAAGAACAGCCTTGACATAGTCAAAGTCACCCATGCTGACTCCGCCAGAGGTAATTACCGCGTCACAGTCTTGCGCACCCTGCGACAGAGCCTCTTCGATAGCAAGTTCATTATCGGCGACAAGCCCTAGATCAACAGGCGAGAAGGCATCTCCGCTAAGTAACGAAAGCAACGTTCTTCGATTCGAATCACGTATTTGTCCTGGTTCCAGAACTCCCCCATCATCTACCAGCTCATCTCCGGTAGATATAACTCCCACTCTGAGCCGCGGAAAGGTATCAATTTTTTGAAAACCCAAGCTGCAAAGAACTCCTAGATGGCCAGCGCTCAGTCGTGTTCCTGCTGGAAAAACTAGATCTCCTTCTTTCACATCGTCGCCCGCTGGACGGATGTGATTACCGGGCTCCACTTGAGCTTCAATAGTTACAACATCTCCATCAACCGAAGTCTTTTCGACCATCACAATTGCATCCGCGCCATCTGGAATAGGCGCTCCAGTCATAATTCTGCTCGCTTGACCCAAACCCACCTCACGTGTGGGATTGTGCCCCGCTGCAATTGTTTCAATAACTTCTAACCGGACGGGAACAGTATCTAAGTCGGCAGACCGGACAGCAAAGCCATCCATTGCGGTATTTGCGAACGGCGGTAGAGACTCGTTTGCAATTACATCGGCGGAAGTGACCAGCCCAAGGGCGTCTGCTACGTCGGTTCCTACAGCAGGTTGTGGTCGACACCGGTCCATCACATAGGTCCGGGCCTCTTCAATCGGAATCATATTCTGGAATCTAGCGGCGCTAGAGCCTGTCTGTCGTTTGTTATCGGCAGGTGTCTCCCTCGCTGGTCGTCGGTAGTATCTTGAGCGGCCTTCAAATCGGGTCAGGAGCTACGCATACATATGCCTACCTATCAATATCGCTGCACAGCTTGTGAAGACCAATTCGAAATCCGTCAGTCTTTCTCCGATGACCCAATTACTGTCTGTCCGCTTGACACCTGTGGTGGTGAGGTGAAGAAAGTTTTTGGAAATGTCGGAATTGCGTTTAAAGGCAACGGCTTCTACAAAAACGACAGTCGTGCCGGAAACAGCAAACAGTCAGATTCTTCTAGTTCTGGCGGAAGCAGCAAAGAGCAAACTACTTCTTCGAAGAGTGAGTCTTCGTCTTCCGGATCCGCGGACAAATCTTCGAGCTCCACAGACAAATCTTCGAGCTCTAATTCATCAAAGGCAGCTAAGGACTAATTAGAAGTCAAAAATTGCCATGGAATTAGATTTTCACCAATCTGACATTGGTTCAACGACTCCATAACACTATCGCTATCGCCAATGCTAGGCAGAGGCGGTATGCGGCGAAACCGGCGTAACTATGGGTCCTCACCCATCGGAGCACCACATGGATGGCGAACCAACCGGTAACCGCTGAGGAAAAGGCCCCGACAGCCAAAACACTCCACATGCCATTCGGCAAACCATCGGAAATGACTCCGAATAGCCTGTAAATGGCAGCTCCCCCGATAATCGGTAGGCCCATAAGAAACGCAATACGAGCAGCATCCGATCGCCGGTAGCCCAGAGTTCTGGCGATTGTGATATTTATCCCAGAGCGGCTCACACCAGGTAACAATGCAAAGCATTGACCCCATCCCAGCAGCGCGGCACGCCGCATTGTGAGATCTTTAACGACGGCCTTGGTTTGGGGTCTCCGATCAGCTGCCCACAACAAAACACCGAAGCCAGCTAAACCAAAAGCAATTAAACCAATGCGGTTGCTTTGCGTTAGGAAAAAGCCTTCAAAAGACGCTGCCAATATGGCAGCAGGCAACGCCGACAACAATAAAAACCAAGCAAACCTTGCTTGATTATTCCAAGGCCTGCGTCCGACAAGAGCTAAAAGTCCAGCGCTCGAGTACCTACGAACATCTCCCCACAAACAGATAACTGACCCGACTAATGTCCCAAAGTGAACTGCCACGTCAAAGGTATTTTCCATCCTGGTGTCACCATCAAAGTGATTCCATTGGAACAGCCATGGAATTATGCCGAGATGACCGCTAGACGAGATGGGCAGGAACTCGGTAAGTCCCTGAGTAACACCTAAGACGATTGCGTGAAAAATTGGCATATTCGTTCAGCAGTTTGCAGTTAGAGAAATCCATCGGCTGTTGAAGGAACGATACGGGGTCGCCAGCGCCTCGGAGGGTCGTAATAGTGACCCACGGGCCGCCCTTGGCGCATTGAACTCAAGAAATCTTCGGGGCTATCGAAGTCTGGCATTTCTAAGTAAACAGCCCCTATCGCTTCAGCAACGTGTGCATCACTGCCGGCTCCAATTGCCAGATCGTGCTTAGCGGCATATGTGACAGCTTTTTGGTTGAGGCTTTTGAGGCTCGTTTTTCCGTTAAGTACTTCAATGCCATCAACTAGATCTGACGCAACTAGCTCATCTAAAACATCTAATCGTAAATTATTCCGCATCGGGTCAAACGGGTGAGGCACGTAGACAATTCCACCCTGATCGCGAATATCAAGCGCAGCTTCCAGCGGTGGAATTCCCTGCGGGATTCGTTCCCGTAAGAAAAGCCCAATTATTTCACCGGCATGAGTTTTCAACTCTTCGCCTACCACTACTCGACACGGGAGTTCATCAGCAAGTTCAACCGCTCCTTTGATCGCGTTGTGATCGGTAATACACAGAACGTCTATTCCGGACGCCGTGACGCACTCGTGAAGTTCCTCAGGAGTGGTGGTTGAATCTCCAGACCACATGGTGTGGGAGTGAAAATCGACGCGAACCCAGCCTTCAGGACAAGGTTCAGCTAAGTGAGGATGACGCTCAAGAGCTTCCGGTGTGGGCAAAGAAGGCACGGGTGAAGGGTATCAACAGACCCCGTTCAGTTACCTTCACGAATCACATACCCGACAGTGCAATGTCGTCTATTGCTATAGATGACATGCCTGAGCCATTTGGCAAAAACTCAAAGTCTCCGCCAATTACTGCTATATCAAGCAGCATTCGTTGAAGAGTTGAAGCGATTGTTGCTTCCCTAAAAGGTTCCGCGAGGACGCCGTCTCTTATCTTGTGTCCATATGCCCCAACTGAGAAATCTCCGCTAACCGGGTTAACCCCACTATGCAGACCGTTTACACCACGGACAAAAATTCCGTTGCCAACCTTATGAAATAGAGCTTCTCGGTCAAGCGTCCCTGGCTTCAGGCACAAAGCATGCAGGCCGACGCTAGGTGTCGAACGAGCACCCCTAACGGCTGAGCCAGTAGAGCTCGCCCCCAATCGTCGTGCCGTGTATGAATTATGCAGAAATTGCGACAACATCCCATTTTCAATAATCATATTTTTTCGAGCGGCCAGACCTTCGCCGTCATGGTTGTCGGCTCCTAAAGACTCGATGTTTGTTGGGTCATCAAACAACGTCAACTTTGAAGCGCCAACTTGTTCACCCAGACGATCCGCAAACGGCGACCTTCCCTTTACAACACGATCGCCGGTAAGGGCACCCGCAACCGTTCCAAGGAACGCGGACGTCACTCCAGGCTCAAAAACCACCGTGACCCTCTCGGATACCGGTTTGCTGGCCCCCAACATTCCTGTCGCGCCCTCGACTGCTTCAGCTATGACTCGGTCCATATCGAGTAAGTCGGGCCGCCGAGCAGCATCTCCCGCGTAGCCAATCTGAGTTTCATTTCCTTCTACGGCGAGCGGTTGAACACCTACCGAGCAACTTCCGCCTTCGGTGTATACCGAAATCCCGTTCGTCGAAGCTAAAGCAAATTCACCCCAGCCGTCGGACCATGCAGCAGAACGCACGCTGCTTACTCGTCGATCTGCTGATAGACATCGCTGCTCTAACTCAATCGCTATAGATGATTTCTCTTGGTCGCTCATCTTGAGAACTGCAGAGTCAACCAGATCAAGATTGGGAGATTTTATTCCATCAGGCTCAGCAAGTCCTTGGTCAGGGTCGCTCTCCGCGAACTGTAAATTGCCTCGAGCTTCTTCAATGACTTGAGCTAAGACCTCGTAATCGAGCGAGCCGGCGGTAGCAAAACCTTGCTGACCGTTGACGATTACTCTGATCCCGACACCTTCAGACATACCAGATCGGACTGATTCAACCTGAGCGGAGTAGGCCTTTACCGTCGTTGAACGGCTTCTTGATAGGCAGACCTCTACCTGCTCATTTCGCTGCGCTAGCGACACGAGCTTGTCGGCTATCTCCGGCAGTTCAAGAGGTTTACTCAACTTGCGGTACCGCCGATAGTTAATGCTCCGACTCGCAGTGTTGGCTGGCCATCTCCGACTGGGACACCCTGCCCGTCTTTGCCACAGGTACCTGGGCTTCCCATGGCAAAGTCGTTTCCGATCACCTCTATGTTTTGTAAAACCTCTGGACCGTTACCGATGAGATTTCCTTCGCGCAACGGCGCTGTTATCTCGCCGTTTTCAATGAGGTAGGCCTCAGTCATACCGAAAACAAAATCACCGGTAGCCGTGTTGACTTGACCTCCGCCCAATTGGGCGACATAAACCCCATTTTTAGTGTCCGCAATGATGTCTCGTGGCTCAGCATCCCCATTAGTGACAAAGGTATTGGTCATGCGCACCATAGGTAAGTGTTGATAACTTTGCCGCCTTCCATTTCCTGAAGCCGGTCTTCCGGCTGCTCGACTGCGCAAGTGGTCCCACATGTAATCGGTAAGAACACCATCTTCGATAAGGACATTCCGCTGAGTAGGGCACCCTTCATCGTCGATAGCTATGGTGCCCCATTCAACCCCCATGGTTCCGTCATCAACGAGTGTGACGGATGGAGCGGCAACGAGTTCTCCTAGACGATCACGGAACACTGATGCCCCTTTATTTACGAGATCTGCCTCGAGACCGTGGCCGCAGGCCTCGTGGAAAAGCACGCCTCCTCCACCTCGTTCTATTACGACCGGTAATTGGCCGCTGGGCGCTGGGCGCGCAGCTAATTTAGTTATTGCTCGACCGGCAGCTCGTCGCGCCATAGCCTCAATGTCGTGGTCTTCGAAAAGTTCGAATCCGACGGTGTACCCCACAGTTTCTCGACCTGTTTGTAGTCCTTGATCACCAGTAGCCACACAATTCACCGATAACAAAGTTCGCGTTTGGTCGTCAGCGTTGAAGAGTCCCTCCGAGTTAGCGATCAACACTCGGCGACGGCCTTCCGAATATCGGACATTTACTTGGGTGATAGCTGGGTTCTCAGCCCGGGCAGCGGAGTTGGTTTGCTCCAGCAACTCCACTTTTCGAGTTTTTGAAATAGTTTCCGGCAATATTCGCGCATTGCTTTCAGCCACTCCATCTCCATTTAGAGCTACTGGTTTAACTTGGCCCCCGCCTTTAGCAACAGCAGCAGCAGCTTGGGCAGCCTCCGATAGGCCACCGCGCGTTAAGTCAGAGGTATGAGCGAATCCTGTCACTTCGCCTACCGTCACCCGAATTCCTGCACCGAGGTCTCTACTCGAAACCATCGCTTCAACCCGTCCTTCGTCGAAATCTGCGGAAGCGTTCTGTCGGTCCTCTACGAAAACTTCTGCCCACTCACCTCCGTTCGATATGGCCTCAGCAAGAGTTTCTTGGATGAGTTCTCGGTCCAATAGCGAGGAAAGGGGTTTCACACTCGCATCTCCCTGTCTTAAATCAAAGTTCCGTCGACACAGTACCCTGAACATTCACGTTTTAGACTTCTCAGGGCCGCCCGTTCGGCCTAATCTTCGAACTCTCGTGATACCGAAGCGCAACTACTCCTTCCGTTTGCCGAAAAAGGCTTCCCTCGGACTTCGCTTAATAGCAAGTTCGGTGATGTTGACGCTGTTACTGACTCAGTTTCCAGCCGATGACCTAGAGGCGAGGTGGCCTGACTGGGAACCAACAAGTTGGTTATGGCTAAGCGCCTCATTGCTTTTGACGCTCGGAGCATTTGCTCTAGCTTCAGTTCGTTGGCTTGAAGTCTGTAGGACCCTCGGCGAGAGGCTGAAATTTTCTCAAATATTCGGGTACTTTTTAGCGGGCCAATTTGTAGGAAACTTTCTACCGACGACAGTGGGTGGCGATATTTTGCGGGTAACCCGAATGGGTACCGCAACAAACAACCATTCGCGAGCTTTCGCCTCAGTGATTATTGAAAGATCAACCGGCTGGTTGGTTCTCCCTGTAATAACTCTGTTCACCCTGATGCTTAAGCCAGACTTAATATCAGACCGAACAGGAATGGTTGCTCTCGCTGCCTCTGTAGCAACACTCGTATTGCTATCACTCTTAATTTTTGTAGCCCAACACCCAAGCATCGGTGGGCGACTCAAAGGTCAAAACGGTTTAACAGCTTCACTTGCGGCCGTTCACCAAGGCCTAGCGATCTATCGCAAAGTTCCCGGCTCAATGTTTCGGCTGCTAGCCGTAGCAGTGGCATTTCAGGCCTGTCTTATATTTGCTGTTATCTGCATCGCTAACTCAATCGGCATAAGGCTTGACATGTCGACTTGGTTTGCTTTTCTTCCTATGGTCTTTGTGGCCCAGGTTCTACCGATCGCTATTGGCGGACTTGGCGTCAGAGAAGCGGCACTGGTTTTTTTTCTCGGCAGTTCGTACATTGCAAGTAGCCAAAGCGTCGTCTTAGGACTCCTGACTTACGCTGTTACTCTCATTGCGAGTCTCGCTGGAGTGGTGCCATTCATCTTTGGTCCACGCCGACAGAACTCCGGGGGGCGGCTTTGACATCGCTAGAAAAAGTCGTTGATCAAAGGCGCTGGTGGAAAGAGATCCTCTTCATTCTCGGGTTCTACTTGGTCTATGCACGAATCAGAAATCAGTTTGGTTCCAATGGCTTATTCGCGGCAGATACGACGACAGCAGCTGACAACGCTCGGACTGTCATCAACCTAGAAAAAAAAATCGGTTTATTTTTCGAGGAACAGCTCCAAAGCTTCTTTATCGACTGGGGTTGGTTCTTATGGTTCTGGAATGTTTTCTACGGAAGTCTCCACTTCGTCGTAACTATTGGTACTGGCATATTTTTGTTTAGAAAGTTTCCAGCGCGCTTTCTGAGGTACCGAACAGGACTAGCTATAACAACTGCGCTGGGTCTTGTCGGCTTCGCAGCGTTTCCTTTGATGCCCCCCCGGTTGCTGTCAACACCTCCTCCTTACGGTGGGTCAATGACTGAGTTCGCTTTTGTTGACACGCTTGCGGTGCACGGAGGTTTGTGGTCTTTCGATTCCGGCACTCTTCAAGCCATTTCAAACCAATGGGCTGCCATGCCTAGCCTTCACCTTGCCTGGGCTGCATGGTGTGCTCTAGCACTGATCCCAGTCCTGAATTCTCGGTGGGCTCGCTTAACGATGTGGAGCTACCCCATTGCCACCAGTTTTGGCATAGTTGTCACCGCTAACCACTACTGGATTGATGGCCTAGCTGGTCTCGTTGTCCTAATTCTTGGAATGGAATGCGCAAAGTTGATATCAAGAATCCGTTTCAGGTAATGAGACTCATATGGACGGTGATGTCAGTTGGTTTTTAGCCGATAGTGTGACCAGTATTCGAGACGGTCAGTAAGCACTCTATGCATATCGAACAAATCAAAAGCCCAGCAGATTTACGTGCGCTTGATAACGACCAACTACAAGAACTCTCCGTCGAAATTAGAGAGTTTTTAGTTGAAGCCGTTTCTCGAACGGGCGGTCATTTAGGGTCCAACCTAGGTGCAGTAGAGCTAACTCTGGCTGTTCACCGGGTCTTCGAGTCACCAAGGGACGTCATCCTCTGGGATACTGGTCACCAAAGTTATGTGCACAAGATCATTACTGGGCGCTCCCAAGAATTTACGACTCTCCGTCAAAGACACGGATTATCCGGTTATCCGAGTGCAGCTGAATCAGAACATGACGTAGTAGAAAATAGTCATGCTTCGACGTCGCTCAGTTGGGCTTCGGGGCTAGCTGCCGGCTTTGAGTTGACAGGCCACGAACACAGGCAGGTCGTAGCAATCATCGGTGATGGCTCCATGACCGGGGGTATGGCCTTTGAAGCGCTCAACAATCTCGGTCATTATGGACAGCGTGCCGTCATTGTTCTCAATGACAACGGAAGGTCATACGCTCCAACGGTTAGTCGTCTGGCCACAGTAATGTCGCGCCTGCGACAGTCACCCAACTACTTAAAGGGACGCCAAGCGGTTACGAGCATTCTTGATCGTTTACCCCTCGGCCACGAGGTGAAGAGAGGTTTATCCGGAGCTGCCGCAGCTATGCGCGAAATGTGGGAACCTCCCGCCTTTTTTGAAACCCTCGGGGTTCGATATCTCGGTCCCATCGACGGTCACGATATCGAGGCCCTCGAGTCCGCTCTTCGCGACGCATCCTCGTACGAAGAAGGCCCAATAGTCGTGCACGTTCTCACCGACAAAGGGCGCGGATACGCGCCTGCCGAAGAAGATCACGAAAAGCATTTGCACGATATTGGTTCGTTCGATCCACTAACTGGAAACTCCTCTTCAAAGGGGGGAAATACATTTACCTCCGAGTTCAGCAGAGTCCTTATGGACATCGCCGATCGTCGTGATGACGTCGTAGCAATTACCGCTGCAATGCCAGGTTCGACAGGCTTAATCCCGTTTCAGCAACGCTATCCAGAACGATTTTTTGATACCGGTATAGCCGAGCAGCATGCCTTGACGTCTGCCGCGGGCATGGCACGTGCTGGCCTTAGACCTTTTGTAGCTGTGTATTCAACCTTTTTGGCACGCGGCTTTGACCAGGTGATGTACGACATTGGACTCCATTCGCTGCCCGTTGTTATATGTGTCGACAGAGCAGGAGTGACTGGTCCAGATGGTTCGTCCCATCACGGCGTCCACGACATAGCAATGTATGCACGGGTGCCCGGTATGACAATTTTCGCGCCATCATCACTCCAAGAACTGCCCGTAATGCTAAATCAAGCTCTCGAGATAGACGATGGACCAGTTGCAATTCGGTGGCCTAGAGGTAATGCCACGGAATCAGAAGACGTCGGTGAGGGGATGAACGCCCGACTAGTTCATGAAGGAAAAGATGTCGCGATATTGGCCGCCGGCAAAATGTTGTCGGCAGCAAATACCGCTGTCAATTTACTAGCCGAAGAGGGAGTAGACGCCGCCCTCTGGGACCCTCGAATTTTAAAACCGGTCGACCAAGAGATGATCCGATCAATCATCGATTTTCCCTTGGTGGTCACTATCGAGGACGGAACTCGATTAGGTGGATTCGGGAGCCTAGTAGCGGATGTTTTACAACGACGCTCAGGTTCAGTTCCCCGGTTACTGCAGCTAGGTACGCCTGATGACTATTTGCCTCACGGAACTGACTCAGAACTTCATAGTGAATTGGGCCTCGATGCGTCTGGCATCGCGTCCCAAATCATTAAATCAATCAAATCTAACCACAGATAGGCATACGGCCGATTTCTGAGTCAACTATGGACGCGCGATGACCGTTCATTCACATGGCTCGAATGAACGGTCATCGAAATTATGCTTGATTGTGCGAATCAACCAAGTTCAGACCCAACGACTGAGACGAACGACACGCAAGCCCCGGGCTGCCCGCCCAAGTTGTGAGTTAGCCCAAGTGTTTTGTCAGACTCGATTTGACGCTCGGGAGGCGCCTCACCGCGAAGCTGTAACCAACATTCAAAAAGCATCCTCAAACCGGAAGCCCCTATTGGGTGCCCAAAGCTCTTGAGACCTCCATCTGGGTTTACTGGCAGATCTCCATCAAGGTCAAACGCTCCATTTAGCGCCTCTTTCCAGGCAGTTCCTTCTTCAGCAAATCCTAGATCCTCCATCAAGACCAACTCCGTGGGAGTAAAGCAATCATGGACCTCGGCCATCGCTATTTGGCTTCTGGGATCATCAATACCCGCCTGCTTATATGCCTCTTCCGCTGATGCACGAACCTCTCGGAACGTTGTGTAGTCATAGCTTGGGTCTAGAGCACCTGTTGCAGGTCCCGAAGAAAAGCTCAAAGCCTTTACATATAGGGGTTTGTCGGTGTAGCGGTGAGCATCTTCTGCTCGGACTATCACTGCTGCAGCTGAACCATCGCTAACACCCGAACAGTCAAATATGCCCAAAGGCCCTGCTACCAGAGGGGAGCCGGCAATGGTCTCTTTCGCTACTTCCTTACGGAACTGGGCCCGAGGGTTAAGCGCTCCATTTTTGTGGTTCTTCCAAGCAATACGGGTCAGAACCTCTTTCATGGTTTCGTCATCGAGACCATTCTTATGGGCATAAGCCGGAGCTAGAAGACTGAAAGTGGCTGGTGCTGTTAGTGACGAATCTGTGCCGTCACTTGGGGGCTTACTACCAGTCAAGCCCGAGTATCCGCTGTCCTTCAGTTTTTCGACGCCAATTGCCATAACTACGTCATAAGCACCGGAAGCAACCGCGTAACAGGCGTTACGGAAAGCTTCCGAACCTGTGGCGCACATATTTTCCAGACGACTGACGGGTTTGTAGTCGATTTGTAGCGGCTTCGACAGTGTTAGCCCAGAAACTCCTGACCCCATGGTTCCTAACCAGAAGGCGTCAATATCGTCCTGCTTCACTCCCGCCGAGGCGTAAGCCTCGTGCGCTGCGTCGATGAGCATGTCATCGGCGCCTTTATCCCAGTGCTCACCGAAGGGCGTGCAGCCCATACCGATGATGGCGACCTGGTCCTTTATGCCATGTGAGGCCATGTCACTTTTCCTTTGTTGTGTATTACTAGTTTGCTAGATACGAACGTATCCCTGCAGGGATACTAAACAATTTCACTCACTCTGCGAGTGGTCGAGCCTTCCAAAAGTAGTTATGTATTCCTTGAGCGGTAAATAATCGGCGGAAGCTCATCTCCACCCGATCTCCTATTTTTACCTCGTTCGGGTCTACATCCGTCATTTCTGCTTGGAAGCGACCGCCTCCGTCAAAGTCGATCACGACCGCAACGGTAGGCGGCGATAGAGAAAATGCTAGGTAGTCAACTGTAAATGTTGCGATAGTTGCTGGGGTATCTGCCATTCTGACGCGCTCCATTTCATCCACGGCACCACCATCCATAGAAACCCTCATCGGTGGCAAATGGATAGCTCCTGAAGAGCGGTCACGAGAGCCTACGAAAGCATATTTCCAGTCTTCTGAACGAAATGCTGGAGGCGCTCCGGGACGATCAGGATCAGGGCGACGAGGCGATTCTCTATCAAGAAACCCTCGCCATGTTAGATACAAGTTGTAGTCGAGACTGTCACTACCGTTTTCTATCTGAGATTCGACAGTTGAAAAAGGCTCATACTTAGCTATGGCGTCTGTCGTGCGAAGAACACTGGCGTAGGCACCATCTGCAAGGTGAACACAGAGAATGGTCTCCCCCGGATCAGCATCATCTAAGGCCGATGCAACTAACAGAGGGAATTGAGCTGCACCTGGATTACCTATTTGCCCACTGAGATCATCAACCAATTTGTCCCCAGCAATCTTGGAGAGGCTCCTTACCGCTCGCGAGTGAAGTCCAGCGATAACAACTTTGTCTACATCCTCTAGGGCTATGTCTGCGTCCTTGAGCGCCCGCTCGATAGCATCTTCAGCGAGAGAAATGTAGGCCTGTTCTCCAAATCGTTCTTCCCAGATCTTGCTGGCACTTTCCCCCGGCAACCTATAGCGGTCGAGGAATTCACCGGTAGACGCAGCAAGTCCAAGTGCATAGGCAATAACTGGAGCGTCCTCGTCATCTCCGAATAAGACAGCCGCTGCGGCATCACCGCCGCTGCTCTCATCGTTGCTTGTTGGATTACCGGTTCGCAAATCAGACACAACTGCCATAGAAATACCCGAGGAACCGCGCGCTCCTAAAATTGCCGCTTCCGCTGACCGAGCTGATCCACCGGCATCGACTGCCCAAGTCTCTTGGGGTAAATCCAAGGCGGCTTGTATGGCGGTGGCATTAGTTTTATCCAAATACGCTGGATTGGCTGTCGCAAACCAAATCGACGATGGCGTCAAGTTGCCGGATCGCAACGCATTGCGGGCCGCTTCTACCCCCATCGTCGTAGTGTCTTCGTCATATCCCGCTACGGCTCGGTGACCCCTACCTCCGCCTGCGCCCATAGCAGAAGTAATTTTGGCCCGATCTAGCCGATAGTAGGGAACATAAGTCCCGTATCCAATAATGCCTCGCACGCAGCCCCCAAATAAGAAGAAGTCCGATCTGACCAGAGTCTAGGCTGCGCTACTCAAGACACGCCACGAACTTCTCTAGCGGCATCGGTCAAGTTGCGGCGAAGTATGGATTGTCGCCTGACGTGTGATCCGTGATATCCAGCACATGATCAACGCCATCTATCAATTCAGTCAAAGTTTTTTCAATTCCCGCCGTCACCGTGGCATTCGCCATTCCACAGCCCTGGCAACCACCGCCTAATTTGACGAGGACGGTAGAACCTTCGACCCGCACTAATTCTGCATATCCACCATGGGCTGCAATGGATGGATTGATTCTCTTGACAAGCACTTCTTGAACTTGTTCTTCGATACTTCCATCAAGGTCTAGGGTCGCGTTCGGTCCAAGATCCGGACGATTGGGATTACGCAGCACTAACCCTGCCTGCGCGCTATCGCTGGGGACATCTAACGTCGCCCCCTCAAGTTTAGAAGCGTCTCGACCGGGAACTAGGACCGTTAACCCTCCACCCACGTGCGTGGGAACATCTTCAGAATCAGCTTCGCTGAGAACCTCGAAGGCAAGATCATAGGAGTAGTCGACACCTTGAACTCCGACCACTTCGATTCTTAATGCAAGCTCGCTTGCATCTTCTTCTCCGGCACGCAGTTCAAGAACTCTTTCAAGTGCTATTTCGGTAACATCAACGATTTGTCTCTCCGACATAATTCCAGTCTACAGATCTCTAGCCGGTGAGACATGGGACAGAAGCCGAGTGGAAGAGTAAGGTCCAAGCTCAGCTCAAGTTCCTTATAAACAGACAAGAATTAGGTGAGGTTTTATGACATTCCGGGCATTACTTCTATCTCAAGCTGACAAAGCTGTCTCATCAGAAATAACTGAACTAGACGAGAGTCAACTACCGGATGGGAACGTAACCGTTGACGTCGCCTACAGCACTTTGAACTACAAGGACGGAATGATTCTGAATGGGGTCGGACGGCTAGTTCGTGATTACCCGCATGTGCCAGGCATAGATTTTTCTGGTGTGGTTAGCGCTTCCAACGATGACCGTTATGTCGAAGGGGACCGGGTTGTTCTAACTGGGTGGCGCGTCGGCGAAGCCCATTGGGGCGGTTATGCAGAAAAAGCTCGGGTAAACGCTGATTGGCTTGTAAAACTTCCTGAGGGCCTATCTGAGTTAGACGCTATGAGCGTTGGAACAGCTGGACTCACATCGATGTTGGCAATGCAGTCGCTCGAGGAGCAGGGAGTTGGCAGTCAGCCGGTGCTAGTTACAGGAGCAGCTGGTGGAGTAGGTAGCGTCGCTGTTCACCTTCTCGCCCAAGCCGGCTATGAGGTTGCTGCTTCTACCGGCAGGCCGGAAACATCTGAGTACTTAACCCAACTCGGCGCTAAACAAATTGTCTCCCGACAGGAATTGGCTGAATTACCTTCCGGACCACTTTCGTCAGAGCGTTGGGGCGGCTGCATTGATGCGGTTGGTGATACGACTCTCGCACACGTACTAACTGAGATGGAGTACGGATCAAGTGTTGCGGCATGTGGTCTTGCCGGCGGTAACGCTCTCGACACCACCGTAATTCCGTTCCTACTTCGAGGCGTAAATCTCTTAGGCATTGATTCTGTAATGTGCCCATTCGAGAAAAGAGTTCAAGCGTGGGGACGACTTGATGAGTTGTTGAATCGAGATGTCCTATCTGCAATGACCACCACAGTCGGCCTGGCGGACGTCCCGCATTTGGGCTCAGAGATTCTTGCGGGAAAGGTTCAAGGACGGACAGTCATAGATCTCAATAAATAGCCGCCTGAACGTCTAGCTTTTGCCGATTCCCTCGATCTCTCTGAACATAGGAATGTGGGGAATACCATCTTCGAGGAACTCGGGACCATTTTGATCAAACCCCAAATTTGTATACCAATCCCTCAAATACGATTGAGCAGATAGGGCCCACGGGCCATCTGTTCTATCTAATACATGATGGATTAGTCGCCGACTTAAGCCTCTAGAACGTGCATCAGGTCTCGTAACTACGCGACCAATCCTGCAAGTATCTTCTTCTTCTATTACTCGCAGGTATGAAGCTAAGCCTTGCTCATCGTTGATCCATACATGGATAGCTTCAAAGTCAAGGTTGTCAATTTCCGGATAAGGGCATTGTTGCTCCACCACAAAAACTTCAACCCGCAGGCGCAAAATATCGTAGAGACATTCTAAAGATAAGCCATCAAACGATGCTTCTTCTATCTCACTCACAAAGCCGCGACCAGAGCAGAAAAGCCAGCCAAAACCATGGCGGCTGAAACTATGACGGCAGTCCAGTGGATAAACGGCCGACGATGGCGAAGCGATAGTAGTTGTCCAGCAGAATCATGGGTGTGCCTCTTCATAAGGCGCAGAGTAGCGGAGCGATTATCCCCGTCCCTCTATCTCTTCCGATATAGCGAGCCATTTATCCTCTAGAAGCATCAACTGTTCCAAAGCTTCTGCAAGTCTGGTTGAGGTTTCGAGTCGAGCTTCATGACTAAGTTCCTTCTGAGCTAACCGGGCAATAAGTACATCTCGTTCGCCGCCTAGTCGATCTAGATCTACTTCGAGTTCTTTGATTTCGTGTCGCAGAGTAGGCATCGAGCGTCCACTCGAATTCAAACTTGCTGCACGATCTTTCTTAGTGCGAGGGGTGATTTTCGGCTTAGATCGCGCTTGTTCCCATACTGCTTCTCCCGCCCCTAATTCTCTGAAGCCATCAGTTCCTACAGCTACTACATGGTCAACCACACGTTCCAGAAAGACGCGATCATGGGTGACCGCCACCAATGCTCCGTCGAATGTGTCTAGCCAATCTTCGAGTGCGCGCAGTGTATCTATATCTAGGTCATTAGTCGGTTCGTCAAGCAGCAACACATTCGGCTCCGCTGCCAGGACCTCTAACAGCTGCAACCGTCTCTGCTCGCCGCCAGAGAGAGTTCGAATCTGTGCCCGATAGGTGGCCGGTTCAAACCAAAAGCGACGGAGCAAAGACGCCTGCTTGTAATCAAGGCGCGCACCCGGTCCCGCAATCACTTCCTCAACTGTGAGATCTCGATCCAGTATCTCCCCCATCTGGTCGAAATATCCGATGCGAACAGTTGATCCGTAAGTAACCATTCCTTTTTCGGGCGTTCTTACCCCGGCGATCAAACTCAGAAGTGTCGATTTACCGGAGCCATTTGGACCTACTACTCCGAGTCGGTCATTAGAGGAAAGGCTCAGGTTTACGTCTTCGAATAACGGATTACCACCGGCGGACATTGAGACCAGCTCAAGATCGACAACTTTGCGACCTAAACGTTGCTGCTGGAATTCGTTGAGAGCGAGTGAACTCTTCCGAAAATCCTTTTTTTCCTCGACTTCCAAAGTTCGATGAGCGATAGCAATTCTGGATTTAGGCTTTCTCCGACGTGCTCTCGCCCCTCGTTGTAACCACGCTAATTCCTTTCGCGCCAAAATAAGCCTGGTCGACTCATCGCGTTCGGCCTTCTCGGTGCGGTCGGCCTTAGCTGCTAAATGTTCTTGGTACCCCCCTTCAGTCATGTAGCAACCATCAGTCGCTATCTCAAGGGTTTTCGTCGCTACGCGGTTTATCAGGTGCCTATCGTGGGATACGAAAACAACGGCCCCCGCAAAATTGGTCATCACAGTTTCCAGGTATTCAATTCCTTCGATGTCTAAGTGGTTCGTTGGCTCATCTAATAGCAGTAGGTCGGCGTTTTGATCATGGAGGATCGCTGCTAACGCTGCTCGCTTTTGTTCACCCCCTGAAAGTGACGAAATCTTCTTATCGGACAGCGAGGCAAGGCCGAGACGATCCATCGCTGCTCTTCCTTCCCATTTCTCGCCAACAGCGCCGCTTACTGTTTCATCGCCCAATTGGGGGCGTTGCAGAAGCAGCGACAGGGTTAAGTTCTTTTGGCGACGTATGAGGCCGCTGTCTACCTTTTCTCTTTCTGCTAGAACTGCTAATAGCGTCGATTTGCCAGATCCGTTGATCCCCAATACAGCGAGTCGGTCTTTGGGGCCGATTGTGAATGAAAGATCAGAAAAAAGGTTTTTGTCAGCGAAAGACAGGGAAATATTGCTGACATCCAGCAGATTCATGACGTTGAGCAGTAGGCAGCTATAAAAGCGCTAAGCCCGGACAAGGTCCCAACTAACCCGACCTTGCGCGTCCTCAAGGCGAACCTCAATAGTGGCCTCGGCTCCGCCGTCGACTCGAGTCGCTAAGCAATTGAAAGAACTCCCAATCGGTGCGACCAGATATTCGTCATCGCCGCAATCGATCATGACGTCAAAACCGACTTCATAAGCAACCTGATCAGCCAGCAGCGCTTCTGTATTCACCAGTTGTAATGGGTGGTGCTTGTGAGCGTAAGAGTACTGTCCTTGCTTATCGATAATACGTACTTGCAATTCGTAGTACTGACCAGCCACTTCGCTAGCGCATATAAAAACTGACTCCGGCGTTACCACTACGTCTTCGGGGCAGTCGACCAACCCAAGCTCGACCGGAAGAATGTCGCTTCCTGCTTTGTCCTGCAGCTCCCGTTCAAGTTGAGTTTGATCACTCCCTCCACCACACGCGGAGGCTGCAGTGAGTGCGACTCCAAGCATCGCGATGAGCAATTTATGTGGCTTTGACTGCAGCATTGCTTCCTCATCGACCAGTTTCGCTTGATCTGACACTACCTGTCTTTGGAGCTCAAGCAGACCGGACTCTCTGGTTCAGATAAAAGGCTTTTCTTGATAGCGGCCGAAGACCTCGGCCATGGTATTCATGATCTCGCCGACCGTCGCTCGCGTTTTGACACTATTTATTAATGGCAACATCAGATTCGCGTCGGTTTCAGCGGCCCGACTTAATGCAACGAGAGATTCATCAACAGCTGCTTGGTTCCGATCAACTTTTATTTGCTGCAGATTTTTGATCTGGCGTTGTTCGTCTTCTCTGGTGATTTTCAAAAGATCAATTTGATCTTCTTCGTTCCCTTCGGTGAAGTCGTTAACTCCTACAACAATCCGACGGCCAGCATTTACTTTCTTTTCAAAGTCATAGGCTGCGTCGGCAATGTTTCCCTGATACCAGCCTTCGTCAATTAGTTCGAATGCGCCTTCCAGCATCGAACCGCTTCCAGCTTCAGAGATGTGACTGAACATTGCTTCCGCTTCTGCCTCTAAGCGATCAGTTAATTCTTCTATGAACCAACTTCCTCCTAGCGGGTCCACTACATCGGTGACCCCAGTTTCATGAGCAATAACCTGCTGGGTGCGCAACGCTATTCGAGCGGCTTTTTCGGTCGGTAGAGCGAGTGCTTCGTCCATGGAGTTGGTGTGCAAACTTTGGGTGCCTCCGAGCACTCCGGCGAGGGCCTCAATTGCTGTTCTTGCGACGTTTACTTCAGGTTGCTGCGCTGTAAGCGACACGCCTGCAGTTTGCGTGTGGAACCGCAGCATCATTGACTTGGGGTCCTGAGCCCCATAATGATCTTTCATCCACCGCGCCCATATCCGACGAGCTGCCCTATATTTGGCGATTTCTTCGAAGAAATCGATATGGGCATTAAAAAAGAAACTCAGCCTTGGAGCAAAATCGTCTACCGCCAGTCCCCGCTCGAGGGCTGCTTCGACGTAGGCAAATCCATTGCTCAATGTGAAAGCTAACTCTTGGGCTGCGGTCGAGCCCGCTTCTCTAATGTGATAGCCGCTTATGGACACGGAATTCCATCGTGGCATCTCATTTTTAGTGAACTCGATGGTGTCAGCTACGAGTCGCATTGAGGGTCGTGGAGGAAAGACCCATTCTTTTTGAGCTTGGTACTCCTTGAGAATGTCATTTTGAAGCGTTCCACCAAGACAGCTCCTGTCGGTGCCTTGTTCTTCGGCATTAGCAACAAACATGGCCCATACGGGCGCTGCCGGAGCATTTATGGTCATGGACGTTGTTGTCTGTCCAAGGTCGATGTCGTTATAGAGGATTCTCATGTCTTCGATGGTGTCCACGGCAACACCACATCGACCTACTTCGCCGACTGATAAGACATCGTCGCTGTCAAGCCCCATAAGCGTCGGCATGTCGAACGCTGTTGATAAACCCCCGCCTCCAGCTGCGAGAATTTCTTTAAATCTTGTGTTTGTATCTTCGGGCGTTCCGAAGCCCGCAAACATTCGCATCGTCCATAGACGCCCTCGGTAGCCACTTGGGTGCACTCCGCGTGTATACGGATATTGACCTGGCCAACCTATGGATTCGTCAACCTCATTATCTTCGGGTGCGTAAAGCGGTTCTAGCGGAACACCGCTCATAGTCTCGTAGTCAAGGTCTCGGACTTTGCCGGCCTCGTATTCTTCTCGCCACTGCTGTCGCGTCACTAGTTTCTCCCAAAGGCTCAGGTAGGTTGGAGCGTCCTCAGTCTAGGCGGGCTTCATTCAACTGACCTAGATGGTCGATTGGCCCCGAACCTGAACCCAGTTTCCAGGTCGCGGCTCGACGCACTGCTTCTGCAGTGAACGTTTGCGCTTTTTGCACGGAGTCAAGGAGTGAGGTTCCCTTTGCTACTTCTGCAGCAATTACCGCCGAGAAAGTGTCGCCTGTACCACGGACATTGTTCGTCAAAAAACGCTCGCCTTCTAAGAAAGTCACTTGGCCGTTACACGCGACGACGTCCACCATTGAAGGCGCATTACGGCGACCTCCGGTCAGCGCCACAACTGAAGGCCCCATGGCCGCTAGCTCCAGTGCGGCTTTCGCTAATGAGTCAACGTCATCCTCTATTTCAGCGCCCAAAATGTGCATCGCCTCTATGTGGTTGGGAGTTATTACCAAAGCTTTAGGTATTAAGCGTTGGCGCATCAACGCGATGGTTGCACTGTCATACAACAGTTCGCCATGGCGATTAACAATGACTGGGTCTACGATCAACGAGGGAAGCAAGTCCGCATCAGCCATCTCACCAATTAGCTCAATATTTTCTTCAGAGTAAAGCAGCCCTGTCTTTACAGATTTGACATCAAAATCATCCAAAATCGCTTCAATTTGGGAGCGCACCACTAACGCCGGAACCGGCAGTGCAGATCGAAATTCTTTTGTGTTTTGAGAAGAGATGACAGTCAATGAGCACACACCATGAACTGACCGAGCGGCAAAGCTTCGCAAATCCGCTTGGAGTCCAGAGCCTCCTCCTGAATCCGATCCCGCGATAGTCAGCACCACTGGAGGTTGAGTCACAAGTTTGTTGTAGCAGATATCGAGCAGATTCCTTGCCTAGGGTGGTCTGTGTGACGGATCACTCAGAGAGTATTGGCATCATCGCCAACCCAGTTTCTGGTCGTGACATCCGCCGAGTGGCAGCCCGAGGCGGGGTATCAAGCGCTGAGGACAAACGTAATCGAATAGCGAGGGCTGTTATCGGCGCGGTGGCAGCTGGTGCAAAACACGTGGTTGCTATGAAAGAACCTTTCGGCATTGCAAGCGGCGCGTTAGCCGATTTACCAGTTGATGCTGATCTCGAGATTCTTGATATTGGGGCCCGGGTTGATCCAAGGGACACGGAACGGGCTGCGCTAGCAATGAGGGAGCGCGGTATCAGAGTCGTCATAACTTTGGGCGGTGATGGAACTAATCGGACCATAGCTCGGGCGTGGCCCCAAGCGGTTTTGGTTCCGATGTCTACGGGGACAAACAATGTTTTCCCTTCACATGTTGAACCAACGGTTGCCGGTGCGGCTGCTGGATTAGTGGCAACAAATTTGGTCGATCTCCACTTGGTGGCGCCTCAGTCAAAGGTGATTCACTTGACCCTTTCTGATGGGTCACAAGATATTGCCCTCATAGATGCTGCCACTCTCGCCAATGATTTTGTTGGTAACCGCCTACCAGTTGATGCGACAAATCTCCGCCAGTTGCTCGTCACGACTGCTAGGCCTGACACCATCGGCGTTTCCTCTATC
Source organism: marine actinobacterium MedAcidi-G3 (assembly GCA_000817105.1). Taxonomy (GTDB): domain Bacteria; phylum Actinomycetota; class Acidimicrobiia; order Acidimicrobiales; family Poriferisodalaceae; genus MedAcidi-G3. Next base: position 73,198 of record JUEP01000004.1, on the reverse strand, counting down.
GCAGGCCTCCATACAATATGCAGAGCGGATGAAGATTCAGCGATCCTCGTGACCTGTGGCTCGGGTGGGGCGCCGACCAATGCTCCAATAGCTCCCGGTCTCTACAGAGAGGTACCAGTTAAGGGTGTCCAAAAGGTCAATCTAGAAGAAGAAGTAGAGTTGTTCGGTCCCTCTACTTTGGCCTTTGATGGAGACCGGGAACATCAAATATCTTCTGATACTCCTGCCATTGCTGTCGTGAGACGCGATGGCCCGCGAGTAATTGACGTAAGCCGAGCGTTGGAGGCAGGCGCCTCTCAAGGTGTTTTTATCAACCGTTGATTCATCGGTACGAGTCCAGGGTTAGGCCACTTGCGTCTATAAAGTGCGTGCTTCGAACAACGGTTCCGAATCGAGCTGCCGCATCGAGTCTGGCAACTCCTTTCGAACACGAAGGTGGAAACTCCGATCATCCTCAAGCTCGTAGGGGTAAACAGACCCCGAGGCCCTAAATAATGGAACGTGCAGCGCTCTAGCATCGGGAGGACCTGGCCGATCGTGCTGAACAAGAATTTCATCAATTGCAGTTCCTTGATCGATAATCCGGTAGGGACGCACGACTCCACCTCTAGTGGCCTTACCCTCAGAGGACTTCGCAACCGGAACGACAGGCTCATAGGCTCCGGATCTTCGGGCGATGGCCACTAATTTGTAAACCATTCCAGCCGTCGCGTGGCCCGACCCAACGACCAATTGCGTTCCTACCCCGTATCCATCGATCGGCAGATGAGCTAGATCGGCAATTCGGTATTCGTCGAGGTCACCTGAGACGACGATTCGTGTTGATTCGGCATCATTCGCGTCTAACTTTTCACGAGCTCTCAGGGCCTCTTTCGCGAGATTACCTGAGTCAATTCGAATAGCGCCAGGGACTCCACCCAACCGTTTTGCTGCGGCTAATGCCCGGTCGATACCGGTATCTATTTCATATGTATCGACGAGCAGCGTCGTTTCTAGACCGTGCGCTTCGATCTGGGCTTCGAATGCAGACTCTTCGTCGTCATGTGCAAGCGTGAACGCGTGCGCTGATGTGCCCGCTGTTGGCACATTAAAACGGATTCCCGCTTCCATGTTAGAGGTGGTGTCAAAGCCAACTAGCCAAGCCGCCCTTGCAGCAGCTACCGCCGCTTCCTCATGGGTTCTTCGGCCACCCATCTCGATGAGATGTCGACCGTTAGCTACATCGTGCATTCGAGCGGCAGCTGAAGCTACTGCGCAATCATGGTTTAGGACTGACAAAACCAAGGTCTCGAGAAGAAGCCCAGCGCCAAAAGGACAATCAACCCTCAATACCGGACTACCTGGTACATAAAAGTCGCCTTCTCTGTAGCTCCAGACCTCTCCTTCGAATTGAAAAGACTCGAGATATCCCAACAGATCGTCGGTGAAACGACCGAGACCATGCAGGTACTGGATTTGATCATCAGAGAAATGAAAATCGGTCAACTGCTCGGCTAGGCGGCCCGGTCCGGCCACAACGCCGTAGCCGCGTCCGGCGGGTAGCCGCCGCGCGAAAACCTCAAAGGTGGCGCGCCGCGAGGCCACTCCCGATCGGAGGGCTGCATCTAGCATGGTGACCTCGTACAGGTCAGTCATTAAGGCGGTGCTCATATCTACAGCATGGTCTATGAGACGAGTTGGAGAAAGGGCTGTTTCTTGGACAAGCCTGTTTTGCGGCGTTAATGGCTTTTAAAGCGACTCTGAAAATTCAAAAGACCTGTCACTGGGACTAATAAGCGCCACACTCCTTGGTATGGCAATCAAAATATCGAACCGATCGGACATTGCTCCCTTTTATGTTATGGAGGTGATGCGATCAGCAGCGGAGAGGGAAAGCATGGGGGAAGAGGTCCTCCATCTTGAGGTCGGTCAACCCTCTACATCTGCCCCTCTAGGAGCAAAGCGAAGAGCTATTCAGGCAATAGAAGAGGAAATTCTTGGCTACACATCGGCTCTGGGAATGCAACCTCTTCGAGAACGTTTAAGTCACCATTACCTGGAGTGGTACGAGACTGAAGTCTCACCCTCTCGTATCGCGGTCACCATGGGAGCTAGCGGTGCATTTACTTTGGCCTTCTTGGCTTGTTTCGAATCTGGTGACCGGGTAGCTGTTCCAACGCCGGGTTATCCCTGTTATCGCAATGTTCTTCAAGCGTTAGATGTCGAAGTTGTAGACCTGCCAGTCGGGCCAGAAACACGTTTTCAACCATCCCCAGAAGGGCTTGAGTCGCTCGGCGAGATTGACGGGCTCGTTATAGCCAGCCCGTCCAACCCAACCGGGACGATGCTTCTGGACAACGAACTTTTGGAGATAGTTAACTGGTGTAAAACGAATGATGTTCGCCTTATCTCAGATGAGATTTATCACGGCGTGACTTACGGGACCGATGCTCCCACCGCAGCATCATTTTGGGAGGAAGCTGTAATAGTTAACAGTTTTTCCAAATATTTTTCGATGACAGGTTGGCGAGTCGGCTGGCTGGTATTGCCGGACGCTTTGGTGTCACCCGTTGAACGTCTAGCTCAAAATGCTTTTATCGCTGCACCTTCGGTTTCTCAACACGCGGCGCTTGGCGCATTTGACAGCCACGCAGAGCTTGAGATGAACCTTGCTCGCTACAACGCTAATCGACAGATTCTTTTAGATGGTTTGCCTGAGGTGGGAGTCGACAAGCTCGCTCCGGCTGACGGCGCTTTTTACATTTGGGCGCAGGTCGATCACTTATGTGATGACAGCCAAGTCTTAGCCCGACAATGGTTAGCCGAGCTGGGGATAGCGGTGACGCCAGGCATTGATTTCGACCCTAGGGAAGGACACCGGTTCATCCGATTTTCGTTTGCCGGCTCGACTCGAGAGTCAGTTGAAACAATTAAGAAGTTAAATAGTTGGTCATCTAAACCATGACTTTCGATCCTGTTTAAGGTTCAAGGACACGACTTGCTCCGCCGTCATCGATCGAGCGGAGCAACGATGAACCATTACTCTCAATCCTTTGTTGCTACAGCGTTGGGAGCCACATTCATCTTTGGCTCATAGCGTTTACTTTCGACAGCACCAGGCCCAAATGCAAACTTCTGTCGCAGCTCATCGCGACAGACACCGCATGGTCCATAGAAGGATTCAGTGGCTGCTCCTGAACACCGCGGACATTCAAATTCGAGCATCGCATTACTATTCGTCACCGTCGCATAGTGGCACCTCAGATGCCCTGATTGTGGAATGGGGCAAGAACGACTCGAGAGCTCTCAGTGCACACATGCTTAGTGCAGCCTGAAGCCCTTGAGGATTTCCCTTTTGGCCAACATGTATTCGTCTTCAAAGTCGGGAGAAAATGTTTGCTCTCCTTCCGTCAAATTCCGGCATCATTTCAGTCATCCTCAAATGTGATCCTTGCGAAGCGGACCTTCTCCGCGAGCAATATGCAGCTGTCCGAGCCCGCTACTTTCATAGAAAGCGCTGGAATAATATTTTGCTAGTCGGGTCGGTACCTCTATCACTAGTCCACTAATGGACTGAAGATAGCTGTGCCTCCGTGGTCGACAAATTGCCCAAAACCTCTCTACCACGTCTACAAGATGAGACCCAAAAGAACTAGAGGAATAGTCTTCCCTGGCAGATTTAAGACAGATTTGAGAAGGATTTGCCGCCTTGAAAGCAACTCCTTGTAATAGAAGCGCCCTCGCCACAAGAGCGAGGGCGCTTTGATTCATCTGAGGCGGGTTGCCTAACTGAGATAGCTAGGGCTTAACTGCGTGAGGACCGGCACGCACACCAGCAGACGGGATGATCCGGGTTGGAGTCGCCACCTCTTCGTTAAAAAACAAAGGAAGCTTCCTCCCAAGTTGGTAGGCCGCTTCAGCGCCCGACCACCTCCAGAGTCCTATTTAGTATTGGCATTTTCTGGACCACCTCCTTTCTCTGGTACTCCGATGTTGACACAATCGTTCAGGAATTAGGTGGCACAACACTTTCTTATTGCGGCGCCTCTTACTAGCTCACAGCGTCTCGGATGGCCAAGGTGACTGCTTTCGTCGCAAGCTCAGCGACTAGGTCAGGTGTTGCTTCGACATTTTGAGTGGAAAGAAGGAACAACGCATCCCCATCAACTGAGGTGTGGGGTGGGTCAATTGCTCTTGCAATTCCGGTGTGCGCAAGATCCGCTACTCGGCAAGCTTCAGGTTTCGTTAGTCGAGCGTTCGTGACTATGCACCCAATAGTTGTATTTGCTTTCTCCTCACCCGCTTCCCAGGCAGAAATTTCTTCAATCGGCACATAGGGGTACCTGGGAGCTTCAGGTGGGGCTGAAGAGCCAGCCATGACTGAACCATCGGTGTTGAGGACATCGCCGAACGAGTTCACAGCAACGATTGCTCCAACTGTGAGTTCCCCCGACTGAACAACTCCAATTCCCTGGCCACCTGGCCTTCCATGAGCCCGGCCAGCGGCTTTACCTACGGTGCAACCTCTACCGACACCAATGCTTTTCGATGTTGGGTCCAAGTTATTCGCAGCGTCACAAGCTAAACGGCCTGCGACGGGCCCAGGTCTCGGGTTATCCGGTCCAGTTATGTCGAAAATGACTGCGGCGCCGATCACCGGAACGAAAGAACCAGCCAATTTCAGGCCACGGCTTTTCTCCACACACCATTCCACGACACCGTCTGCTGCAGCTAAACCAAAGACGCTGTTGCCACACAATACGACTCCGTGGCATTCCACTCCAGAGCCATTAGGTCCCAAGGCTGCTGCCTCTCTCGTTCCAGGCGCTCCCCCCCGCACTGCTATGGCCCCAAGGGAGCCGCTCGGCGGAAGGATCACGGTCACACCGGTAGCATTTTCATCATCCGTCCAGCAACCCACCAGCACTTCTTTAATTCCGAGCGCCATATGTCGACCTCACGTTTCCACAAGCACTAGAAATATAGAGTGCCTGAAGGTCACACCATTCATCGCTTATCGAAAGATTTACGAACTGACCTGGGGACAGGTCTCGTCACATCCTGTTCGCCGCAAGGTCGGTTTGAACATGGGGCCTCAGTTATTGATCAAAAACCTTTGCTGAAAAGCGAAGCTTTTGGGAAACATCTATTTCTTACTTTTTCTCAAGAGGCGATTCTCCACATCCACTTAGGATTGATAGGCAAGTTCCGGCCTCATCCTCTTGACTCTCAGCCTTCGGACACAGTACGTCTGCGACTAGAGGGCGCCAGAGCATGGCATCTCACAGGGCCACAAAAATGTGCTCTGATACCTAAAGAGGAGCTGATAAAAGTTGTTAACACCTTGGGGCCTGACCCACTGCGTCGGGGTGGAAAATGGGAAGAATTCGCCTCTGGCCTGACCAACCGAAAAACTCCCATAGCTATCTCTCTCTTAGATCAGTCAGTAATCGCAGGGATCGGCAACGTTTACCGCGCCGAGTTTCTTTTCTTGTCGGGTATTCATCCTGAACGCCCCTCGCATGACCTCACGCAGCAAGAAACCGAAGACTTGTGGGGCTTGTCGGCATCACTATTACGTCAGGGAGTTCGGTTGAACCGAATCGTTACGGTCAGCCAAGCAGATTCTGGAACCACTCCAGGCCGTTTAAAACCTAGAGATGCCCTATACGTATATAAGCGAGCCGGAAAACCTTGCCGCCGCTGCAATTCTTCAATCAAAATCACCAAACTTGCCGGGAGAAGTTGCTGGTGGTGCGAGAAATGCCAGCCGGAATAGGGCAATCCTATTTAGCTCACACCAACTCACCTTCTAGAGTGCCTGTTCCCTGCCAATTGCACTTAAGGTTCGAACATGTCCAATGTATCTATTCCAAGAAAAGCTTGGTTAGCTCTCGTCGCTGCCGGCCTAGCCATGTTCTTGGTAGGTGTCGACGGATCGATAGTTAATGTTGCCTTCCCGAGCTTTCGACAAGATTTTGATGGCGTCACGAATGCACAGTTGTCTTGGGTACTCAACGCTTACGTGCTCGTTTATGCCGCACTCCTGGTTGTAAGCGGTCGCCTCGCAGATCGAGCTGGCCGCCTCCGTGTTATGTCTTTCGGGTTGGCTATTTTTGTGTTGGCATCGGTTGGAGTTGCAGCAGCGCCAGTTCCGTTTTTCCTGGTCGTCATGCGAGCTTTCCAAGGAGTCGGTGCGGCCTTAATCACTCCTGCTTCGATGGGGCTGGTCATTGCCTCATGGCCGACCGAACGCCGAGCAACAGCGGTAACACTTTGGGGAGCTTGCTTTGCTTCTGCTAATGCCTTCGGCCCAGCAATAGGGGCTGGGATCATCGAATTAGCCAATTGGCGATGGGCCTTTCTCATCAATTTACCGATCGGTGTGTTCGCGTTTGCCTTAAGTAAACGGGTCTTCGACGAAACTCCTAAAGACACTTCGGCCGCCAAACCAGACATCACCGGCGGCGCCCTTCTTTCATTCGCAACCGCGCTAGTCGTGTTGGCTATTGTTCAAGGCCGCAAATGGGGTTGGTTATCAACCGGGACAATAATTTCAGTATCAGTCGGAATTATTCTGTTTGCTTCTTTCGCCTATCGAAATAAACGGCATCCCGAACCAATACTCCCCAAAGCATTAGTCCATATTCAGTCATTTCGGCGAGCATCGGTCGCATTGTTTGTTTTCACTTTAGGGATGTATGCGTTGATGCTCTCCCTAGTCCTGTTTTTGACAGATGCATGGGAATATTCAATAGGTGTGACTGGTTTATCGACCGCCATGGGTGCCCTAGCGGTCACTATCGGCGCCACATTCGCCGGGCCTCTCGCCGACCGTTACGGTCATAGATCCGTAGCCGGACCCGGAACCTTCATCTGCGCAGTTGGCATGTTTTGGTGGATCATCATGCTCAGCGAGCAAGCCAACTATTGGTCTGGTTATCTGCCGGGGCTGCTCCTAAGCGCCACCGGAATGGGAATGACTTTAGGGGTGCTTGCTGCCGCTGGCGTCTCGCAGGTGTCGCCTGAGTACTTCAGTCTCGCAGGTGGCGTTACACAAACAGCACGACAATTCGGTGGCGCGCTCGGCTTAGCCGTGATGTTCGCCATTACTGGTGAGCCATCTAACGCTAGCGAGGCTTACGATCTTTATAAGTGGGCGTTTGGTTTCATTATGCTCAGTTCTCTTGTTGCTTGCGTGTTGGTTTCACGGGTCAAAACTTCGAAACCAACCATCGGCTAGCTAGGAATTAGCGAGCCTGACATTGAGGACACCATGTTGTTGAGCGAGCATCAATGACCCGCAGACGAAGAGTGGAGCCACAGACAACACAGGACTCACCTGACCTGCCATAGCATTTGAGGTGGTGTTGGTTTCTGCCTTCGCCCTCAAGATTTCGGTAATCACGCAACGTTGTCCCGCCCCTCTCGATCGCCTCAGAAAAGACAGTGCGGACGGCTTCGAGAAGTCTCTCTCCTTGACTCCGGCTAATCGATCTCAAAGCAGGGTTGATTCGAGCGAGGAATAGTGCTTCGTCGGCATAAATATTTCCGACTCCCGCAATTAGGCGTTGGCTGAGCAGTTGAGTCTTTATTCGGCTTTTTCGTCCTTTCGTTCGAAGCCAAACATCGTTTCCAGTGAGGCCGTCCGAAAAAGGTTCCGGGCCCATATCCCGCAACGTCGGGATTTGCGAATAATCACCTTTATCAACGACAGCTATACGGCCAAATCTCCGCACATCTCTAAAGACAACCGTCTTGCCGTTAGCCAATGACCACCACGCTCGGCAGTATTGATCCAGGTTCTTGGAAAATTTTTCGTTCTTATCGATCAGCAGTTGACCTGTCATACCGAGGTGGATGATTAGTTCCGTCTCATTATCGAACTCTCCGATCAAATACTTACCGCGCCGGCTTAGTCCGATAAAGCGTCGGCCCCTAGTTTTCCTTGCGGGTAAAAATTTTTGCGATTGATGACTGCCAGCTCGGAGAACTGTCTGGCTGACAATCTCGGTACGAAGCTGCCGACGTATTGTTTCTACCTCAGGGAGTTCAGGCACTCGACCCCAAATCCTCAGTCTCGCGGTCCGTAGCGTCTTTCGGCTTCGGCCGCCCCTTCAGGGCAATGATCTAGGTACGGGCACCAATTGCACAGCGGACCGGTTTTATAAGAAAAGTTTTCAGTGTCAATTGCCGCACATAGGCGGTCCCAAGTTTGCCGATGATTTTCTACGGCACTGGTAACCGCCGTGGAGTCGAGGGGCCGATCAATTGAACCACTCGTTAGGTACATGAGGCGCACTTCGCTGACGTCGAAATCTTTTTCAGCTAACGCCGCAGCGTAAAGCCAAACTTGGGACAATTTGTCATCCAGGTACCTGGATCGCGGTGCCTTACCAGTCTTATAGTCGACGACGCGAAGGCCAGAAGAAACGCGCTCAGTAAGGTCTACTATTCCGAAGAAGGGAACTCCGCCAATCTCAACCGACAATTCTTGTTCAGCACGAACCACATCAACTTCTGCTGGGTCTTCAAGGGCAAAATACCTCTCAATGAGTCGCCAGGCCTTCCACATAAAAGACTTGACCTCGCTTTCCGAAAGACATAAGCCAACGAAATCTTCGTCATCGAGAATTCGATCCCACAGTCGACGTGCAATTCCCTTTGCGGTATCAATCGACCGATCCTTAGCTTCAAGACTTAAAAGCTCTTCGAGTATCTCGTGAACAAAGGTGCCAAGCACCGCAGGCTCACCTTTAGGATCGGGCAGCTTGTCAATATATCTCAGTCGCCACCGGCGCGGACATTGGCGAAACGTGGAAGCAGAACTGGGACTCAAGTGGCGAGGGCGGAAAGCCGAAGACTGAGGTTGAACAGAATTCACAATCTTAATCTTGGAACCGGGGAGAGACGTTGAAACCCACTATCCACGTCTTCCTATAAGACGGCGCCACACCAGTACAGCTATAACTAGACCGCCAAGACTCCCCAAAATGGCCAACATCGACACTCTTCGATCCAAAGGCGGCACTGCTTGAGGAACGCTTTGAAGGGTCGGTCCGGTATCGTCCTCTCCTTCAGTGGCCGTAACCACTTTGGGTTTATCTTTTTCGAATGTCTGATGGTTATCCGCCCCATGAGCAAGTGCGGCATCACCGGGAAGTCCGACAAACGATCCACTATCGGTGGGTCTGGGTCGGTTCGTGTCGTAGCCGGCCATCGCAACTCCTTCAAGATTCAATAGTAGTGCTTGGAGTTTCAAAGGCTTGCTCCGGACGTCCAATGCTTTCTCTCAAGCTCAAGTCACGGCCTAGTTCAACCCATAGCGCATCGAATTGCGCAGCTGCCTCGGCGGCGCCCGGGCGCTTTCCTAAGGCTCGAAGTGTCGTTGACTGGCCCGAGGCTTCTGCTATCGCCGCTCTTAGCTGGATTTGCGGAAGCAACATCGTTCCAAAGCGTTCTTCGAGCTGTTCACTCCAGTAACGATTATCACGTGTTCGACCCACCCGATTCGCAACAATTCCAGCTAGTCGTGGAGTCCCCAATCGGCCTGATACGCGCTCAACAGTGTTGTGCATCAGATCAACTCCATCAGCCGCCCAAGCCGCTGGTTCAGTCACGATTACAGCTCGGTCAGCCGCAAAAAGCCCATTTATAGACAGCAAACCGAGAGATGGCGGGCAATCAATCAGCACTAGATCATGGCCGACCCCTGCTAAGGCAAGTCTCATGCGGTCTTGAGCGCCCACCGGGTCTGCTGCCAAGAGGGGTTCTCGGCTGGCAAGAAGATGGCTGCCTGGTATCAGATCTGGAATCGGTCCATCTTGGGGCCAACGAGAAGAACATATGGCCTCTAGTGCTGAGCCTGCCCTAGCTTCGCTCATAACATCATCAATTGAGGGTGTGCCATTCCAGACACCCAAGCCGCTCGAAGCATTAGCTTGAGGGTCTAAGTCAACTACTAGAACCCTCAACCCGGAGGCAGCGGCCGCTTCGGCTATACCTAAGGTGATAGTGGTTTTACCCACGCCGCCTTTTTGGTTAACAATTGCGATTGACTGCATTAGTGACAGGGTAACCCCGTGAAGCTGTTGCAGCGGGCAACCTAGAAGCCCTAATACTCCATCAAAGTTCTATTCCGCACAAAGATGCCGACGCGACAAGACACCCCGGGGACGCGGAAGCCACACCTCCTTCAATGGCTTGAGCCTCATTGAGTAGCAGTTGATGAACTCGCGGAGTGTCGAGGTCATCATCCAGCGCGTTACGCACTTGGTCAATCAATGGTCCTACTTTGACTGGTTCAGCTCCTCCGGCAGATCGGACGAGCAGTTCAAGGTCTTTTTGTGCTCGAGGTCCTTCGTCATCGAACCACTCGAAACCAGATCGATAGTGGTGCGCCATAAGAGCAAGCCGAATCGCACGCGGATCAATTTCTTTTCTCAAATCAGATACAAAAACTAAGTTGCCAAGAGACTTGGACATCTTTGTACCTTGGTAAGCGACTAAGCCTGCATGAACCCAGTACTTCGAAAAAGGTTCGCCACTCACGGATTCACTTTGCGCAATCTCGCATTCATGGTGAGGGAAAATAAGGTCAGCGCCACCACCATGGATATCTAGAGCTGGACCCAAAGCACTCATACTCATAGCCGAGCATTCAATATGCCACCCCGGTCGACCCGACCCATAGGGCGAATCCCAGCTTGGTTCTCCATTTGCACTGGGCTGCCACAACACGAAATCCAATGGATTGCGTTGCTTAGGGTCGTCCGGCCGGCCACCTCTTTCGGCTGCTAACGCAACCATTTCTTGGTCAGTCAAATGAGACAGCTTCCCAAAAGCGGGAAAGGTAGTGACATCGAAATAGGTCGTTCCCTCCGTCGTATAGGTATGGCCGCGAGTTACCAGCGTGCCGATGAGATCAACTATTCCCTTAATCGATTCTGTTGCCCGAGGTTCTGAATCTGCCTGTCGTGCGTTCAAAGCAACCATGTCTTCGCTAAATCGGTTCATCTCCGTCTCAGCTAATTCAAGAAAATCAATTCCTAATTCTCGTGCCTTGGGCAGGATGCTGTCATCTACATCTGTCACATTTCGAACTAGTTGAACGGTATGTCCCAAATCCTCAAGTCTGCGAATGATTAGGTCGTAAGTCAGGTAAGTAGCAGCATGACCAAGATGAGTTGAATCATAAGGTGTGATCCCACATACATACATGCGGACATGATCGTCCAACTCGATATCAACTACAGCTACTTGCGCAGTGTCGTAGAGACGCATCGTCATGAAGTACTTCACTTTCTCATCTCGCAGCGGCCACATCACCATAGGTCGCAGAAGGGTTAGCTGACACAAAGGAAGCTCCGAATATCAGTGGCAGCCATCCCAGCAGCTCTATCGCTAGGTACTCTCAACCAAGTGACTATTCACGGCGATGAAGCGATGCTCGAAACAATCGAGCATTTCCGAGAGCGCCATCGGCTTACATCCATCGATCCAGAACATTTAGATCTCGTTATCGATGAGATTTCCTTAACCGGGCTCGAGCCAGTGAACTACATATCGAATCTCTTCAGTAGCCATGAGATCGTTTTCGTCGGACACAATCTACCTTCCAGAAAAACTGGCCTTTTTCTGCAGCAATTAATACCAGCGGTAAACAAAGCGGGCGTCTATCTGCTCGGCATCGAGTGGGCTTGTATGGATGATCAATCTCTACTTGATGAGCTGGTGAATGCAGATCAATTTGACGAAGGAATAGCAAGGTCCGCTTTGTTTCGTTGGGGTTTGCGGTACCACTTCGCCTTCGTTGAATACTTGGATATTCTGCGCGCTGTTTGGGCTATAAACCGAACCCAAGCTTCGGGTTCAGCTCCATTTCGAATAGTGGCGCTTGACTATGACATCGATATTGAGGCCGTAACAGACAACGCCGACTTGTTGTCACCTTATGCTTGGGAGCACTTACGTCCGAGAGGTCCAGCTTCGAAACATATGGCTGATGTCTTACTTACAGAGTTCGTGAGACATGGACATAAGGCACTCGTTCTCACTAAAACTGGAAATGCGTTAACTCGAATGAGGAGACGACCTCACCCGACGATGGATCAAATTGATACGCAGATTGTCGACGGTAAGGTGGTCGGTTGCGGAAACTACGTCTATAGCGCGATCGCCGACCGAGCAGCGACGGTTCTCCTTCACCAACCGCTAACTGCTGATGGAGAGCATGGACTTTTTACTCTCCCAGCAGATGGCTACTTAGATGCCGCCTTCGCTCATACAAACAATCCTCACTTTCCAGTCGCTTTCGACGTAAGTTCAGGATCTATCGGGAGACTTCCCTGCGCCACTTCAATTGATAATGGTGATATTTCCCAGCTATGTAACGGATGGATTTTTCTCGAACGTCCTAAAGATGTCAGAGGACCGACTCCTCTCCGAGGATTGGTCGATGAAACAAATATTGCCGAAGCACGAAAGTGGTCACTCGACCCAATGCTGAGGCAACCTAATTCAACTATCAGGGACTTTGATATCGCGATACAGAATGCTGCCGCGGCAGCTGAACTCAGTTGGACACAGATTGTTTAAAGTTATGGCAGGCATCAAATGAACACTTCACCAGTAGAGAATCAAGAAGAGACCTCAGCCCTGCAATCAGCCAGTGAACACCTGGTTGAATTAGCCCAGTCTAAACAACTGGTGCTCTTGGGTGACCAAACCGGAATAGCAGAACACGTACGGTTCATTTCCCAAATTTTGCCCGACCTCTACGAAGCCGGCGTCCATAACCTGGCTTGGGAATTCACCAATTCGCGGACTCAGGAATCTCTTGACCAATTGCTCACTGCAGAGTCCTGGGATGATGCCGCCTGCACAAATTTGTTTATCGATCTGCTTGGAATTGGATTCACATACTTCGAATATGCTGAGGTTTTAAAGAGCGCATGGTCTCTTAACCGAAGCCTCGAATCGCAAGCCCCCTGCTTTCGGGTCGTTGGTCTAGGTCTCCCAACCTATGTAGAGGACCCATCGCTTCTTGAAGGAAGATCAGCCGCTGAATTAGAGCTTAGAAATTGGTGGATGGGTGGCAATTACCGCGATGTAGCGGCATTTCATATGGCCAATACTTTGACGAATGAAGTACTTCGTTCAGGCGGACGCGCAGTTGTATTGATGTCCGGCGAGCGCACCACGACCGGACTCATTCAATGGGAAGACGGTTTGCCCACAGTTACTGTCGGTAACCTCCTCCACCGTTGGATGGCGGAAGGAGTGGCTCGCGTACTATTTCACGGATCGGTTGCCGACAGCCAAGCTACGGAGCGCGTTGAGGCACTAATAGCTGCGGCGCCCGAAAAGCCCGATACCTTCGGCATTGCGCTGGACCTTGCAACTCTGGGAAATGTGGGCTTGAACGAAGTCGTTGGCTCCGTCGACGGCAAAGAAACATCTTTACGCCTTAAAGACGTGGCTGACAGCTACATCTGGCTGGGCAATATCGAAAGCTGGAGCCCTTGCCAGCTAATTGAAAATGTCATTACCGAAGAGAACTTCGAATATCTTGAAGCCCGCTATCGAGCTATCGATCCTCGCTCTGAACCATGGACACAGTCTGAGCTTGAACAAATTCGGATCGACGGTCAAACGAAGCTCTCGGACTCCTGGTTAAAACTCCCAATCATCGAGGAGCCTCCAGCAAAACGAAATAAGTTTCGGAAGCGCCGAACATGAGCGAATTTATCTTTGGCGTTGATCTGGACGGGGTCTGCGGATTGCACACCGAAATTTTTCGAGAAATTGTTGCTCAAGAACTGGGGGTAGATGAACAGTCGCTCCCGCTAGAACGAAGCTGGGACTTTAGGGAATGGGGTTTTGGCCCAGATGACTTCGAACGACTTCATCGCGTTGCTGTTATGGAACACCGCATGTTCAGAGATATGGAAGTGGTGCCGGGCTGCGCCGAAACTCTTTGGCGCCTTTCGGATGCAGGCATCTGGATTCGAGTAGTTACTCACCGCCTATACGTAAATTGGGGGCATGCTGTCGCAATAGCCGATACTGCGCAATGGTTGGACCAAAAACGGATCCCATACAGAGATGTCTGTTTTGTTGGAGAGAAACCGGACGTCGCAGCCCACGCCTATGTGGACGATGGCCCTCACAACGTGGAAGGCCTTCGCGAAGCTGGGAATCAAGTCATCACATTTGACCAGCCGTACAACCGCCATATCGAAGGTCCGAGAGTTACTTCTTGGGCTGAGTTGGAAGGAGTGGTTCTGAAGCTCGCTGCAGACCATGCTGGTTCTGTAACCCAACAGCTACCTGGCCTAGACGCCGGTTCTGAGCGATTAGTTCATAAGACTAAGGAACAATCTTGACCGAGATAGCAGAACCCATTGACGCCGCTACGGTGGTGGTTGCGCGTGATAGCACCGAAGGCTTAGAAGTGCTTATGCTTCGCCGCAACTCCAAAATTTACTTTGGAGGAATGTGGGTTTTTCCTGGCGGCAAGGTTGACCCAGCTGACCGTGCTGATAGCACGGCGGTTGCTGTATGCGACGAAGGTGACGGCAGGGGTTTCCACGCCGCAGCCATTCGCGAGGCTCAAGAAGAAGCGGGAATTGATCTGTCGGGCACAGAACTGCATCATTTCGCGCATTGGCTTCCTCCAGCTGTTCGCCCCAAACGCTTTTCGACCCAATTCTTCCTGGCTGCGGCACCAGAAGGGCTCGACATTTCTATCGACCACGGTGAAATTACCGATCACCACTGGATGACCCCTACAGAAGCATTACAGAGACGCTCTGACGGCGAAATAGAGATGGTGACTCCTACCTTCTGCACCTTGGATTGGCTCCGAGGCTTTAGTTCTGTTCTCGAAGCATGTTCTGCTGTTCGTCAACCTAAGTGCTTTCACACACACATTAAGGAGGTAGAAGGTGCAGACCCTGGGATGGTGGCCTTCTACGCCGGTGATGTGTCTTATGAATCTTTAGATCTCGATGCGAAGGGCCCTCGGCGACGCTGCTACATGCTTAAGTCCTCTTGGTGGTGGGAAGAAAACTCAGGAAATCTTTAATACTGAGTTATGCGAATGCGAGGCTGCTATCAGTGGTCATGACCATGCGGTCGATCAACATATTCTCTTGATCGAAGGTCTACCTCGGCCGGTTTGAGCAGGACTTTCCTGAAAACCAGTTGCTCCAATGCTGCAACCCAGCAAGCGTAATAATCCCAAGGCGGCTGATTCTGTGTTTCCAGATTTTCCCATGTCTGTATGGCATCAATGAGGGAACCTCGAAACTCACTCCAACTAAAACAGTCTGATTCAACAAGATCCGCTGCGACACCGAAGGCTCTGCTTTGCCAAGGGGCTTCAAAAAGTAACTCTCCGTTGGTTCGAGGCGGAGCCGCCAACGAACCATCCAAAATTTCGACACCACTCACGAGACTTTGGCCTTAGCAACGCCGATCATCGAGTCTCTGGTGACAAGCTGGGCTAACTCTTCGAGACCGAGCTGTTCAGTTCCCTCTGGTCGCTCTGGTAGGACGAGGAACCTTGTTTCTGAACTGCTATCCCACACTCGGATTTCTGTTTCAGCGTCAAGGGAAAGCCCCATTTCTTGCAAAACCTTGCGCGGTTCGCGCACTACTCGCGATCTATATTCTGGGCTTTTATACCAACTTGGTGGCAGTCCCAAAAGAGCCCAGGGGTAGCAGGAGCAAAGAGTGCAAACAACGACGTTGTGGACGCCCGGTTCATTTGCTTTAACCTCCACGTGTTCTATCTCTGCTCCTTTAATGTTCTCTTCTTCTAAGGCTCGATCAGCATTTTCCAGAAGGCTCTTCCGGAACTGTGGCTCAAGCCAAGATTTGGCAACTAGGCGAGCACCAATCATGGGCCCCAAATCATGTTCAAACCGTTCAATTAATGCGTCGACTCGACCTCTGTCGATCAGACCTTTCTCTACAAGAAGGTCCTCAAGTGCTTCTGTTCGTACTTCAGGTGAGTTCGGGTCAACTCCGTGGTGATGATCATCTTGCTTATTCATGAGAGTTCCGTTTCCATCGCCAAGTAATTCTCGTACAAGTCCACGTTTATGACTACATCTTCTTCAGCGTCCTGGCCCCACAAGTCCTTAGCCCGGTAGGCGACACACACAACATGTTGAGGCCGTTCACCAAGATTGTGGGCTGTGCTATCTGGCAAAACTTCTGCCGGGTGGAGCTTCACCACTGTCCCAAGAATATTTCTCACGTACTCGGGCAGACGGGTGTGCCCCATTCCATTGTTGCCAACGGCAATGACACGGTCGCCTACTTCGAATTGTGATGCCTCTTCCAGCTCACGTCTTACGGTCCGGTGGTTTGGTTTTGGTGTCAATCGATCTGGTGGCAGGTTTTGAGGATCTACTTCAGCGACTCCCGCTACTCGATGCCCCGGACCCGTTCCTCGCTCAACTCCTAGAAGGTCATCTAGCTCGTCTTTAGCGACATGGCCATATTCGTCTAAGAGCACTTCCATTGCGGCCCGCCATCGCCCGTAGTATCCATCGGAACAGAAATAGTCTTCGGGCGCCAACCTCTCAAGAGCATGTCGGAACTCTCCCGGCCGTTTAGCTGTCTCGGAAAGCACTTGAAACATGAGACCAAAAACTCTGCGTTCCCAATCGTAATGAAAGACCTCTTCGTCAGGCTCGTATGGGACCGCTCCCCATCCTTCAACTCCTCCAATGTCATGAACGCGATGTGCTGAATTCATCTGCCACCTGTCGAACCGCCGTCGACGGTGTATATACCGCCGTTGATATAGCTGGCGTCGTCAGAGGCGAGAAAGGCGACCAGGGCTGCTACCTCTTCCGGTTCACCGTATCGGCCCATAGGGTTTCTAGAGGCTAGGTCTTTGCGGATCATTTCTGCTTGATCGCCTCCAAATCCCTCTTCAAGGCTTCGCATCATTCTTGTCTCAATTGGTGATGGGCATACTGCATTAACTCTGACACCTTGGGGAACCAGTTCTAGGGCTGCGGACTTCGTCAGCCCGACGACTCCATGCTTGCTTGCGACATAAGCCGACAGACCCCGAGCGCCGATGAGCCCCGCAGTTGAGGCGGTATTAACTATGGATCCACCGCCACTGGCAAACATCGCTGGGGCGGCGTATTTCATTCCAAGCCAGACACCGCGAAGGTTTACGCTGATAACGCGGTCAAAGTCTTCCTCGGGATACTCAGTGAGGTTCATGATTAGACCCTCAATTCCTGCATTGTTGAAGAGCACATCACAGCGGCCGAACTCGCGTACGCATCGGTCAACATAGCCAGAGACGTCGTCAGCGAGACTGCAATCGGCTGCGTGAGTAAACACTTCAGTTCCAAACGAATGAGCTTCGGCTGCAGCTGCATCCAGACTCGACCCCTCTAGGTCTACTGCCAAAATACGGGCTCCTTCCGAAGCGAATCGGCGCACGGCAGCTAGTCCGATTCCGCCAGCTGCCCCTGTTACAACTACAACCTTGTCTTGGAAACGCATGACCACAGCCTCCCATGGATGAGCATGGTTTACGAGATCCTGCAAGAATCATCGAATATGAGCGATGTAGAGAACCCCGAAGACATAGTAAATTTATTCATTTCGAAGATCGAGTCACGTGAGCTTGATGCCGCATTGGAACACGTTTCGGATGATTGTTATTACGACAACGTTCCCATAGGCGATATGAACGGCAAAGAAGACATGCTGCAATTTTTAAGTGGTCTATTAAAGGGTGAAGGGCCAGTGGAATTTGAGGTGGTGCGCCAGACCTGCTCCGGCAACACGGTTATGAACGAGCGCCTTGATCGCTTCAATACGGCGAGCGGTCGCAGCATTGAAATTCCTGTAATGGGAGTATTTGAGGTAAACGAAGGTCTGATTACCTTCTGGCGAGATTATTTCGATAACGGAATGTTTCTTCGACAGCTGAAGGACGAGAGCTAAGATGGAACCGACTGAGATGTGTAATAGTTGAAGCGCATCACATTGACAGGGGCGGACCATGATTACAGCAACTGAGTTTCACGATCCTCGGGCTCAACCGAAAGCGGTTGCCGAGCCGTACGAAATTAAAGTTGATTTAAATAAGCCACTGACTATTGGGCTTGTAGCCAATGGATTTCCTGACAGCGTTCGATTTTTAGATCATGTAGAGAAAACGCTTGCGCAGGCAGTTCCTACAGCATCATTTGTTCGATATGACAAAGGCGATGCCTCGTCAGTTGTAGGTGGCAAGATGCTCGAAGACATCCAAGCCGAATGTCAGGCAGTAGTTGCTGCCTACGGCCATTGAGGCAGCTGCACTTCTGGCACCGTGCGTGACAGCATTTCAGTAGCTCGGCTAGGAATTCCATCTGTGGCGTTAGTTACAGAAGAATTTTGGCCCCAAGGTGATTTTTTTGCGAACTCTTCGGGTATGCCGGCGGTTCCTAGGGTGAAACTACCGCACCCGGTTGCCGGGACCGGTGAAGACAAAATGGCCGAAGTCGCATCTGAAATCACCCCATCCATCGTCGAATTTCTCAGTTCTTAAGCAGAACGGAATCGGTTCAAAAATGAGTTTGCTTGAAGCAGCCTCGGAACATGACGCTCTAGAGCGCCTGCACCAACTCGGCTGCACTGATGGTCTTCCGGTGGTCATTCCGACCGCCGACCGAGTGGCTCGGATGGTCCTTTCAACCGGATATGAACCCGACTTAGTGCTTGGTGTCATGGGGCCGCTTTATGGTGCTGCGACTATCGAAAAGGTAGCGACTGCCGCAGTGATGGCAGGGTGTCTACCCGATCACATCCCAGTTGTGGTCGCTGCTATTCGAGCAGTCTGCCAACCCGAATTTGATCTCACCGAAATGCAAGCGACCACACACTGCACCGCTCCCTTGATGATTGTCTGCGGCCCTGCGAGAAATGCGTGTGGCGAAATCGCTTCGGGATTCGGCGCTATGGGGCCTGGCCATCGAGCCAATGCTTCCATCGGACGTGCCTTGAGGCTCGCGATGATCAATATCGGTGGAGCCCGGCCAGGCTCTTCAGACATGGCACTGCACGGGCATCCAGGCAAATTCACCTACTGCATAGCGGAGGATGAAGAGAACAGCCCCTTTCCGGGATTGCACACCACCTTCGGTTATGAACCGGACGAAAGTGCAGTCATAATCACCGGTGCTGAAGCTCCTCACTCAACATTTTTTACAGGGGATAGAGACGACCCTGCATCGGTAGAAGCCTTACTGGATGTGATCGCGTTAGTGATGGCCAATCCAGGTAGCAACAATGTTCATTTAAGGAATGGCGCTATCACCGTCATAATGAACCCTGACCATACAGAAGTCATTAAGCGCGCTGGCCTTTCCCGCCAAGACGTTCAGGCCGAACTTGCAAGTCGCGCAACCATATCCGTTGGAACGATGCGGCGAATTAGCCCAACGTTTTATTCCCAAACAATGCAGAACGACAACGAAGCCGTCAGCGATGAAGCAGCCGACGAAGACCGCATTCACGTGTTAAAAGATCCAGACCGAATACTGGTGTTGCAAGCAGGTGGGAGTGGCCTATACACAATGGTTATGCCTTCATGGTGTGCCGGCCCTCATCAAAACGCGGTAGTCCACGCAGGCATTGAATTAGATCAGGCCTGTGAGATTCCTGGAATGAACGATTTAACAACCTAGATCACGGAGAGGATTTGTCTTGACCGATGAACGACCCCACGGAGGACTTTGGTTCGAAGAACTAACTCCTGGATTAGTAATACGTCACCGCCTGCGTCGAACAGTCACCGAGACCGACAACATCATGTTCACGACGATGACCATGAATCCAGCTGCGCTACATCTCGATTTTGACTACGCAGAAAAGGAGACTCAGTTCGGGCGTCCTCTAGTGAACTCGATGTTCACCGCTGCTCTTATCGTCGGAATATCTGTCCACGAAACGACACACGGGACCACGGTTGCCAACTTGGGCTTCGAACAAATGAATTTCCCTGCCCCAGTCTTTCACGGAGACACTCTTCGAGTGGAGTCTGAAGTAATCACCGCCCGCGAATCTTCTAGCAAGCCAAGTCAAGGGATTGTTTTGTTCGAACATCGATCCCACAACCAAAATGACGTCTTGGTAGCAACAATGAGACGGAATGCCCTCATGTGGAAGGAGCCGGGCTAAAGAAGACCCTCTAACAAAATACTTGGAGGGAATTATTAGTTTTGGCAGATATCGTCAGCAGTCCACTGCCCCACTTTGGAGTGTTAGCGATGACCTACACGGCTCCGACAGATGCTTTCCGTTTTGACCAATACAGGTCGGCGGTCGAAGCAAAGCGCGTCTTCATCACCGGCGCAGGCAAAGACGGAGGTATCGGCCAGGCGTTCGCCCTATCAGCGGGACTCAACGGAGCTGCTTCGGTTGGCGTGCACTTTCATCGCAGCTATGAAGATGGGTTTGATCTTGTCAACCAACTGCGTGCGGAAGGAGTTAATGCCTTCCCGGTCCAAGCGGACGTTACCAACCTGCGCGACCTATGGGCTTCCAGAAGCTACGTCATCGAACAAATGGGCGGCCTCCCACCCAACCTCGTAATCTGCAATTCGGGGTTAACCGAGTCAGGCTATAGCTTTGGTCGAGCTCTCAAAGAAGAAGAAGGGGAACCCAGTGCCGTTCGTCGTGCAAGGGTCCGGCAGCACTTTCTTGACAATCTGGACGAGTCTCGCTTAGTTCTCGATACAAAAGTCGATGGCTTTCTGGCCTCAACACATCTCTGGGCGGGCGAGGCCGTTCACGCCAACGAACCAATCCAGTTCGTATACGTGTCATCGCGCCAAGCAATCGACCCCGGGCAGTCAGTACCAGGCTACGCAATCAGTAATTGGGCGGTCTTGCAGCTACCTAGAGTGTTGAAAGTCAACCTCGGTAGGAGCGCTGATCTAGTTCAAAGTTTCTCTTTGATGTTCCCATTCATCCGCACAGGAATGACTGATCAGTACGCAGACAACGACCGGGTTTTCGGACGGTGGCAACCAAGAATGCTGGAGCCAAGCGAGATGGCACAAGCGTTTATGTCTCTATTAGCGCGCCCAGGGGAAGAGACGGACAATGGGATGTTCGAATTAATGGTTGATCCATCAGATGACGATGCCGATATCGAGCTCACCTGGCGCCAAGTGAAATTCAATCTTGCGGAGGAACATCTGGCATGGAGTGCTGAGAACCCTCTTAGGTTCTAGGGAACTGGTGGCAGAAAACTACGGAGTTCCAGCTCCCGGTATGTCTACGCGGACCCGCTCTATGCGTCCTTCACGAAGTTTAGCGGCACCACCTCTGCCCGAATTTGGAGCAGTTACCAGGTACAACGTCTTTCGGTCCTGACCCCCAAGCATGCACGCATAACAGTTCAAATCGAGATCGATGTGGTGGGTGACTTCTCCTCCTTCAATCACTCTGAACACCGAGTGATTGGCTGGGTCACCAACCCAGATACCCCCTTCCGCGTCGAGACAAATACCGTCTGGTACCCGTGAACCTAAATCCGCAAACAGTTGTCTCCCGCTCAAGGAGCCATCCCCTTCGATGTCGAAGGAAAGCAGACGAGAGCCGTAGGATTCAGCGATGATTAGCCGATCGCCTTCGGGGTTGATCACTGTGCCGTTAGGAAAATCAAGGCCATCGGGACCCTTGCGGGCTTGGCCATCCGCCCCAACCACAGCAAGTGTGGCCTGAGAAAACTTTTTTCCTTCTTCGAACCCGAAGTTGCCTACATATGCGATGCCCTCAGTCGACACAACCATGTCATTACAAGGCCCACCAGCTATTTCTGATAGGTCTGCATGGAGAAAGACCGCACCAGAGCTGTCCATTCGTTTGATGCTTCTGTCGAGCATTGAGACAAATAACAAGTCACCGTTAGGAAGCCATCCGAGACCCGATGGTTGGGTTGGAACCTCTAGTACTAAATCCTCGTTACCACTTTCATCCATTCGGAATATGCCGTGTCGATAAAAGTCCGAGAACCACAGGTGCCCATCTCTCCACCGTGGCCCTTCACCAAACGCCAATCCCGTCAACACAATTTCTGTTTTCATTTAAACTCCAAAACTGACTCATAGAAAAATCGATCGATCAGCTAAACCGAAGCTAGCGTTCTTAGGCGTGGGAGAACTGAGCCGCCAAGAAGCCCGTCTGCGAATGACGGTTACTCCCGATGAAGTAGACGTTATTTCGGGCGAACTTTGGCGACTTGGGACGTTGGGTGTCCAAGAAGTGGATACCGGAGCTTCTATCACTCTGTTGGCTGGGTTTGCCTCAGCTGTCTCGGCTAACGAAGCAGCTAGACAACTCGAAAAATTTACGGTGATCGAAGAATTCGGCTCAGGAGATTATTTGGATATTTGGCGAGCTTTCGCCTCGATCTACCGTGCTGGTAATCGTCTTGTAGTTAAGCCCCCTTGGGTGCACTATGAACCTGAAGCTAGTGAACTGGTCCTATGGATCGACCCTGGGCGTTCCTTCGGATCCGGTAGCCACGTCTCTACGAGGCTTGCTTTGGCTCAACTGGAACAGCTGCTAGAAGGAAACGAGTCTGTTCTGGACTTTGGTTGCGGTAGTGGAGTGCTTGCAGTCGCAGCAGCCCGATTGGGAGCAACTCATGTGGTCGGAATAGATATCGACTCGGACGCGCCTCAAATAACGCTCGACAATGCCAAAGCCAATGGCGTAAGAGATTTTGTTGAAGCGTCAACAGCTCCGTTAACCACTCTCACGGATGAGTACAACGTGGTAGTTGCAAACATGCTCGCCTCGACTCTCATTGAATCGGCTGAGTTGTTGATCGACAGTCTCCGTCCGGCAGGCCGGCTCGTAGTCTCAGGTCTTTTAGAGTCTCAAATCGACTCGGTGGTCAATGCCTTTAATCCCCTACGTTTACTTACCAAAAGAAACTGTGATGCCGAAGAGGGAGCCTGGGTCTGCTTAACCTTGGGATGAATTTCCTACGCCTTGACCACCATTTGGCGTTGTATAGGGCCGACATGAAGGTGGCCGACGCGTTCTAGGTGGCCATCAAGACTCACTTGGGGCAATAAAGGAATCACCGCTCGAAAGAAGGAACGAAGTTCCCACCGAGCCAGATGAGTGCCAAGACAAAAGTGGGCTCCATGGCCGAATGCGAGATGATCATTTGGAGTCCTCTGGACATCAAAACGATAAGGCTCGTCAAATTGCCGGTTATCTCGATTAGCGGAGGCATGCCAGATACCAACATGATCACCGGCTTTGATTACTTGGTCGTTGATTTGCGTGTCGCGCGTGCAAACACGGGCAAACTGAATTACAGGTGAGGTCCAGCGAAGGATTTCCTCGACACCAGCGTCGATCACAGCGCTCTCGTCCAGGTGGTTCAACAAAAACTTCAGTTCCCCTGGGTTTTCGAGAAGCACAATCATTCCACCTGTGGCTGCATTTCGAGTTGTTTCATTACCCGCTGCTATCAGAACTCGTATGTATCCCAGTAGCTGTTGCGGCGTCAGCGGCTCACCCTCAATTTCGGAACGCAACAAGATTGAAATTAAATCTGGGCCGCTGCAATCGGTGCTACGACGCTCGGCAATCTGCTCAAAGATCCAGTCTTCGAACTCAACGAACATCCTGCGTCGCATCTCTTTCTTTGATTCACCTTTCTCAGCAAACCTCATCAGTGACGGGTCATCAAACATGACAGCAGTCCAAGCGTGAACTTGCTCCCAATCTTCGGGTGAAGCGCCCATCATCTCGCAGATAGTTGCTAGTGGAAGCTTCACAGCCAAATCTTCGACTAAGTCTGCAGTCCCTTTAGTCGCTACCTTCTCCCAGAACTGATCGGCGTACTTCTGAGCGTGGAGGGTCAACGATTCTTCGCGCGTCCTCATAGCTTTGGGAGTGAACTCGGGGGCGACGAGGCGTCGCATGTCCCAGTGGACAGGACGGTCGGTATAAATGAAGTCGGGAGGCTCTTCGGGATCCCATCCTCGTTCACTCATTCGTTCTCGATAACCATCCCAAAAGCGGTTATCGCGTTCGGCTAAATCAAGCCTGAGTCTGCCTTCACCATTAGCAAAGCTCTCATTATCGCCCGAAACCCGGCGCACGTCTGCGTAGCGAGTGATCGACCAAAAAGGCTTGATCCCCTCGCGTTCATACCAATAGATAGGAGCTTCGTCGCGAAACAAATCCCATTCCGCCCAGGGGTATCCCTCTGTTCGATACCTGTCTAAGTCGTGGATAATTGCCTCGTCAACGCGCATGAGTTCCCCCCGGAATACTTCTAATGTAATGAGAAAGCAGCTAGCAAGTCGGGTAGAGCGGAGTCAACAGACTTAAAATTGCAAGATGTCTGATTCGTTTACTATTTGGTTTGATCGCCGTCCCACGCCAGAGTTGGCAGACCTAGTGCCAGCCGACATAAATGCCATGTGGTCCGATTCAGACGATCATCTTGACGGGATTGAGCAAGCGGACGGACTGATAGCCGGCGCGTCAATCATTTACGATGAATCTGTCTTCAAACGAGCAGCTGACCTGCGCGTCTTAGCGCGTATGGGAATCGGATTCGACAACGTCGTACTGGACGATGCAACCGCGGCCGGAGTAGCTGCTTGCAATACCCCCGACGGACCCACAATTTCTACCGCGGAACACGCGCTAGCTCTCATCTTCGCAATAACGAAACAACTAAAGGAAAGTGAGCGTCAACTTCAACGACAAGAAGGCAACTACGTCGCTCGCCACAATGCACTGGAGCTTGACGGAGCCAACCTCACTTTGATCGGTCTCGGCAGGATCGGTTCTCGGGTAGCTAGGGTTGCTATCGCTGCAGGGCTCAGAGTCAGCGCATATGACCCATTCGAGTCCGCCGAGCTATTCGAAACACTTGGAGTTAGACGCTTCGACGACCTTCAAGAAGCCGTCTCCGAGGCCCAAATTATCTCCATCCACGCTCCCCTTAATTCAGAAACGCGTCACTTAGTAGATACTGATTTGATCAGCAACATGCTTGAAGGAGTCTTCATAGTAAATACAGCTCGAGGCGCCCTCGTAGATGACGACGCTCTTCTCGAAGGCTTGAATGCTGGAAAGATTCGTGGTGCCGGGATTGACGTAACGGATCCAGAACCACTGCCTGCTGGCCATCCACTATTGGAACACGAAAGCGTTCTGGTGACACCTCACGTTGCGTCTGCGACTACTGCTGGAAGGAAACGTATTTTCACTATGGCGCTAGATCAAATCTTAACTGCGTTCGCTGGTAGCAAACCGTCGCATATCCTCAACCCCGAGGTTTGGTCGGGTCAATAGTCAGCTATAGAAGACGGTGAGCGCATCTCAGGCCAACATTTTCAGTTCTAAGCTCCTATTCATGGCAGACGAGCATCGCAGCGACATTACTTGGATGAATTGGTCCGGAAAACTTTCTGCCGCACCGAGAAATATCGCGCAGGTGGGCACCGTCGAGGCCATACAAGGAGAGCTTCTAGCGGCGCGCGAGGGCGGATGGAACGTTCGAACCGTAGGCACCGCACATTCTCACTATCCACTGTTGCCTACCGACGGAGTACTTCTCGACACTCGTCCTCTGACCGGACTTGTCTCTGTTGACAAAACAGCAATGACAGCGACATTTCGCTCCGGGACGAAAATTCATGCCTGCGGACGACCACTTCTTGAACACGGGATGGGTCTACTTAACCAAGGTGATATTGATCAACAGTCGATCGGAGGTGCCATCGCGACCGGAACTCATGGCACGGGAATCAATCTCGGAAGTTTGTCTAGCGCGGTGACTCAGTTGTCACTAGTCCTAGTCGACGGTTCATTCGTGACTTGTAACCATGAGGTAGAGCCAGATCTGTTCGAAGCTGCCCGACTGTCATTGGGTGCCCTCGGAGTTGTCATCGAAGTCACGATCCAAGTCCGAGATGCCTACCGACTTGAAGAGCGCCAGTGGCTCGAACCGCTCGAGAGTGTTATGGAAAGAATCGAGGAGCTCACGCAAGCAACTCGACATTTTGAATATTTCTGGTGGCCCGGCCAAGAACGAGCCGTTTGTAAGTCAATTGATGTAACTGAAGAACCTCCTAGGTACCCGTTGGGAGAAGAAGGCCAACGTCGGGCTTGGAGTTTTGAAGTGCTGCCCAACCAACGGTTAAACCCTCATACAGAGATGGAGTATTCGCTGCCATCTGAGAATGGTCCCGCTTGCATTGAAGACATCAATAATTTGTTGAGCCGTCATCATCCGGAGGTGGAATGGCCAGTCGAATATCGAACCGTTGCAGGTGACGATGTCTGGCTATCTCCAACCGGAGGGCGGTCAACTGTGACAATTTCGATACACGAATCCGTCCGGAATGATGAGACCTCCTACTACCAGGACGCCGAAAAGATTTTCAGGTCATACGGCGGACGTCCACATTGGGGAAAAGTTCACTATCTAAATAGAGATGATTTAGCAGCCAGCTACGACCATTGGGACAGGTGGTGGACGGTCAGAGAAAATGTGGATCCGACTGGAGTTTTGTTGAATGACCCTCTCCGGCAGTTGCGTCCAATATGAACAAACCTCGTTTACTAGAATTTCTTCCAACCGAAACCGATTCTGAGAACTTGCTGGAAGGATTCTTAGATTGGTCGACGGCCGCCGGAATTGACCTCTATGAAGCCCAAGAGGAAGCAGTCCTAGAGATTTTTTCTGGACACCACGTCGTGCTTACAACGCCCACTGGCTCTGGCAAGTCATTGGTTGCTACCGCAGCCCACTTCGATGCTGTAGCTAATTCGAAACGCTGTTGGTACACGGCTCCAATCAAAGCGTTGGTTTCTGAAAAGTTTTTTTCTCTTTGCGAGGAATTCGGAGCAAATAACGTCGGAATGATCACTGGAGATGCCTCAGTGAATCCAAGCGCTCCGATTATTTGTTGCACTCAGGAAGTTCTGGCGAATCTTGCCTTGAGACATGGTTCATCTGCGCCAGTAGACACTGCCGTCATCGATGAGTTTCACTATTATTCCGACCGAGACCGCGGATGGGCATGGCAAGTTCCTCTTCTTGAGTTAACGGGGACACAGTTCCTCCTAATGAGCGCAACCTTGGGCCGAGTTGACTTCTTTTTGGAGGATCTCGAACGCAGAAGTAACCGTGTCGCCGTGGAGGTGACCGCCACTGAGCGGCCGGTTCCTTTGCAGTGGGAATATCGAGAGTCCACATTGTTGGACTCGATCCACGACCTCGTTCAGTTGGATAAAGCCCCTATATACATAGTTCATTTCACCCAGAGGGCAGCTACTGAAAGAGCTCAAGCATTGACAAGTTTGAATGTCCTTTCAGCCGAGGAGAAACAATTAATCAAGAAAGAAATTGCGGACTTTCGTTTTGATTCTCCGTTTGGCAAGGACATCGCGCGATTTGTTAAAGCGGGAATAGGGGTTCATCATGCCGGGCTGCTGCCAAAATATCGACTGTTAGTCGAACGCTTAGCTCAAAAAGGGCTTTTAAAACTCATATGCGGCACAGACACCCTCGGGGTCGGAATCAACGTCCCAATCCGAACAGTTCTCTTTAGCCAACTATGTAAATTCGACGGACACGAAACAAAGATTCTCGGCGTTAGAGATTTTCATCAGATAGCCGGAAGAGCAGGTCGCAAAGGTTTCGACGATCAAGGGTTTGTCTGGTGCCAAGCCCCTGAACATCACGTAGAAAACTTGAAGGCCTCAGCCAAGGCCGCCTCGGATCCCAAGAAAAACAAAAAAGTTCAGCGTAAGAAGCCTCCGCTAAGGGGCTACACGCATTGGGATGAAAAAACTTTTGCTCGATTACGAAGTAGCAATCCTGAAGCTTTAAATCCGAGCTTTACAGTCTCCCATTCAATGTTGCTCAACGTTCTGGATAGGCCCGGCGACGGGTGTCGCGGTATCAAGGAATTACTCAGCCAAAATCACCTGCCAAGGCCAGAACAACGCCGACAGATTAGACAAGCCATCGCAATGTATCGGTCGCTTACCGCAGCAGGAGTCGTTGAAACGTTAGACAAACCGGACTCCGAGGGGCGTCTCGTGCGAGTAAACCTGGACCTTCAAGCAGAGTTTGATCTCACAGCGACACTCTCTCCCTTTGTTCTCGATGCAGTAGAGCTGTTAGACCCGGAGCTCTCCAGCTACCCACTAGACGTCCTCACGCTTGTTGAATCGGTCTTGGAAAACCCGAATGTGATCTTGGCTAGACAAGCAGACAAAGCACGAGACGAGTTGGTCGCTGAGTTGAAACGCGACGGCGTCGAGTACGAGGAGCGGATGGAGCGACTCGATGAGGTCGAGTGGCCTAAGCCGTTACGAGACTTTTTGTACACGACCTTTGACGCATGGGCCCTTCATCACCCATGGATCGGTCAGGAAAATCTTCGACCTAAATCAATTGTCAGAGACTTGTATGAACGCGCTATGACCTTTCGCGAGTACGTCAACTACTACGGAATTAAAGGCTCAGAAGGAGTTTTTCTCCGCTATCTAACTGATACGTACAAAGGACTAAATAAAACGGTTCCAGATAGCGCATGGAATGACGATCTATCTGAGTTGACGGAATGGCTTGGCGCTTTAATACGTCAAGTCGATAGCAGCCTTATCGATGAGTGGGAACGCTTACAAAGCCCTCAATCATTAACTGAAGAGGTTCGTCCTCAGTCGATCGATATCACCAGTCATACCCGAGCTTTCGAAGTCATGGTCAGAAACGGCGCCTTCAGGTGGATTCAGCTATTTGCTCAAGCTGACTACACCGGACTAGCCGCTGAAGCGCTTGGAGACCTATCTGATCCTGAACAGCTTGAAGACCTTGCTAGTCCGTACTGGAATGACTTTGATGAAGTTTTGACCGGGCCCGACGCTAGATCGAGAGATTGGTTCACTGTTAATAGTAGAGATACCAACACCTACGAAGTTGAACAGATCATTTGCGATCCTGAAGGTTTCAACGAATGGCGTATTAGCGGCACAGTAGATCTTGAGAAGTCAAGAGAAGTTGGCGAAGCAGTGATGAAGCTGGCAAACATCACAACGCTGTCATGACAGCCGTCCGCTCAGAGCACCACCAGATAGACGCAAAGTCCAACGATTAGCAAAGCTGTTGACCAGCCGAATACTCGAAATTTGGTTGGCCCAGGCCAGTCTTCATCGGTCACGAAGAAAGACGATAGTTAGGGGCCTCTTTAGTGATCATGACGTCATGAGGGTGACTTTCACGCAAAGCTGACGCTGTTATCTTGACAAATTGGGTTTTCGAGCGCATCTCGCCGATTGTCGCAGTGCCGCAATACCCCATCGCCTGCCTCAAACCACCGGTCAACTGGTGAAGAACATTGGCGATTGGACCCTTATATGCAACACGCCCCTCAATGCCCTCAGGTACGAGTAAATCTTCATCTCTTTGATCTTGAAAATACCGGTCTTTCGAGAAGCTTCGACCTTTCATGGCTCCAATGGAACCCATACCTCGATACTCCTTAAATCGCTCCCCTTGGTAGAGCACTACTTCTCCAGGACTCTCGTCGACTCCTGCAAGGAGACCACCAACCATGGCACAGTCGGCACCAGCTGCAATCGCTTTGGCTAGGTCACCGGAAAACTGCATACCACCATCAGCGATAATAGGAACGTCGAACTTAGCGGCGGCTGCAGCGCAGTCAAATACCGCGGTGATTTGTGGTACACCAACTCCCGCCACTATCCGAGTCGTACATATCGAGCCTGGACCAATGCCGACTTTGACGCCATCAGCGCCAGCATCAATCAAGGCCCGCGTAGCTTCGGCTGTCGCAACATTACCTGCGACGACCTCAACTGAATGATTTGCTTTGATCTTCGCGACCATTTCGATCACATCGCGACTATGTCCGTGTGCTGTATCGACAACTAACACATCCACATCACGTTCGACGAGCGCCGCAACTCGATCATCTACTCCCGACCCAACCCCGACAGCCGCCGCCACTAAGAGTCGACCGTGTTCATCTTTTGCTGCGTTCGGGTACTGAATCTTTTTTTCTATGTCTTTGACAGTTATCAAACCCATCAACTGAAAGCCATCGTCGACTATCGGCAATTTTTCGATCCGATGTTTGCCCAAGACCACTTGGGCTTCTTCAAGCGATGTGCCAACCTTCGCTGTTACTAAGCCCTCTGATGTCATAACTTCTGAGATGAGCCGTCCATAGTCAGTTTCAAACCGCAAATCCCGGTTTGTAAGAATGCCAACTAGCCGATGTTGTGCGTCAGTAATTGGGACTCCACTAATTTTGAACCGCGCCATGAGTTCTTCTGCTTCAGCCAGGGTTGCGTCCGGCGGCAAGGTAATTGGTTCGGTGATCATCCCTGACTCAGAACGCTTTACTTTGTCGACTTCATCAGCCTGTTGCTCCAAGGAAAGATTTCTGTGGATCACTCCAATGCCACCATGACGGGCCATGGCCACTGCCAATCTGGCCTCAGTGACCGTATCCATTGCCGCGCTCGCTAGAGGAATAGGAAGTTTGATCTTGTTGGTGAACCGACAAGTCGTGTCAACTGAATCCGGCAACACTTCGGAAGCAGCTGGAACTAAGAGCACGTCATCGAAGGTCAGACCCTCTACAGCAAATTTCTCATTCTCTGTCGGGAAGGGAAATGATGAGGAAGCCATGTGGAACGATACCTCGGGTGCCTTCATAAGGTGTGCACTCTTCGTCTACCGTAGGCCCCAGGTTAGGAGCGAAATGGCTGATTTTCATCAACAGGGACCCATCACAACACTGCACCGCCTAACCGAGGGCGCAAACACACAGGCTTTGTCGTTCGTTTCTCAACCTTCAGTTGGAAGCGGAGTAGCTCTGGTGCTGCCCTGCCTAATCAGCGAACTAGAAGGCTCAGCGCTACCGGAAATTATCAGACAAGTATCGAGCCTTCGCTGGTTAGGAAGAGTAATTATTGGTGTTGATGGCGCTAACGCAGACTCTTTCAAAGCAGCGCAAGCCTTATTCGCTTCCCTTCCTCAACAGACCACGGTGATTTGGAATGACAGCGAAAAGATGGTGTCTTTCGACCAAAACATAGGTCTCTCGGCCGGCACCGGCAAAGGACGGAATTTGTGGCGCTGCTTTGGAGCGGCTGCTTCCTACCAGGACATCCACACAATCGTCGTCCACGATGCTGATATTTCCACCTATGAGTCATCCTTCGTCGCGAGGCTTGCTCACCCCATTGTTGATGACCAGATGGGGTTCGATTTCGTGAAGGGATTTTATCCTCGGTTCGATCATCAAGGGCTGAACGGTCGAGTTACGCGGCTACTTGTGGGGCCCCTCCTAGATTCCTTGGCCTCGTCTCACCCCAGTCACCCCGGCATTAGATACCTCCAGTCTTTTAGGTACCCACTAGCGGGAGAGTTTGCAGCTCGAGCGTCTTTAACAAGCTCTATTACGATTCCCGAGCATTGGGGGGTAGATATCTCGTTATTGGCCAAGGTGCATTCTTTAGGAGTTCGGGTAGCTCAAACAGACTTGACTGACCGCTACGACCACAAACACCAAATACTTTCTCCCGATGATCCAGAGTCGGGTTTGCATCGGATGGCTCGGGACATAATCAGCACTCTCGTTTCAATTTCCGGACGTGAGAACATAGAGGGACCAGATTTCGATGCTCGGCTTGATCATGCTCTGCTTTCCCATCGTTCAAATGCGATCAGCAACGCTATTCCAATAAATTCTGATGCTGAGAATTCGGCTGCAAAGTTGTTTGCGGAGCTCGTTCGAGAGACACAAACGCCGCTGCCTCCAAATTTGCCATCTTGGAAGCAGCTATCAACGGAATTCCCAAACTGTATTCAGGAACTTATGTCAGCGGTCGAAAGCCAAAGTATCTCTGATGGAGCCACCGACACTTCGCCATGAACCAGCTGCTCGGACAGCAAATCGAAAGCGGGTTCCTCAACGACGTAGTTGGTCGCATCAAATCCAAGATTTGCGATAACCGTCACCGAAGCTGGTTCCTCACCACGCACTATCCCCAATAAAGGATCTTCCAGATCTAAAATTCGCTGTTGAGCATCGGGATGGAAAGCAGAGATTGTCCGTCTCAGAGCCAGTCTTCTGATTAACTCGTCACGACTGCTGGTTCGAGCATCATCAAGCGCTTCAATTCGCGACTCAGTCGTGCGTTTAGGTCTGTTAATAGCCCGGTTATGGCCCTCGTTCTCGGCAGCTTCTAAATCGTTAGGTTCGCCTTCGACTGCCGGGAAGTAGTAGGCCGGTACTCCCCTAAGACTCGCTAGCAGAGTGTGGCCAGTAAGCAATCGATCCATTCCAAATAGAGAAGCTGGCGCAACGTTCATTTCGTATGGGTGTATTTCTTCTCCACTTACGTGACCCGACCACGTACCGCCCGCTTGCACTGTGGCGTCGATCAGCGCGCGCACATCTTCGACACTTAAGACGCCTTCGACAGGTCTGAGCCCTATACCGTCATGACTTCCCAAGAAATTAATGAGCGTCGCTCCCGCAGGTGGAGGTTCTGCATCTCTCAACCATCTCACCAACTGTCTGCTGGTACCAAGCAACAACGAAAAGGTGAGTAACGGGGCCAGCGTGAAGTTGTATGCCGCGTGAGCTTGTTGCCCATCTCGGAGGTACGAAAGGTTTTCTTCGTGCGGGACGTTGGTTTCAGTCACCAAAACCGCTTCTGGGCATCGCCATTCCAACAGATCTCTGATTAACCGGACAAGTTCGTGAGTTTCCTCAAGGTGAACGCATTTCGTGCCCACAACTTTTTGCGTATATGCGACTGCATCTAATCGGATCCAACGAATTCCTGCGTTCAACATTCGTTCAACAGCTCTAAGCATTTCTAGGAGCACTTCGGGTTCAGCCCAGTCCACATCTATTTGGTCGGGCCCAAAAGTGCACCAAAGGTATTTCAAGCCTGCATCCGTTGAACACTCAACTAGTAATTCTGAAGTTCGAGGGCGCACAACGCTTGACAAGTCCTCATCGGGCGATGCGGTTTTGAGGCATTTCGAACCGGGCTCAGAGTTCCGACGAAATTCTTGAACCCAACGATGGCTAGAGCTGACGTGATTCAACACCAAGTCGGCCATAACGCCACTATCGGCACCTATCGATTCCATATCTTCCCAAGTCCCGTTTTCCGACGCGACTTCGAGGTGATTGATTACTGCGAATCCGCCATCAGAACTAGAAGGGAAGAATGGGAGTATGTGAACCAACGAGAACGTTTCGCCGAACTCAGATAGCACAGTCTTAAGAGTTGCTAGAGGCGCTTGGCCATCGGCTACGACTTGGTCTGGATAACAGATCAATATCGCATCCTTCTCAGACCATCGAGATTTCTTACTCGGCGACTGATAGGGCCCGACAATAGAAGTACAAGATTCAAATATCACTTCTGGGTCATGGCCGGGATAAAGGCCCGCTAACCGCTCACAAATCTGTTCTTCCAGGGACATCACGGTTCACCGCGGTCAGCTAACTCAGTTCGTTGAGATCGTCCAACACTTTTTGTGCATGCTCTGATAGATCGGGTTTGTCGGCAAAGTCATACACCTTCGCGATGACTCCATCCGGATCGATCAAGAAGCTAGCCCTGCGTGGCCAGTCCGGAAATTTGTCGTCTGCATCTCGACCAACCCCGTAAGCCAAACCGGTGCTCCGGTCTGTGTCTGCGAGCAACGGATAAGAAAAGTTCTCTTTTTCCGCGAACGCTTTTTGTTCTTCGACGGTGTCGAAGGACGCTCCCAAAATAACGATATTGGCTGATTCAAATTCGGGGACTCGATCACGGAGTCCCTGGCCTTCAAGAGTTCAACCGGGGGTCGCTGCTTTGGGATACCACCAAAGCAAGATCCATTGTCCTTTATAGTCATCAAGCGATACCGATCTTCCATGCTGATCGGGCAAGGTAAATCCGGGTGCAGTAATGCCTACTTCAAGCATCCATTTCCTCCAAGGGGTGCTCCGGCACTTTAGAACGATTCGCGGTAGCCGGCACGTTATTACGCGGCTTCCGCGACTTCGCCTAGTGTTTGTTCATGCACCCACTCTCGATGATGACAGCGGAAGAACTAGATGCGAGCATTTCAGTTCTGCGCGATTCTGGTCGTATAGATGACAGTTCCACAGTCCACGGCTGTTGCATCTACGAACCAGCCAAGGAAGAAGTTAATTCTTGGCAGCCAGGCGACCCTGTTGATCGACGCTTAGATCTGGTGATCCGACATGAAGGTGAAGTCTACGAAGCCCGAGTTTCCGTCACCCGAGGTGAGGTAGATCGATGGGAGGTAGTTCCAGACGTAGTCCCTCGTGTCGGGTTTGTAGAGCTATTCAAGGTAATGGACGCCTGCAGAAATGATCCTAACTTCCAGAAAGCTCTCAAGGATCGGGGTATTGATGACGCTTCGAAAGTTCAGATAGACCCATGGCCAACGGGCGACTATGGCTTCGAATTTGAGGATGGACGCAGGGTCCAGCGTTGCATTGCCTTTTACCGGCCCAACCCCAACGATAACGGGTATGCGTTCCCTATCGATGGCCTCATGGTTCACGTTGATGTGGACAGTCTGGCTGTATTACACATAGAAGATTTTGGTACGTGGCCTATGGCGACTGAACGGGGCAACTACGACGTTGAGTCAGTAGCAAGTGATTACGGGCCTATACGGGATGACCTTAAGCCTGTAGAGATAACGCAGCCTGAAGGGGTCAGCTTTAGCGTGGATGACAATGAGATCATTTGGCAGAAGTGGCGTTTTCGGATGGTTGTTGACGATACCGAGGGCTTAGTTCTGCATCGTGTTAGTTACACCCAAGATGGAGTTGAACGTCCAGTCATTGATAGGGCTTCTTTAGCTGAGATGGTGGTTCCTTACGGTGATACTCGACCTAGCCAGACCTTTAAACATGCTCTGGATTCGGGCGAGTACGGGCTTGGAATGACCGCCAACTCCTTGACGCTTGGCTGCGATTGTTTGGGAGAAATCTTTTACCTTGACGCCGTTCAAATGCTCGACGACGGGAGCGTCATGACTACCGGTAATGCCATTTGCATTCACGAAGAGGATTTCGGAATCGGTTGGAAACACACCGATATGAACACTGGGGAAGTTGAGGTTCGCAGGTCCCGACGCCTAGTTGTCAGCAGCATTTCGACAGTGGGTAACTATGAGTACGGTTTTTTTTGGTACTTCCACTTGGATGGGTCAATCAAATTAGAAATCAAATTAACTGGCATCCTCACTACTCGAGCTCATGCCGAAGGCGACGATCTAACGTTTGCTCGTCTCGTAGCGCCGAACGTTGCTGGTCCTATTCACCAGCATCTGTTCTGTGTACGACTCGACATGGCGATTGATGGGAACAAAAATAACATCGTCGAAGTCAATACAGAACCGCTTCCAGCAGGGCCAGCTAACCCACATAACACTGCTTTTGCTGCACGGGAAACTCTTTTAGAGAGTGAACATTCAGCGATGCGAAATACTAATTCCACAAGCAGCCGATATTGGAGAATTGAGAACTCGGGAAAGACGAACCGGCTGGGACGTCCGACTGCTTATCGCCTCTTACCTTCCTCAACGGCAACGATGTTCGCGGCGGAAAACTCTCCGCATGCACAAAGAGCAATGTTCGCTAAACACAATCTGTGGGTTACGCCTACAACACAGTCAGAACGTTATGCAGCAGGCGATTATCCCACTCAGCGGAACGCTGGGGAGGGTCTGCCGAAGTTCACTGCGAACGACCGCTCTTTGGCTGATACTGATCTCACCGTGTGGCACACGTTTGGTCTAACCCACGATGTTCGCGTTGAGGATTATCCAGTAATGCCAACCGAGTACGCGGGTTTCATGCTCGTACCGGACGGATTTTTCGATCGAAACCCAGCTATCGACGTTGCCCCCAGCCACTCAAGTCACTGTCATTAAACACCTTGATCTCAGTGTCCAATGATTGGGAGTGAGTAAGCCAAAGATGCTCTCAACATAAGAATTGTTCTGGCGAGCTGGAGCGACGAGAATAGAAATGTGAAAAGGACTTCGGAGACCTGCTATGCGAACCATTTCTGACCCGCTACAACGCGCTGAATCAATGCATGCTGAGAAAACAGCGTTTATCTGCGAAGAGCGAACCAGAACGTTTGGTGAGTTCGTGACACGGTGCCGAAAGGTTGGTCCGCTCCTTCAAGATCTAGATATCAACATGGGTGACCGGGTCGGTTTATTAGCCAGCAACTCAGATATTTACGCAGAGCTATATTGCGGCGTACCCGCGGCAGGTCGTGCAATTGTGCCGCTAAACAGCCGATGGGCTGAACCTGAATTGGCATACGCCTTGGAAGACGCTGGAGCCAAGCTGCTCATAACTGATCAAGACCCGGGAGGACTATCCGCGTCAGTAGACCGGGTTATAAGCCTGACCGAGTATGAAACTCTGCTCGCAGAATCCACGCCTGCAGAATTCGCCGACATCAATGAAGATGATCTAGCGGGCCTCTTTTATACAGGTGGGACAACTGGTCAGAGCAAGGGTGTGATGCTCACTCACAGGAATCTCATCGCTAACACTATGCACAGCCAGCTGACGATGCCTTTAAGCGACGCCGACACCTACCTGTTGGTCGCTCCTATGTTTCACGCAGCTGGGTCAAACTCTGTTCTTCAGTGCTTGGCACTAGGCGTTCCACAAGTAGTCGTGCCTGCTTTCGAACCAAACTTGTGTCTAGACCTTATTGAGCAACATCGATGTTCTGCCACTCTGGCTGTTCCTACGATGGTTGCTGCTCTCGTTGAAGCCCAGTCAGCTAACCCCAGAGACATTTCAAGTTTTGCCCTTATCTGCCACGGGGCTTCCCCGATAGCTACTCAAGTCTTACGACGAGCTCACGAAGAGTTTCCTAACGCGGAGCTCCTCCACCTTTATGGTGCAACAGAGACGGCTCCTTTGGTAACGGGGCTCCGTCACGAAGAGGAACTCATCGGTTCAAGCCGCGGAAAATCAGTGGGCCATCCTTCTCTCGGTGTCTCATTGAAGATTGATGCTGAACCAGGTGAACCAGGAGAGGTAATGGTTCAAGGCCCTAACGTAATGCAGGGCTATTGGAACAAACCCGAGCAAACAGCTGCTGTGCTCCAAAACGGTTGGTATCGCACCGGCGACATTGGTTACTTAGACGCCGAGGGTTACTTGTATTTAGTCGATCGTGCCAAAGACATGATTATTTCAGGCGGAGAGAATGTTTATTGCTCCGAGGTCGAAGAAGTGATTTACCAACACCCCAAAGTCTTAGAAGCGACCGTCTTTGGTGTTCCTAACGACCAATGGGGCGAGCAAGTTCATGCAGTAGTCGTGCCTCGGGACGAAAGTTTGACATCAGAAGACTTAATTGAATTCTGCCGGGAGTCGTTGGGTGGATACAAACTTCCTCGTTCGGTTGAGTTTCGCTCTACGGAATTACCTAAATCTGGCCCGGGTAAGGTCTTAAAGCGCGAGCTGCGAGCCCCTTACTGGGAAGGGAAAGATAGATCCATCAACTAGTTGCGAAGGTCAGTGGCAACGGGGTTGAACAGTCATAAATGATCGCTGGCTCGCTGAGGGTCCTAATGTTGCAATTTGATAGACAATCGTCAGCAGAAAAGACGGGACCGTAACAATGAAACTTGCATTAATGCTCGGTTACTCAGGTGGGAAACTCGAGCTTCCAATCAAGCAAATCCAACTGGCAGAAGAACTTGGTTTCCACTCAGTTTGGACTGCCGAAGCCTACGGTTCCGATGCGATGACTCCGCTCGCTTACATTGCGGCTCACACAGAACGAATCAAACTTGGGACTGGCATTATTCAACTAGCTGGCCGAGCTCCCGCAATGGCCGCCATGCAAGCCCAAACCATTGATGCTCTCGCTGGTGGAAATCGAATGATCGTTGGTCTCGGGGTATCGGGCCCTCAGATAGTTGAAGGATGGTATGGGCAGCCCTGGGGAAAGCCTTATTGGCGGCTACGCGACTACATACAAATTATGAGGAAAATCTTTGCCCGAGATGAACCAGTTGTGCACGACGGGCGCGAATATCAGCTTCCTTTCGTTGGCGAAGGAACCACTGGCCTAGGAAAGCCTCTCACTTCCATACTTCATACGAATACGGATCTTCCCATTTGGTTGGGAAGTGGTTCGGAAGCAACAGTAAAATTAACCGCCGAATTGTGTGATGGCTGGCTCCCAATGCACTTTGTGCCTGGACGCATGCAACATTTTCGTCCGTGGATCGAAGAAGGCTTTGAGCGAGCGCGAAAACGTGGCATTTCTAAAGGCTGGGAAGACTTTGAGATAATTGGTCAATGTCCAGTTCAGATAACCGATGATTTAGAGCCCATATTTCGCAGGGCGAAGGACAACATCGCTTTGTACACCGGTGGGATGGGACACAAAGACGTTAATTTCCACAATCAACATATGGTGCAAAGGGGTTACCCCGACGTCGCAACTCGTGTACAAGAGTTGTATCTTGCGGGCAAAAAAGCAGAAGCGGCAGAAGCAATACCAGATGAATACGTTGATGAAGCGGGTCTTTACGGCTCTCCAGAGCGAATAAAGCAACGATTTCTTCAGTGGGCCGACAGTGGATTGACTGGACTCAACATCAACACTGGTCAAGACGAAGCGATACGCCTCATGGCTGATTTGGCTAAAACGACAGACCAACGCTAGGAACGGAACGTGGAATCAGCAATCTTCAGCCTGGGAGACAACCTCGCCCATCCTAAAACCGGTGAATTGTTGTCCGAAGCAGACCGCCATAGACAGCTAATTCGTTATTCAGTTTGGGCATCCGAAGCCGGATTTGATGCGGTTCATATAGGTGAACACCACTTCAACGATTACATGCTGAGTTCTCCTCCAGTCGTTCTTTCTGCCATTGGGGAACGAGTACCGGATCTCATTCTGTCCACCGCCGTCACGTTAGTACCGACCCTAGATCCCGTCCGCGCCGCAGAGGATTACTCCACTCTCGAGAATCTGTTTCCAGGCCGCGTTGAAATTGTCACTGGCCGAGGCAACTTTTTTAGCCGCAGTTACCCGGCATTTGGGCTGGACGTCCGAGATGCCCGAGAAATTTTCGACGAGAAACTGGGACTGTTGCAGATTCTCCTTACCGAGGAGAACGTAGTTTGGTCTGGGAAATTTCGAGACCCACTAGAGGGGATAACAATACGTCCTCGACCTACTTGCGATATTCCAATGTGGATAGGTGCGGGATCAAAAGAGTCCGCTTTACTCGCTGCCAAACTTGGGTGTCGTCTTATGCTTCCTTCGGTTTTCGGACACCCGAAAATGTTTATTCCCATTGTTGAGCAGTACAAAGAAGCTTGGGTGCAAGCAGGACGAAACGTCGAAGATATTGTGATTGGCTCGTGTTGCCATGCGTTCGTTGGATTAGATCACGCCGATATGCGAAGCCGCTTTGCGCCTCGTTACGGCCATTATTGGAACTTTGTGGACCAGCTCATCGGCGACAACACCGGCGGCAAAGTTCAAATGCCTTTTGATCTTGAATCCTTCCTAGCGGGACCCGCGGTGGCAGGAAGCGCTCAGGAGTGCATCGACCGCATGGGGGAGCTACATGAATTACTTGGACACAACCGACAGCTATTTATGTTTGATTTAGGGGGAGTGTCAGACAATGAGTTAGAGGAAACTGTTCGACGCTTCGGTGAGGAAGTTCTTCCCCATCTTCCTTAACAACTTCTAACGCAGCCATCCGGCTATGTGTTCTGGAATCTCGATATCCGGCGAAAGACGCGGATCCGGAATGGGCTCTCCTACCCCAATCATTAGTGGCAACACACCGGCCCACGTGTCGAGGAGGTAATCCTCTTCGTCATCGATTGGCGGACCAGTTCGAATTTTCGCCGATGCTTCATCTATCGACATAGCGAGCACAAGAGTCCCTTTGACTTCTTTTTCGTGATGAGGGCGCGTGGCGGCGACCCTCCCCGGAATCACATGCTCACTTAGGACATCTAGCACACGGCTCTTCTCGCTAACGTCTTCAACCGGAAATGCCTCGCCCATGACAACCACAGAGCGATAATTCATCGAGTGATGGGCTAGCGACCTAGCTACAACTAAGCCGTCCACAATGCTGACGGTGACACAGAGCTCGACTCCTCGGCCGTCTCGCAGCAAACGGCTTGCTGCAGATCCATGAAGGTAAAGCATTTCTCCGTCCCGCGCGTACAGCATCGGAATTACTACTGGGCCGTGTCGGGTAACCATCCCGACGTGTGCAAGCAATCCTTCATCTAAAATTGCATGAATACCAGCGATGTCATAAAGAGCCCTCTCGGGCAGGCGACGAACAGTGGTTCTCTCAGATGCAGTTGCATGAACCTCTCTCATGGAACCAACGTAGCCCCCTGAGCTAATGTCCAGTGAATGAACGAGGACGCCATCGCTCAATTTCTTCCAACTAATGAAGCAAGTCTCTTGGTCGCTCCGGTTTTGAGCGCCCTTGAGGCCCAAGCGAGCAACGCAGACCGAACTAGAACTATCGCAAGCGAAGTTACAGAGGGCTTGCGCGGCAGCGACGTCATGCGCATGGCTGCGACGGCTGAATTAGGTGGGGTCGAATCATCAATTCTTGAAATGGGACGTGAATTCGAAGCCATAGCAGCCAGGTGCCCTTCAACGGCTTGGGTTCTTTGGAA
>JUEP01000004.1:0-32367 GCA_000817105.1 marine actinobacterium MedAcidi-G3 | reverse complement strand
ATAGTTGAAAATGGGGAATGGGTTTGCTTTCCCGCCGGCGCTGGCAGCGGAGTTCGCGGGAGGATCGAGGGTGATGAGGCGGTGCTCAACGGTAAAGCGACGTTCGGAACCGGTGGGAGATACGCAGATCACTGCGGAGTCGTGTTTGCAGTTGTAGACGACGACGGTGAACCCGTTAGACCAATGGATTTACGGTTTTCGATAGTAAGCACCTCCAGTGAGGGTCTCAAAATTGACCCAACTTGGGATGGATCTGGGCTCAGAGCTTCTGCAACTGACGATCTTCACTACAGCGAAGTCCGAGTGCCTCTTGACCGCTGCGTCCCTTGGTATGGGGCAAATCGCGCAGAGTCTCTTCGCAGCGTGCCAGTCATTCATCATCGATACCGAGAAGATTGGGTCGGTATCTCAGATCTTTGGCTTGGCTGGATGGCCGCAGGATTGGTGCGTCGCTCTATCCAAGAGATAGCGGAGTCTACCCGTGAACGTCGTGTCATTATGGGTGGCAAAATGGTGGAGAAGCCGACTGCTCAAATCAATATCGGACGGGCAACTTCTCTTCTTTCTTCGGCACGTGCTGCTGTAGAAAATGCTTGTCATGAGATTGACCAGCGAATTGAAAGTAATACCGTTCCAACTGAGGCTGATTACCTTCGACAGATGTCGATCATCTCAATGAGCGTGGAACAATTGGCCGAAGCCATGCAGCTCTTGGAACGAACTCAGGGCGGTAATGGACTGCGTGAAGGGGGCACCTTCGAACGCAGGTATCGAGATTTCCGGGCTATGCCTTTACACATCAACGTTCATCAAGATCGCGTCACTCATCAAATCGGACGTTTTGTCCTAGATATTGAGCGGGACCCCTTTTAGAAAATCACTTTTCCGGCATCTGTCCTCCCCCCGGATCTACGCTGTTTAAAGAACGAGTATGCCGGGGATGGTTTTCAAATGAGTTTCGACATTGTTATTAAAGACGGTCTTATTTTTGATGGGAGTGGTGCTCCTAGAATCCGGGGCGATTTAGCTATCTCTAATGGCCGGGTTGCGGAGATAGGTCGAGTAAACCATCGTGAAGCAGACCGGGTAATTGATGGAACTGATCTCCACGTTGCGCCGGGTTTCGTAGACCTTCACACCCACTATGACGCACAAGTATTCTGGGATCCATACTGCACTTTGTCAGGGTGGCACGGTATTACTTCAGTAGCTATCGGCAACTGTGGCTTCGGCTTCGCACCAGTAGCACCGGATATGCGCGAGTACGCCATGAAATCAATGGTTCGCGTTGAGGCAATACCCTACGATTCGATGGCCCAAGGGATGCCTTGGGATTGGGTCACGTTCCCAGAATATTTAGACAGTTTGGACAGAACACCGAAGG
Organism: marine actinobacterium MedAcidi-G3; assembly: GCA_000817105.1. Classification (GTDB taxonomy): domain Bacteria; phylum Actinomycetota; class Acidimicrobiia; order Acidimicrobiales; family Poriferisodalaceae; genus MedAcidi-G3. The sequence continues at coordinate 30,983 of JUEP01000004.1, read as the reverse complement.
CAATGAATATTTTGCCTTACGTACCTGTAGGTCCAATGCTTCTCGAGGTTTTGGGAGTCGAAGATGCTAAAGCCGGTCGAATGCCAACCGATGCTGAACATGCAGAATTAGCTAAGTTACTCCGACTTTCAATGGATGCCGGGGGTTGTGGTTGGTCCGCTCAGCGGCTTCCGCCGACAGGGCCTGCAGCAGTTCAACGCGATTGGGATGGCACGCCGATGCCAACTGACATGATGAACGACGAAACAGCGAGAGTGCTTGCTTCGGTCTTAGCTGAACGGAACCAAGGTGTCATTCAAATGACTTTGACGACCGATGACATCAAACATGACTTGGCTCACCTTGAAGAAATAGCTTCGATAAGCGGCCGCCCGCTTTTACATAATGTTGTTCAAGCTTTTGAAGACAAGCCCCACGTGCATCGCAGGCAAATCGAATGGTTGGAACGTTGTCGGGAGCGTGGCATCCCGGTTTACGGGCAAGGAGTAACCAGCGATGCAGGATTCACTTTCACCCTCGAGGATTGGAATCTATACGACGACTCAGAAGCTTGGATGGAAGCTTGCATGGGAGATAAGGCAGAACGTTTAGCGAAGTTCTCTGACCCCGCACGTCGACAAGCGTTAAAAGACAATCTTCCTTCTACCGCAACCGCACCTCTTGGAACCGTGACCATTCTTTCTCCCCGCTCCGATGGCACCGAGCAGTACAGAGAAATGTCTGTGACCCAAGCTGCCGAATTGACTGGCAAGCACGAGGTAGACGTAATGTTGGACATTGCTGTTGAGGACGGACTCGACACTCTGTTTTTTGTGGCTCCACCACAGGGCAACAGTGAACTACTAAAAGACATTGTTAGTTATCCCCACATGTTGTTTGGTGTCTCTGACGGAGGAGCTCACACGAAGTTCCTTACAGCGGGTCGTTATCCAACGGAGACTCTCACAGACCAAGTTAGAGAGAATCAATGGATTACATATGAAGAAGCCCACAGGCGTTTGTCTGCTTTACCCGCCCAACTAGCCGGGTTTCAAGACAGAGGAGTTCTTAGATCTGGCTGTCCCGCAGATGTTGTTGTGTATGACCCTGAAAATTTGAAAGTACTTCCGATGGAGGTGGTGCATGATCTTCCGGGAGGAGAATGGCGGCGAATACAAAAAGCTTCGGGTTACCGCAATGTGATCGTTAACGGTCAGGTAACCATTGAAGATGACAAACAGACTGAAACATATAGCGGGAAACTTTTGCGTCACGGTATGTAGCCCCAGCTTTGAAGGTCTCTGTATAGGGGATTCAGCTTTTTAATCTATGTTGAGTAGCTGAGCGGCACGTTCGGCGCGTTCCGATACCGAGCTCTTCATTCGTTCCAAGTCAATTTCTTCATCCTGCGAGCCTTGTTGACCCCCCAAATAGCGGGCGTAAACACCTTCGGCTATGCAAGCAAGTCTCCATTGCGCAAAAGCTTGATAATAAATAATTGATCCGATATCAGCGTTCATAGCCTCCGAATACATGACAGCCATTTCATGTTGGGTAAGGAATCCTGGCAACCCAGTGCTCTCAGCGTCACCACTCGGGTCAATTTCTTGAGGGTCATGCCAGTATCCAAGCAATCCACCAAGATCAGCCATCGGTTCTCCGAGCGTGCAGAGCTCCCAGTCCAGCACCGCTGTCACGAACCCTTGTGAATCCACCATGCAGTTTGAAAGACGATAGTCACCGTGAGCGATGGCAGTAGGGTTCGGCTGTGGCATTCGCGCTAAGAGCGCTTTGGCAACGGCATCAACAATAGGCAGGTCACGCGTTCGTGAGTTTTCCCATTGAGTGGTCCATCTTTTTACTTGACGTTCGATATATCCGGTACGTTTCGATAGGTCGCCTAGACCAACCTGATCAATATCGACGCGATGCAACGCAACCAACGTTTTTATCAACGACTCGGAAATGGTTCGCCGAACCGAGACACTCGTGGTCAAAGCAACGTCAATATCTCGAACAACTAGCCCGTCGACAAACCGCATGACATAAAAATCTCGGCCATTAACCCTTTCGTCTTGACACAAACCAATCATTTCTGGAACGGGGACATCGCTGTCACGAAGGGCGCCCATCAACCGATGTTCTCGGGCCATGTCGTGGGCTGATGGAAGCAAAGGTCCCACTGGTGGTCGACGCAAGACGAATAAGGTTTGACCGTCCTGTTCAACTGTGAAGGTCAGATTCGAACGGCCACCAGCAATTAAGTGGTAACTGAAAGGGCCATCAACGTCGGTCTGTCGACTAATCCAAGATGTAACTCTTTCGGCATTTATTAGATCTGGAGAAGCTTCAACCACATCAGGTATGTAGCAGAATTCGACAACTCCATGACGACTAGTCAATAAGAAATTGTGGTGGGCGACCTTCTCGTATCGCTCGCATGGCTTCCTGATGGTCAGCTGATCGAATGCTGGAAACGTGGTTGTCTTCGACTTGTTGTAAATCTGGAGAACTTCCCGCCAAGATATTGATTGCTTTTTTTGTTAATGCAAGGGCATTGGGTGATAACTCAAAGATTGAGTCACACAGCTCATCTAGACGCTGGTCGAGCACATTCTGTTCGACAATCTCAGTTAAATACCCAACTCGAAGAAGCTCCTCAGCATCAATTACCTCTGCGGTTAAGAAAATCCGCTTAGTGGCAGCGGCACCAATTCGCTCAACGAAACGTTGAAGTCCACTTGCGTAATACTGAAGTCCTATTTTGGTCGCCGGCATCCCCAACACAATTCCGTGTGTTGCGATCCGCAGATCGCAAGCTATCGCCAGATCAGTCCCCCCTCCATGGATATTACCGTTGAGGACCGCGACGGTTGGAGGCCTGACCGACATCAAAGCGTCACACACTTCGCCAAAACCAAACTTCGGATGTTCACCTTGGGAGAGGGCCCCTAAATGGTATCCCGAACACCAAGATGGACCTTTTGCCTCGACGGTAACAATTCGGACAGAGCGATCTTTTTCGATCGTATCGAAATGGCCCATCAGTGCTTCGAGATCAGCTGGTTCCAAACGGTTACGTTTTTCTGGCCGCCGCAGAAGAATCTGGGCTCGACCCTTCGATACCTTTAGCAGCGGAGCACTGCTTTCTTCCTCATCACTCATCATCTAATCAAAAACCAGAATCGATCGGCCTGCAACTCTGCCATTCTCGAGGTCGTCGACCGCAGTTCCAATTTCATCAATCGCGTATCGTTGCGTCACTAGTGCGCCAAGGTCAAGCGTTCCGTTGCGATGCCATTCGATAAACCGGGGCAAATCTTCGCTCGGTTCACAAGAACCGCCAAGGCTGCAAATGTAGGAGCGTTCGCCCATAAACATATGGCGACTATCAAGTTCAATTGGTGTTTGTGGAACTCCTACTAACACCGCTGTTCCACCTTTTGATTGACCAAACTCTCCGCTTCGGACCAGCTCCGAAACTTGCTTCATCGTTGATGCGTGACCTATGCAATCAAATGCATAGTCAACGCCGGAAATGGGCTGCCGCACTATGTCGAATTGTCCAGTTACTGGCGTAAGAGCACGCGTTGCCTCGACCACATCTACTTCTCTCGCATTCAGACCATGGGTTGCTCCGAACTGTTTAGCAAAGTCGAGTTTTTCAGCGTCTAGGTCGATTGCAATAATTGGGTCAGCTCCTAAATGCGCTGCGGCAGCTACCGCAGAAAGCCCCACACCTCCAACCCCAATAATCGCCACGCTGTCACCTTGTTTGACTCCAGCAGTGTGAAGTACAGCTCCGGCACCGGTAATGACCGCGCACCCAATAATGCTGTCCGCTTCCTGATCGATGTCATCCGGAACTTTCACCACATACATTTCGTCGGCGATTGTGTGAGTCGCCCAGGTAAAAACGTTGATGGAAGTGGCCACTCGGCCATCCGGCAACTCGAGAGCCGTGAATTCCCCCTGTCGGCGAGCTTGCGTTTGGTTCTTAGGAACCCACGTCACCATGACAGTGTCGCCGAGATCTAGGTCTGTGACTGACTCCCCCACTGCCACAACTTCACCCGTTGATTCGTGTCCAAGCACTGCAGGTGCCTGTCGTGGATTGTGAATGGTGTGCAGTTGGCTATGACATATGCCTGAAGCAAATTGGCGGACAACCACCTGATGAGGTCCGGGATCAGGGAGTGACACATCGATAACTTCTAGTGGCTCACCTTGTTCCTGCGGGACCACTACAACACGAGCCTCAGTTGACATTACGATTCCTCTAGCTTTCTTGATGCCGAACATTATTTCCGACGTTCTTGAAGATTAGGTCGGAATACGTAACGGGCGCCCATCTATGTCAGGTCGGCTATCAGTTGACAACCACAGTTGCGTCGGTTGGGAGTCGGCCCAAATTGTCGCTAGTCCCATTGGTCGAGCATCGAGAGCTCCTCCAGTAGCGACATCAATAGCTCCGCTAAATATGATTTGGTTGCCATTGGAACATTCGAGGACCGCTATTGCTTCAGACAAACTTCCTGAGTGAACTCCAATACGTAGCTTCCTACAAGGATCATCTATTTCACGTTGCACGCGCCATTGACAGACGATCGCTGCTTCTACAGCCTTGGCCGGGTCATCAAAAGCTGCAAGGACCGGGAGTTCATGTTCGATGAGGTTCGCCCCGTTATCCAAAAAAATGGTCTCTACAAGAGTCCGGGGATCTGGTCCGAGAGGCTCGACCCCAATCTCGAAGTCGACACACACGTATGTTCCTGATTCTTCTTCTTTTCGTTCAGGCCGTGCCGTCATCAGTTCGAAGGTGCAACTTTCGACAAAAAAGACAGGACAGATGAAACAAAGACATCATTTCTATCCCCAGCAACCATGTGAGCGGCGTCACCAACGTTTGCATACTCAGAGTGAGGAACGAGTTCAAGATATGCCTGGGCTCCTTCTTCTGAGAGCACGTCGCTCAAGCCCCCCCGGACCAATAGAGATGGACATCCAATGTTTTTGGCCGCTTCTTCTTGGCGACGAACCCGGTCGGCAATGGATCCTTTGCGCTGCATAAATTCTGGATCCCAATGCCATCGGTATCGTCCGTCCGGCCATAACCGAACATTTTTTGCCAGTCCCTCTAGATTTCGCGACCGTTTTCTATGTGGCTGATAGTTGCTTATAGCCTCAGCGACTTCTTCTAAAGAAGTAAAGCCATCGGGGGCTTGACCCATAAAGTTCCTGATCTTTCTGACCCCACCAATCTCGATTTGGGGGGCTGTGTCCACAAGAACTAATGCTTCAGCCGCAACTCGTGCTTCTCCAACAGCGGTTAGCGATGTGCCACCACCCATCGAGGCACCCACCAAAATTGGTCGTTGTCCGAGGTGTTCGACAATAGCCACAAGATCCTCAACCAGAGAGTCGGTGGAGTAGTCGCCATCTGGAGCCCAGTCACTATCGCCATGTCCTCGTGCGTCAAGACTTACTGCTAGATATCCGGCCTCAGCCAGTTTCTGCCCAGCTCCCTTCCAGGCGTGGCGAGTCTGCCCGCCCCCATGCTGCAAGATGACGAGCGGTCCGGAGTGTCCGTAGACATCTGCTGCTACTTGCACTCCGCCTGAAGCTGGAATCATCTTGTGTGGCTCTGGAGCTCCTTCTAAACGAACGCCCCTGTCAGCCTCTGTCACATCAACCCCTACCCAGGCCTTCAGATCTCACAGTTGCTTGAGCGATTCGACGTTGTTCTCCAGCTGCCGCTAACGCGTCTTGATTAGATTCGTCAACCTTCATGAAGTGCTCACGCCAATAATCGTTTGTTTCTGGGTCCCAGACGAACGGGGTTTGCACCGTGGTTCGAGGTTTCCATGCACGCTCTAAAAGGTCTAATGCCATTCCAGTTATCGCTGATTGCATTTCGATATCACCGGGTTTTCCCGCGGGATTGCCTAACGGAAAATCGGTATACAAGAACCGACTCACCCCACATTCTTCAACAATGTCTCGAGCGCTACCCATTACTACCGTCGGCACACCGGCTTCTTCGAGATGGCGAGAAACCAGACTCACGGTCTGGTGACAAACCGGTCACAGCGGAACAAGAATCACTGCGTCAAGCTCATCTTCCTGAACGAATTCGAGTATTTGTGGGGAATCCCTGCGGCTAGTTCTCCTATGGCTGTAATCAGTAGGGACTCCATAGAAACGTTCCGCTAACGAACCGATTCGCCCTTCAGCGGCAAATTCTCGGAGGCGGTTAATTGGGAGATAGGTATCCAGGTCTTCCGTATGGGTATTGTCTTTATCCCAGAACAAATCTTTGTTGTAAAGGCCACCAAGAGCATCGTCACAAAGCGCGGCGTAGGGTTCTTTCGAACCTGCACCGGCGACAGTTTTTTTGTCCACTGTCCGTTCAAAAAAAGAAGTGGTGACCAGACCGATTCGGCACTCATTCAGAGGCTTTTGCAAAGGCGCGAATGGGGCGTCTTGGTTGTAAGCCCATTGATATGGCTGCGAATAGCCCTGTGCTCCATAGTAATTTCGGGACTTATCGATATAGCTGACATGTGAACGATGGGTACGCCGATCAGCGGCCATTCTTTCTCCCCTGTTAGGACAACACATCTGATGGTAGGCGTAGAACGGGATCAGTGCCTCAAATCCCGTACTACGGTCACAGAAAACGTATCGGAGGAAGTGATGCCTGTTGATTTACCGCCAAGACCACATCGCGGTTGGACCTATAGCGAAGTGCCAGTCGGAAAGCAGTGGAGTACGTCGAGGCGCACGATAACTGAAACGGATCTGATGATCTACGCAACTCAATTTGGTTTCGCGGAAGGTCTTTTCGTCGACGCTACAGCTTCAGAGAGAGCTGGCTACGCGGGTCGTCTAGTTCCAGGAAGTCTTGTCATGTCACTCGCAGAGGGCCTGATAATCACTGGTGGAGCGATCGCCGGGACAGGAATTGCTTATCTCGGAGCCGAAGTTCAGGTAAAAGGCCCAACCTTTGTTGACGACACTTTGCAGGTATTAGCTGAGGTGACTGCTGCCCGACTGACGTCAAGCGGCGATCGCGGCATCGTGACTACCGAGAACCAAGTATTTAACCAACACGGTGACGTTGTGATGATCTATACGCCTACACGAATGATTCGCACTGAACATCTCGAAGATTAATTGGCCATTAGTTCTCCTCAAATCCCCGCAGCTCTTGTTACTTACGATACGACTACTCTCCAACTGTGCCTTTATTGAATTTAGAAACTTTAAGTCAGAATGATCTGACTTCCATTGAACGGGCAAGTCTTTGGGCCACAACTTTCGTTGCCGAACGGGCCGAAACATGGGAGCTTGAGCGCCGATTTGCCAAAGAGGGTTTCGAAAGTGCCGCTCAACATCAGCTGACCGGACTTCTCGTACCTGAGATTGACGGCGGCGAGGCCCTCAGCAAAATTGGATTAGCCCGAGTTCTTGAGGAGATTGCTGCCACCGACTTCGCGATCGCCTTTTCGTTGGTCTGTCACAACAACTTGGCGGGCTCAGTAGCAAGAAATGCAACTGGTAATCTCAGGTCAAAGATGCTGCCTGGGCTTGTAACAGGTACTTCACTAGGTGCCTTCTTGCTCACCGAGCCCGCAGTGGGCTCCGACGCAGCAGCTATATCCGTGTCGGCTGTCCAAGACGGAGAAGAATGGATCCTAAACGGAGAGAAGTCATGGGTAACCAACGGCACCGATGCCGACCTTCTTTCCGTTTACGCCCAAACTGATCAGAGCGCGGGTCACCGAGGAATCGCAACTTTCCTAGTCAACGCCAACACCCCTGGGGTTATTAAGTCGCCGGCCTATGAGCTAATCGGGGGCCATGGCCTTGGCACTAACAGCATCACCTTCGAAAATTGCCGAATATCAGAAGAAGACTTGTTTCTGCCCCCTGGCGCAAGCTTCAAAGCTGCCATGGAGGGCATCGACCTAGCTCGGGTCTTAGTTTCAGCTATGTGTTGTGGAATGCTGCGCACCGCTCTTTCCACTGCTTCTAGTTACGTTCGCAACAGAGAAGCTTTCGGTGCTCGGCTCGCTGATTTGCAGGGTGTCCGCTTCAAACTCGCCGACGTCGCGACAAATCTCGAAGCGTCGCGTCTGCTGACTTACCAAGCAGTCCAATCATTAGAAGATGACCGTGATGCTTCAGTGCAAGCTGCGCATGCGAAAAAGTTTTCTACTCGAGTTACCGAATATGGCATTGCCTCTTGCATGCAAGTGATGGGAGCCAATGGCGCAAAACGCGACCATCCTCTTCCTCGACATCTAGCTGCGTCACGATTAACCCAGTACATAGACGGGGCAACAGAAATACAAGATGTAGTTATTAGTCGCTCCCTACTCGATTAAAATTGGAGAGGTAATGAGTTCCCATCGTTCTGGCAGAGAGGTATCAGTCGACGAAGCAATCAGTGCCATCTCGGACGGAAGTCGGATATATGTGGCACAAGGATCGGGTTGCCCTTATGGCCTTTTAACTGCGATTGATCAGCATCGGGAATTGTTCACGAAACTGGAGTTCGTTTCGGCTTTTCTCTTAGAAACACCTGCTCCCATTAATCACTTAGGTGAACCATTCAGGTGGCTTTCGCTGCAACCAACCGGAGGCATGCGAGATGTGCTGAACCATGAGGCATTCGGAATTATTCCAGGCCGATATTCAGACCTCGATGGGATCTGCGCACCTACTGGGCCCTTAGCTGCAGATGTCGTAGTTTGTCAGGTCAGCCCACCGGACGCTTCCGGTTTCTGCAGCCTAGGAACCGGTGTAGGCGGCCACGTCTCTCTCATTCGAGACGCGCCTTTAGTAATCGGTCAAGTAAATAATTTCATGCCATTTGTGCACGGTGAGGGAGAGTGCCATGCAAGCGATTTTGATCTTCTAGTCACCGTTGATGAGCCCCTAGCTGAGCTTCAACCAGCTCCTAGCGACCCAGTCTCTTCAGCAATCGCTGAACACATAACTCCTTTTATTCCAGATGGCTCCACCTTGCAATTTGGCATTGGCGCAGTACCCGACGCTGTTCTCTCAACACTGCGAGAACGCAAGAATTTAGGCCTACACGGCGGAATGATCAACAATGCTTGTGTCGACCTCATCGAATGCGGCGCCGTAAATAACCTGTACAAAGGTTGCGACCCAGGAGTCTCAGTAGCAGCCGAAATTATGGGGACTCGAGAGCTTTATGACTGGGTTGACCGAAACCCTTTGGTCAGAATGGCTCGCGGATCTCATACTCATGGAATCTTAGGAATGGCTTCTGTTCAGAATTTCGTCGCATTGCAGTCGACTGTGGAGATGGCGTTGGATGGGTCAGCTAACAGTGAGTTTGCGTCAGGGCGCTTCATATCAGGGCCTGGTGGGGCTCCTGATTTCGCGTTTGGAGCCTCGATAGCGACAGGAGGACGTTCAATAATCGCCATGCCTTCCACAGCAGCTAAAGGCACTGTCTCGAGAATTGTTGGTCGTTTAGGTGAAGGTGCTCCAACAACGCTCTCGAGCTATCTTGCGGACGTTGTCGTGACTGAATTTGGGGCCGTCGAACTGCGCGGCAAGACTCTTTCGGAAAGAGCTGAACTTCTCACGAGCATCGCTCACCCAGAGCACCGGGAATCGCTCAGCGTTCCCTAGCCAGATTTGCAGTGATGACTTCTAAGCATCTATAGACGCTTATACGTTGCTGTCTGGCCGCTACTTCCGTACGCCATGCCAGCCATTCGATGCAGATTGCGTGCGTTGTGCATTCTTCCAATCAAACGCGGTCCACTGGCCAGCAAACCCCCGTCAACAATATGTTCTTGGCCGGTGACAAACAACGAATCGTCACTCGCGAGAAAGAGAGCCATACCTGCTATGTCGGAACCCTCTCCGCGTTTAGAAAGAGGTTGGATCTCAGAAATAATTTCTTCCGCTTGCTCCTCGTTACCGCTATGCATAAGTGGGGTGAAGATGACACCTGGACAAATAGCGTTCACTCTTATGTCCGACCCAGCAAGTTCCACAGCAGTGGTCTTTGAGAGACTCACCACAGCGGCTTTTGCTGCGGAGTAAGCCTGAGGGCCCGCACCTCCGCCCATACCTGCAATGGAGGCGGTGTTAATTATTGAGCCACCTTCACCCTGATTTGTCATTACTCGGGCTGCGTGTTTAGTGCCAAGAAAAACTGAGCGAACAAGGATATTGAAAGTCGCATCCCAGTCGTCAACTTCTATTTCGGTTATAGGACCGAAGGCGCCACCGATACCCGCATTATTGAAGACCACATCGAGACGTCCGAAGGTGTCAACCGCTAGTTCTGTCATGGCGGCCACGTCATCCTCAATTGAAACATCGGTGACGGTGAACCGAACCCTGTCTTCGTAGCCTTCGGCATTCAAATCTTGAAGGACAGAACGACCGTTCTCAGCATTGAGGTCTCCGATTATAACCGAAGCACCTTCTAGTAAAAATCTGCGGACTGTCGCCAAACCCATTCCGCTAGCTCCACCTGTGATGATCGCTACTTTCGATTCGAGTCTTCCGCTCATCATTTCTCCTCGCCTAGCTTCAGGCTGCCATTGTCGCTCAATTATGGTCCTCCATGCTCAGGAATCGAACTACGGTCGATTTATGGATCTGGATCTAGACGGGAAGCAAGTCGTTATTACCGGTGGCTCAAAAGGCATCGGTCTAGGTTGCGCTGTCGCTCTCGCTCGAGAGGGATGTGAGGTGCAATTAGCTGCGCGGGATCCGGCAACGCTCGATCAGGCCGAATCTCGAATCCGAGACTCAGTTCAAGGGGCCAATGTCGTCAAACATTCGGTTGATTTGGCTACAACTCGCGACCAGATTGCTTTGGTCAATTTAGTTGGCGATGTAGACATCTGGATCAACAATGCTGGCGCCATACCGGCAGGAGACATCACCACCATCGATGAAAAAACATGGCGAACAGCATGGGATCTGAAAGTCTTTGGTTACATAAACTTATGCAGAGAGATCTATCCCACAATGACCAAGCGGGGGCATGGTGTCATTATTAACGTCATCGGTGCTGCTGCTGTTCGGCCTCAACCCTCTTATATCGCAGGGGCCGTCGGGAACAGTGGTCTAGTTGGGCTCACCACCGCCCTTGGAAGCAGAAGCCTTAACTACGGGGTTCGCGTAGTCGCAGTAAACCCAGGCCTCATCGTCACTGATCGGATGGAGGACATATTGCGTCGTGAAGCGATTGATCAATTAAACGATGAAGAGCGCTGGGCGGAACTAATTCCCGACGATCCTGCGCCTGGTTCAGTGGAGCAATGCGCAGATGTAATAACTTTTTTAGCTTCATCTAGAGCTAGCCACATAAGTGGGACTACTTTGACAATAGATGGAGGGGCTTCGGCTCGATAAGCCGAGACATCGACTTACTAACTTCGATTTGGGGAACAGCATGGCTACAACTATTCAACGTGAAGGTCTACCGACACAAGAGATGCATGAGGTCCATCGGATCGATCATGAAGGGGCGATAGATGCCGACGGACACATTCTTGAGCCACCTGATCTTTGGGACGAGTACCTGGAGTCTAAATACAAGGATCGGGCGCTCAGGATTCGGTTAGATGAGGATGGACTTGAAGAGCTGGAAATTGGCGGTGAACGAAGCACAATGAGTCGGCGAGGTTTTCCTGCGACTTTGGGCGCAATGGGGGCAGCTGACCTCGCTGACATACAACGAAACCCTGAGAGGACATATCTTCACGAAGCTCCTTTTGGATCAATGGATCCAGCCCAGAGACTAAAAGTGATGGATGCGGAAAATCTTAACGCCGCTGTTATCTACACGACGGTGGGCTTGTTATGGGAAGCTGAATTGAATGACCCTGAACTAAGTCAGGCGTACACGCGCGCTTACAACCGGTGGGTATCGGATTTTTGCCGCGACAGCGGGAACCGGCTTATTCCTTCTGCTCATCTCTCTTTGAGTGATCCCGAATCTGCAGCTGCGGAACTTCGCCGGGCAGTTGATGACGGAGCAAAAGGTTGTTATGTAGCGCCTTTCACCCATAGTGCTATGCCTCTTGGGCATCCCGATAATGACGTCGTATTCGCAACGGCACAAGAACTCGGGGTTCCTTTTGCCATACACCCGACATTTGAACCTCAATGGACTAAGGGTGGCCGTATGGGTACCTGGGAGAATGTGAAGCAACTTCGCCTTACCGCGTCGGTCACTGCGTCCGATGGGGTCCGACATCAATTCACCACCCTTTTCGATTACGGCGTTTTCGATAAGTTTCCCGAACTAAAGGTTTTGGTTCTCGAGTCGGGAGGCGGCTGGATTGGATATTGGTTAGACCGAATTGATGCCGTTTATAGCCATACTTTTATTGGCGGTCGAGTTCCACTCGAGATGAAACCGAGCGAATATTTTATGCGCCAGATCTGGATAAGTTGTGATCCCGATGAGCGCACGATCCCCTCACTTGCTGAGCGCTTTGGGTATGACCGGTTCATGTGGGCATCAGACTTCCCCCACGCTGACCACACTCCAGAATATGTTCACGATCTAAATCAATTAGTCGACATGTTTCCCGAAAAGCACCGGCGGGCCTTTATCGGTGACAACGTCAAAAATCTTTTTGGGATCTAGCCGTTCTGACTAACAGGAGATGATCAAAACCCCAGATCGGGCTTTGGGAAAGAAATAGGTCGATTTAGGCGGCATCACAAGACCCTTGTCTGCGACTTCGAACACATCTTCAAGTTCAGCTGGCGCGAGCCGGATTGTCGCAGGGCTATTTGACAGTGCCGCACTCGATGGCCGGTAAGAAAGTCGGGGATCATCGGCGTCATGTATGCCAAACAGCTCTGGCAGTAGCGCGTTATGAACGAATTCCGAGTCCAAACCAATGATTTCTTTTCGTTCCGCCCAATACCAGTCCTCGCCAAATCGGAGCCTAAGAATTCCTCTATCAACTGGTTTCGTCGATTCTGAGTCCGATGACGCGCGGATATCACACCAGTTCGACAACTCATCAATTGTCTTTCTCGGAAGAACCTCAAGCTCATCAATATCCCGATCGAAACTCCCAATACAGAGTTCAGAAGGAGGGACGTATGCCACTAAAAGACGATCAAACTTAGCTTCGCGAGCCGCAGCCACACGATGATGGCCATCAATTATGTACAACTGACCTAAATCGGCTTTAAAGCTACGGCCAACTTCCCAAAGAGAAATTTCAGTTCCATCAGTTGCCGCAAAGCTTGTTACCAGTTTCGTTTGGTCCGACTCTTCTAACTTTCGGAGATCGAAATCATCTGACCGTGAGGTAACCACCACCGGACTTGACATCGAACGTGCTTGTCGAAAGTGGGCAGCAAGGGCCTGCACGCGTCCCTGATGAACAGCTTCATGCGGCATCAGACTTACTTCAGCTAGGTCGATTGACCCAATAATTGATCTTTGAGTTACGCCCTCGGCTTCGATTTTTTGGAGGAAAAGTCGTTCCTCGGTCAAGGACGTGTATGCCCCAGCTGTTATCAGATTGCTCAGCGCAGAATTACCCTCGACAGCAAGTCGAACATGCTCTGTTGGGTGGCCATGACTCGCTTCAGCTGACCTTGTTACATGGAGAAAAGAGTGAACGTGCTGCTCAAGATGTACTTCTCGTTCTTGAGCGGTTAACGAGTCGTAGGGAGGCGGCACTACATCTGGCGCCCAACGAGCGTGTATAACGGACGCAAGAATCGGTTGGATCACATCATTCACCCCCTATCAGAAGCTCGAAACTAGTCCAGGTTACGGATAGCGGGAAACCCTAAGTGGGTCCAGCTCACAATCAACAGTGAAATCCCTCCACAAATTGACACCACATTCCCAGGACCAATTAATGAGGCCGCCCAACCGAGACCAAGCGCTCCGAGGGGCATAAGACCAAACTGGACCAACAAATAAAGACCCATAACTCGTCCCATAATTTCCTTGGGGGTAGTCGATTGGATAAGTCCCTGATTCATGGTGATGAAAAATCCCCCGGCCAAACCCATTAAAAAGAAAAGAACTAGTAGAAGCACAAACGATGTTGTCTGCCCCATACACAGGACCAAAGTTGATCCACACATCATCGCTCGCTGGAACTTTCCCCCTTTTCGCTTCATGTCGCCTTTGCGCATAACGATGACAGAGGTAATCGATATGCCCACGGCCATGACCCCTAAGAGATAAGCCATATCCCCACTGTCACGCAGTAACTCTTCTTTGACTTTGGCCTGCATAGTCACCATTACTGCAGCGTTAACACTTACCGCGGCCACTGCGAGCAACAGAAACAGAACCCTCAACCGGATATCACCCGAGACATGACGCACCGCTGCCCCAGCTTCTTGAAGGAGCCTGCGTTTTTTCGACTTATCTACCTTCGGTGTTTGTAGTCGTCGTAAGACTCCAAGAGCAGCTACGAGCATCAATACCTGTAAACCGTAAACGCCTTCAAAGCCGAAGAGATCACCGGTAATTTTTATCAGCGGGGCAGAGAGAATCATGCTGGTAGTCATTGCTAAAGCATTCAAAGCAACCGCATTCATAAGTAAACGGTCAGGCACTAGAAGCGGGATTAGGGCCTGTCGAACGGGTTGGCCAAATGCTTGGGCGATTCCCGAGAAGACCGACAGGATGAGCACCCATCCGTAGGTAAGTCTGCCCATTCCCAACAACACAAGCGTGACCGCCACCACCGCTAACAGACCTAATTGACTTCGGAAAAGTAAAGCACGTCCATCAATTCGGTCTGCGAGCGCTCCTGCCTGCATAACGATAAACGCCACGGGGATACCGAGCATGAACACCGCCAGACCCTGACGCGTCTCATCGCCTCCAAGCCCGTCCAGAACCAGCCACCCCACAGCAAAACGCTGGGCATTACTCACGAACATATAAACGAGGTTGTTAATCCACAGGCGCCTGTAGTCCGGAACAGATAAAGCGTTCCTTGGTTCTTCATCGCCGCTCGAAGAAGATAAATCGCCATCAGACGTATCGTTCACTTCTGGATTCTTATCTATTCCGAGTGGCGGCGCCCCATCTAAAGCGACCTTTCTTTAATTCTGGTCACCTCAAATGCTCTGGACGCGGATCAGCTAGCCGGCCTAAAGGCGACTGAGCCCTCAACCCTCCGTCAACCACGATTGCCTCTCCGCTTACAAACGAGGACTCATCACTGGCAAGCCACGCAGCAGCACTCGCTATTTCATCGGGTCGACCCAATCGACCTATGGCATGAGCCCGCAAATTAACTTCCAATGCCGTCGAATCCTCCATCATTCGCATGACTGGCGGTGTTTCAATAGTGCCTGGACATATAGCGTTTACCCGAATGCCATCTCTGGCGTGGTCTGTGCTCATTGCCCTCGTCAAGTTGATGACTGCGGCTTTACTGGCTGCGTATGCAACCGCTCCCCCATCGCCGTGAAGTCCCGAAATTGAAGCCGTGTTGATAATCGAACCGCCTCCCGAACTCAACATTGCTGGAATGGCGAATTTTCCTCCCAGGAAAACCGAACGGACGTTGACACCCATGACCAGGTCCCAATCATCGACCTCCAAATCAACAACACTGCCCGGACGCAGGGTTCCGGCGTTATTAAACATGACATCTAATCGACCGTATTGAGAAAGGGTTTTGTCGACCAAAGCCTCAACCGATTCCGCTATAGAAACGTCAACTTCTATTGCCGTGGCGTGTCCACCTTCATCATTAATTTGATTTGCGACGGCCTCAGCTTTCCTGAATCGCATATCAGCAACAATTACTGCAGCTCCTTCCCTAGAGAATCGAATAGAAGTCGCTTCACCTATGCCCGATCCACCTCCGGTCACAATGGCTACTTTGTCATTTAAAAGCATTTACTCTCCCTCGAAGTCCAGACGGCGCGAATTTAGTAGCAGTAAGGTCTTACGTGCGCGAGAACTGAAAACTGGAGCAAACTTTGGCAAGCCCTGAATATCATCGAATCAGAGACATCATCGCCTCCCGACGAGTGTCAAGCGATCGCCCTATTAATCTTGAAAAGTTCCGAGCGAATATGGAAATGACCGCTCGCGGCCTTCCTAACGAAGTGTCTGGGACCATGGTCGACGCAGGAGGAGTCCCAGCCGAACTACAAAAGACCGATGATGCGGAGAGTCTGATCATTTATTTTCATGGCGGAGGCTACATAGGCGGTTCCATAGCAAGTCACCGAAATTTGACCGGGAACCTTGCTCTTCAGACTCGATGCCGAGTCTTGTCGGTTGAGTATCGACTTGCACCCGAGCATCCTCATCCCGCTGCTGTTGAAGATGCCGTAACCAGCTACCAATGGGCTCTGACCCAAGGCTACGAACCCCATAACATCGCTCTGGCAGGCGACTCCGCGGGGGGCGGGCTAACAGCAGCTTGTTTGATCGAACTTAGAAATAAACAACTTCCAATGCCCGCCGCCGGTGTACTGATCTCACCTTGGTTAGATATGTCCCTAAGCGGTGAAACGATGGTTACTAACGACGAAACAGATTCATCAATCTCCGCCAAATCAATGCCTCGAACTCGCGAACTATTCGTGTCGGAAGCTCAGATCAAAGACCCTCTAGCTTCACCGCTCGAGGCCACTTTGAGTGGGCTCCCCCCAATCCTTATCCAAGTCGGGGATGAAGAAATTCTTTTGTCTGATAGCCAACGGTTTTACCAAAAAGCCACACAAGCTGGTGTCCAAGCTGAATTAAGAGTGTGGCCCGAAATGTTCCATGTTTGGCACGCGTGCGTAGGTCTATTCGAAGAAGCAAAATTAGCCATTGACGAAATTAGTCAGTTCATCTGGAAGAACATCAACAGAGAAAATCACTAAATCGACTATCTACTCCGGTGGCATCGTCCGCATCACGCCAGCATTTAACAAAGTCATGTATTCCGATTGGCTGATCTCCGCCAAGTCCAGCGCTGCGTACTCATTATGTTCGCCCATGGTTGCAGCAGGACGACGCATCGTGGGAGGAGTCAAAGAGAGGCGAGCCGCGAATCTCGGCCAAACGTGTGTACCTGCCTCAGCGTGTGTTAGCGGAACAAAGAACCCAACACTCGCTAATTGAGGGTCATCGACTACATCCGCAGCATCGAGTACCGCACCCGCAGGAACGCCGGCTTCTTGCAGATCTTTCATCAGCATGCGGTCATCGCATTTTGCGGTGAAAGATGAAAGTCGCTGATCAATTTCGTCATGCCGACGCCATCTCTCGTCAATTTCGAGATGTCTTAAGTCAGCCATGCCAGTTACCTCGCACAGACCATTCCAGGATGCGTCATCGATGACAGCTATAGCAATCCATCGGTCACGACCGACGCAGGGGTATACCCCTTGAGGAGCTCGACCTGGTCGCCGGTTTCCCCACCTCCGCGAAGTCACACCGGTCTGGCTGGCGACAATATGCTGGCCAATCATATTTATCGCTGTTTCCGCCTGGGCGACCTCAATCGTTTGTCCTGTCAAGCCACAACACTGACGATCGAGCAGGGCTACTAAGGTCGCCGCCGCGGCATGGAGCCCCGCAGTTGGGTCGGGCCAGGCAATCCCGCATTTCCAGGGAATTTCATCGAGATAGCCGGTTAGCCAAGTGTGACCGGCATGACCATCAATTGTTGGTCCATACGCAACCCAGTCTTTATTGGGCCCTGATCTGCCGTATCCAGGCATCGTGACATAGGTTAAGTCCGGGTTGTGTTTCTTGAGAACAGTTTCGTCCAAACCGAAGTTGGGCATAACTCTCGGGGCGAAGTTTTCGATTACAACATCTATCTTCGGAAGCATCCGCAAAAAAAGGTCTCGGCCTTCTTTCTTGTCAAGCTCGACAACTGTTGAAAGTTTATTGTTGGCGTACTTGTTGTGAAAGCCGGTTCTATTCCAAGGTCGTTCCCCCGCTTCATCATCTGGAAAGAAGTGCGTCGAGTCCACATAACTCTGCGGAACTTCAACCGGTGTTCGAGTCCATGGAACTTCAGTCATCAGAACTTCAGCTCCTAGGTCAGCCAGAATCCGGGCGGCTAAGGGGCCTGCCCATACGCGAGTCATGTCCAACATTCGAAAGCCTGTTAACGGGCCATCATCGAGCTGATCTAATGTCTCGCTGCTGGATGTCAACTTTCCGTCTCTCGTCTTCGCTCCGATTTGCCACTCATGGCGACTCATACGAAACGGGGGACCAGGAAGACAAACTCCGCCACTATCTAGGTGCCAGAACTCTCGGTCTCGAAGATGAGGATCGTCAAGCAGGTCCTCCACTGATGATATTGGTGCAACGGGCAGCCGCAAAGCTTGGAATAGTTCTACTAACTCATCTCGTTGCTGAGTTTTCAGAAAAGGAACTAACTCCGCATCAAGTAGGTTTTGGTCTGTCATGACGTCATAGATGGTTTCAACGTCGTCGCGTTCCAGAAGAGCAGTCAAACCCGTTACTTCTAGTAAACGCTCCATCTGGTCACTTTGACTGACAGCTAATCCAATCCAGCCATCAGCGCATTCATAAGCCCCGATGGGAGTACCCGGCCCGCTATATCGGTTTCCCATGCGATTCAAGATTGCACCATTGTGCGTATAGCGGAGAAGGCTGAACTGGTGCAAGGCTGCGATAACTTCTTGGTGCGAGGTTTCAACTACTTGGCCTTGGCCGGTTCGAGCCCGGGTCATAAGGGCGCCAAGCGCTCCGATAAATCCCGTCACGCCAGCAGCCATGTGGACTAAATCAGGAACTCCATTCAATGGTTCCCTCCCTGGGCTACCTGTCAGCCTCAGATGTCCGGCAATTGCTGCATCGACCAAGTCAGTTGATCTCCAACTTGAATAAGGGCCATGGGAAGCGAAGGGTGAAATCCTCAGCACTACTTGTTGAGGGTTGCAAGGCTGAAATGGTGACGTCAACGGATCGTTACTAGAAGACTGGATGACCACATCTGCTGTCTCGGCTGCGTCGACATCAACCACATGTTTTGAAGCATCAAAGAATGCGTTAGCTACCGAGGCGTCATCGTCCCTGATTACATGAACTTCGCTGCCATAGTCAGCGAATAGTTTGCCGGCGTATGCACCTGCTACCGAATCGCCGATTTCCATCACTAGAAGAGTGCCGAGCGCTGTAGTCGTCACGGGATAACCCCCGACTGCTTCATTTCCATAATTCGTTCCCAATTAACGCCTAATTCGTTTAAGACGAGCTCTGTATCTTGACCCAACGAGGGGGCTCCATTCGCGATTTCCCATTCTGTAACTGAGAAATCAATCGGTGACGCGACCATTTCTATGGTCTCCTCATTCTCTGTCTTAACCTCAACCCAGCAACCAGCGGCTCTGCTTTGCGGATCCGTCAACAATTCAATGCTGGACTGAACTGGGGCCCACCAAACGCCTATTTCGTCGAAGATTTGTCCCCATTCATCACGTTGTTTCGTAAGAAGAATTGCGTCCATCTCAGCGGTAAGAGCTGCCGAATTTTCCATTCGGGCCTCGATTCCTGCGAAACGTTGTTCATCTAACCACTCTGGAGCTCCTAGAGCCTCGACAACCTGTGGCCAGTGTCGATCTCCTTCGAGGCCCAGCATCCATAGCCACCGACCATCGGAACATTTGTAGCAATTGATTAGCGGGTTGGGTTGTTCGTCGCGACCTCTGACGACAACGTCTTCGCCTGTGGCAGCGGTCACGTTGTGATCCCATCCCAACATGTATGTTCCAATTCGCATCAGAGAAGTCTCAACCAGCTGACCCTCTCCTGTTTTTTCACGGTGGAACAGGGCTGCGGATATACCAGCTACAGCTCCCAAGCCAGTCATATGGTCCCCCATTCCTCCTCGCTGAACGGGGGGCGTATCTTGACCCGAGCTCAGCGCATGGGCAATGCCTGAGCGAGACCAAAAAGCTCCAATGTCGTACGCCTGTCTGTTGGCCTCATCTCCCCGAAGCGACATGCCTGTAACACTTGCGTAGACAAGCTTGGGGTAGCGGCGGCAGAGAGTCTCGTGATCCAAGCCCAGACGCTGAAGACCAGCTGGTCGGTAATTGCTAACAAAGACGTCTGCTTTTTCTAGAAGAAGGTGCATTGCTTCTATCCCCGCTGAGGTTCGTAGATCTATAGCAACGCTTCGTTTACCTCTGTTATCTAAATCGAAGGGTGGATTACTATCTCCGGGAAACAACCATTCGAGTCCCCTAAAGGGATCGCCAGCGTGGGGCTCAATTTTGATGACATCGGCGCCCCAATCAGCAAGAATTCCGCCACATGCGGGTCCGGCTACCCAAAGTCCTAATTCTACGACACGCACTCCTTGCATAGGCCCAGGCATTTAGTCACTCTCCTCCCTAGTGCGGGATCGTAGTCAGTTGAGATCATCAAGGGTTTTGTAACCCGAGGATGTTGCTCGGATTAGGGAGCGAGCAACGATGCCCGGCACTAACGGTGACACGATCGTCATGGCTCGCGCTTCGAAATCTGAAATCGCTTCTTGACTTTGGATAGGCCTCGCTGTCGCAACGCGAATCCATTCCTCGGGGTCTATCGGAACGACAGGTGAGTCTGAAGATAGAGTCACTTTGATACTTCGCTCCACCAGCGACGACAACGGCCATAACCAAGATTGTTCAACTGGCGATAGATCTTCAAGATACTTTTCTAGTCGTCTGGTGAGGAACGATGGCTGAGTGCATACGGCGGCGTCAAGGCGAGCTAGCCGATCAAGCTGTTCGGGCATTGCGAGTGAACAATGCTCGACCCGGTCCAAAGTCAACGATGGTGGTGGCGAGACTTCCAGAGCCTGCAATGTTTCGTCGAGCATGTCGATATCCATCACATGCACAGCGACAGGAAAGCCCTTGGCATGAGCTTGGTTGACAAGTTTGCCGAAATCTTCTTCACCGTCTAGATCTGGCATTACTTTGGCGTGACCTATCTGAATGCCTTTGTACATTTCACCGAAATGCATTCCATCCAAACGATCTGCGCCGACCATCGCAGTGATACGAGGGCCATTGCATTCCTGAGCTATCTCAGCCAAAACGTCTAAGGAGGATCGATCGTTAGTGTGGGTTGCATCAGTTACCGCAACCAAGCCCATTCGTTTCCAGTCTCGGAAAAGATCGCTGGCAGTTTCTTTAAGATCTGCTAAATCGAGCTTAGGGACGCGACTCAACAAGTCTTGTCGTTCCACCAAAATTCCATCCGCATAGTCGTCAAGCTCTAACAAATCAGCAGCAGCACTATTAACGACAGCAACGTGACCTGTCCGGTCATGAAGCACAGCGGGTACCCCTTGCGTCACCTGGTCTAACTCTAATTTCGTCGGGTGACGCTTCTCTTGCAGAAAGCTCGGCTCATATCCCCATGCACGCATCCAGCCGTTTGCTCCAGCTGAACTAGACCTAAGCAGATCTAGCAAATCTGCGAGCGAAGCGGTACCTGACACGTCAACTGAGGAATGAGTGGCCAATGTTGCGAGAAGATGCAGGTGGTCATCTCGCCACCCAGGTTGAACAATTTCGTCTGGCTCAAGTTCGATGATTCTGTCCGCGTGCTCAGCATCAGAGCCAACTTCTTGAACCACTCCATCGCGTAGTAACAAATTTGTCGCAACGGGTCGACTTGCATCAAAGGTATGGACCTTTCCTCTTACGAGGAGCGAGGTCATTAGTTTCAGATACCTAGTTCTTCAAGGAGCGGAATCAGGTCTCTTCTAAGAAGCTTTCCCGTAGAAGTGCGCGGTAACTCTTCCATTAAATGAACTGCTTCGGGTCTCTTGAACGGCGCCAGTTTCTCTTTTGCGAAAGCGACAAGGTCATCGGGAGTTACACCGCTTCCTTCACGGATCACAGCTGCTGCCACAACACGCTCACCCCACTCTTCCGAAGCAACCCCCACTACTGCACATTCCAGAACGGCACTATTTTCATACAGCACTGCTTCAACTTCATCGGGAGAGACATTCTCGCCTCCTCGAATGATCATGTCACCGGTTCGGCCACCGAGGAACAAGTAGTCCTCTTCATCGAGATAACCGAGATCCCCGGTATGAACCCATCCTTCATCATCGACTGTGACGCGAGTCTTCTCCTCATTGCCCCAATACCCGTCCATCGCCCGGAAGGTTCGTAGTTGAACTTCTCCCAAGATTCCGGCCTCAACTGGGTTGCCTGCTTCGTCAACAACTCTGACTTCGACATCATCGAGAACCTGCCCGACCGAGGAAAGGCGCTTTAGTTTTAAGGCCTGTTCTTCTTCTGTTCCTTCTACCCGGTGATCGTCTGGATCTAGGACTGCGACCGTCGAAGTGGTTTCAGTTTGCCCATATGCACCGGCGAAGGAAACGTTGGGCGGGAATTCCCCTATAGCCCTTCGAATGACCGAAGGGGGCATTGGCGCAGCACCATAAGTTATCGCTTCCATTCCAGTAAACGCATCCGGAGAGAAGTTACCGGCCTCCATTACCCGGCCAAGCATCGTTGGCACAAGGAATGCATGAGTCACCGAGTGTTTTTGAACAGTGTCAATCCAGGATGAAGCTTCAAACTGGGGTAGCAAAACGACTACGCGTCCGCTGTAAAGAGCGTTCAACATCGATGTGACACCAGCGATGTGGTACAGCGGCGCCGCAAGTGCCATTCTGCCCATATCTTCACCTGTCGCGGCATCATTAGTTCCCATAACGTAACCAGTGAGGGCACCGTTAGTTAACTTGACGCCTTTGGGTAAAGACGTTGTTCCACTTGTGTACAGAAGGGCACACAGTCCATCCGGATCAACATCTTCCGGCACCGGTAACTCAAATGCTTCATCTCGAGCTGCAGCGTAGGAGTCTTCTTCGTTAAGCATAAAGACATGTTCGACACTCTCAGGCCGATTCGCATCCACCAGATCTTGATAGCGCGTCTCGCTGAAGAGCACTTTCACTCCGCTGTCAGACATAAGGTGAGCGGCTTCTTCAGCCCCTGCACGAAAGTTCATAGGTACGACAGTGGCTCCGACAAATGCGGCACCAAAAATTGCTTCAACACACTCAACGCTATTGGTGGCGAATACTCCCACGCGGTCGCCGGGTTCCACCCCCAACGTCGTTAACAGTCCTGCTGTCTTACCAACATTCTCTAGGAGTTCGCCATACGTGACTTCACGCGCTGCTCCTCCTTCGTTCTCAGTTGACGTATCAATTAAAATTATTTGGTCGCCAGCTATTGAGGCTGGCATAAAAAGCAACATGCCCAGGTTCACGGTATCCCCCTGTTGTCTTCTGGAATGATCGCGGATGAAAGCACCCGCGCGCCACACCAGAACAAAGTTTCCTTAAAGTCGAGCTTCTGAACTTACGCGCTCAAGCCAGTTATTCTTACCTTTATGGCAAAGAACATCGAATTTTGGGTTGACCCTATATGACCTTGGTGTTGGGTAACGGCCCGTTGGGTCGTTGACGAAGTCGCAGCACACCGCGACCTTTCAATTACTTGGCAGCCAATAAGTCTTTTGTTCAAGAATGAACCAGACGAAGGAACCCCGTACTACGAATCCACTCTCCTTACACACAAAATGTTGCGAGTTATGGAAGCAGTGAGGGCCGCCGAAGGAGAAGCGAAGGTTTTTGATTTGTATTGGGAATTCGGCTCTCGAATACATCACGATGGCGACCGCACTTTCGATTTAGGAGATGCTTTAGAAACTGCTGGGGTTGCTCGCCAGTATTCAGCGGCCGCAGAGGACGAGACTTGGGACTCCGTTATTAGAGTGAAAATGGACGACGGTTTATCCCTCGTCGGTGATGACGTCGGAACGCCAATAATCGCCTGGAATCGTTCTACGGCCGGTCGGGTTGCTCTTTTCGGGCCGGTCATAACAAGAGTTCCACAAAAGGAAGATGCGCTTAAGCTCTGGGACGCGATGATGATGCTCGGCGACATCGAGGGGTTCTGGGAGTTGAAAAAGACTCGCACTGAGCGACCTGAATTCGGTGAGCGACCCCAGTGAATCCAGAGATCTTCAAAGACTTAAAGGTAATTGACACGGATAGTCATTGGTCGGAGCCTTACGATCTATGGACAAGCCGAGCGCCGGCCAAATGGCGAGATCGTGTTCCCCAAATGGAAGAGCGCGAAGGCAGGCGCCGCTGGTGGTTTGATGGCGACATTCCAATTGGTCTTCCAATCGCTTCTTCAGTAATTAACCCCGAGGGTGAAAAGATCACTGGGACCGCTTTCTTCGATATGGATAACGAGATGGTGCACCGAGCCAGCTTCGACCCTGAAGCTCGGGTTGAGATGCTCGATGCTCTAGGTATCCACGCGCAGATTATGTACCCCAACGTTGCGGGCTTCGGTAATCAAAATTTTTTAAAATCACCTGATGAGGCTTTGCGCTTGCTCAGTGTTCAGATTTACAACGATGCTCTCGCAGAATTTCAAGCAGATACTGGTCAGCGAGTTTTCGGAATGGCACTTTTGCCTTGGTGGAACCTCAATGCAGCAGTACGCGAAATAGAGCGCGCTCACAAAAATGGGCTTCGGGGTGTAGTGACCTGCGCCAACCCTGAAGAGGCCGGCTTGCCCGACATGGCGACAGATCATTGGAATCCAGTTTGGCAAATCTGTTCTGATCTTAAGATGCCCGTGAACTTCCACATCGGTTCCTCTAGCGGCAACATGGATTTTTTTGGTAGAGCTCCGTGGCCATCTTTTGGTGAAGAGCGGAAATTAGCTGTTGGTTCTGCAAATTTATTTATGGGGAATGCTCGGACGATTGGCAATCTAATTTACTCAGGGATCCCGGAGCGTTTCCCTGAACTGAAGTTTGTCTCTGTGGAAAGTGGCGTTGGTTGGCTGCCATTTTTTCTCGAAATCTTGGACCATCAGATGGCAGAAACAGCTCCGAACGAACTATCTCATTTGTCACTTCTGCCTTCAGATTATTTTCGGCGTCAGTTTTATGGTTGCTTTTGGTTTGAAAGGTCCACTATCAAACCGACAGTCGAATTTCTCGGGAGTAAGTGTCTACTTTTTGAGACAGATTTTCCCCATCCAACTTGTTTGTATCCAAGAGACGACGCTCACCTTCTTGAGGCTTTCAGAGGGCTAAACGACTCTGATGTTAAGGCGATACTTCAAGACAATGCTGCGGAGCTGTACCGCATAGATATCTCATGACATCTGGGCTTGTTTCGATTAGCGGTACTAGGCGAACTGTCTAACCGAGAGTTATCGATGAGTGACTTGTTTTAGGTTGTCGATATGAGAGCCAAGTTCTGAAGCAGCTCGCATCATTCCAAGTCTCCATGAGATCGCTCCCTGAAAGGGATTGATAACCCATATATCTATTGCTCCAGAATTAGACATTTCTTCCGTAAAGCGCAGACTTCGGGTTCGACCTTTGAACCGCATGGTCACACCTACCGAGCCATCTTTCATCGTCACAGGCTCATCCATTCCTAAACCTGCGTTGCGCCCTTCGATGACGGCCGTACGTGCCTGTTGTCTGAGAATGGCGGTATTCATAACGCATGGGACATTAATCGCCAAACGGGCACTATCTTTCCATTTCCGCCATATTTCCATTTTCATTTAGCTAAGAAGGTCAGTTCCTCTCACGATTCCATCAATCAATCTGATGGATAATTCGGAGAACTCTTGGCTTCGAACTAGTTTCAACACCATGACTGAGCAACTTGATAGTCCACTTGCAGGCGTCAAAGTGGTTGAGATTACTTCAATCTATTCAGGGCCGATGGCGGGAATGATGCTAGCCGAGCTGGGGGCTCAGGTCACCAAGGTCGAAAGCCCTAATGGCCCCGATCCCGTTCGTTCTCAGGGTTTAGGAGGAACTGCGGATGGGGTGAATAGCACTTTCTATTCGCTCAACAGAGGAAAGCGATTCTGTTCTATCGACGCTAAGACCTCGCGCGGCAAGGAATTACTTTTCGAACTCGTCGCCAACGCAGATGTCTTTATTCACAACATGCGCCCGGGTAAAGCGGAGGGTTTAGGACTGGACTATGAATCTCTTTCCCTCGCAAATCCCAGAATTATTTACGGTGCGATAACAGGCCATGGACCCGAAGGGCCTGAAGCACACCTTCCGGCCTACGACTACGTGGTGCAGGCAAAACTTGGGATGGTGGACTACCAGCGAGACAAAGACGGGCGCGGCGACTTAGTTCGCCAAGTGGTTGTCGATAAAACCTCAGCGAACGCTCTGGTACAAGGCGTTCTGGCGGCTCTCTACATGAGGGAGAAAACTGGGACTGGGCAACGAATAGATATTCCAATGGTCGCAGCCGGCCTTGCATTTCTTTGGCCAGATGGTCTGGCCCCGGCACACGCAGAACTGGAACCAACGATCTCCCTCGATCAACTACCACCCTGGCTCGAATCCGCGCCAGGCTCTTTCTTAGTCGTCCTTGAAACCTCAGATGGAGAGATCGCCACCGGAATTCTTCTTCCGCCCTGGGACGGCCTGTGCCTGGCCCTCGAGCGGACCGATTGGATCACAGACGAACGCTTCACTGAACAGTTGAATCGGGTTCTCAACCTGCCCGATTTGATAGACGAGGTTGCAACTGAGGTGGCTAAATACTCAACAGCGGAAGTGTTATCCCGTTTCGAGACCTACGATTTTGCGGCAGGCAAAGTGGTGACCAGGCGGGAAATTCAAGATGACCCAACGATCCAACACTTAGGTCTGATCACCGAGCAAGAGGCGCCCGGAGTAGGTCCAGTGCGCCAACCAGCGCCGATGTGGATGTTTAGCGACGCCAAAACGGAGACGACAACGAGCTTGAGTATGACAGGCGGCGATTCGCTTGAAGTTCTGATGGAAATCGGTGTTTCGATTGATGAATTTGAACAACTCCAAGATGAAGGGGTTGTTTTTGTAACTGGAAGTGCCCCGCAACAAACAAAGTAGTACTCATTGAGCTAACAACGGTGAAGCTCGCGAGGCAATCCAAGTCGAAACATAATCAAGAGGACCTGGCTAACCTCCGCTCCAATTCGAGCCCAATCTCTAAGGGCAGGTCTCTTGACGCAGCCATGCACCGGCGAAGTCTTGATGCGACCAATGGATCAATACGCGCAAGTTGATCTGCTGTGGCCCCGGCGACATTTTCTAGCTCTGCGGGTTCGACCAAGTTGGTGATCAATCCCAAATTAAGAGCGTCAGCTGCGTGTATCTCGCTGCCGGTGAGGATCAGAGGCAGGGCCTTATCATGCCCTATTACTTGGCTAAGACTCTGCGTTCCGCCAGCTGCTGGCAGCATGCCAAGTTTGGTTTCAGGCAAACCCATCACTGTGTCAGTTGCCGCTATTCGCAGGTCACATAACAAGGCCATCTCTAGGCCTGAACCCATGGCATAGCCTCTGAGTGAAGCCATCGTTGGCACGGGAAGACTTAACAGCGGTAGCCACGGGTCGCGTTCCCACCTAATCCTCCGGGCCTCCGAGATTGAGGAAGCTGATCCAAATTCACTGAGATCTGCTCCAGCGCTAAAGTGATCGCCTCCTGATCGAAGCAAGAAAGCTCGAACATCTGGGTTGTCTCTCACTGCGCTAAAAGCCTCAATTAATCCGTCCCGCATTTCCAGGTCATAGATATTGAGCGGCGGGTTAGAAATAGTTGCAGTGGCTACCCCGCTGTCTGAGAACGAAAGAGTGACTTTGTCGCTCACAACGTGTCCTCCAGAGCCGCCACAGACTTATCTAGCGAAACTCGACAGACTTGAGGAACGTCTCTCATCATTTGACCAAAGGCCAGAGCGCATGCTTCTAAGCCAGCTAGCGGATCCGGGTAAGAGAACGCAGGAGTCATTGGTCGCCCCGCCTGCCACCCGAGACCTGAGGTCGCATGCACACCTGTCCCATATGCGACCCAATCACTTTCTTCGCTAATCGAATCAAATGCTGTGATCGCCAGAAATGCGATATCCGGATTAATAGAACAAAGTTGATCCGGGGTGATCCCGAGGTTCATGTTGGCTCTCGGAGATAACGAGGTGACGACCAAGTCGGCAGATCGAATTAACCGGTGGAATTCACCACCCTCTGAGCAATAACGCAGGTCGATATCCGCAATTTCTTTTGACCGATTGAGTTCCCTAAACATCGGAGCTTGACCTAACCCGTTATCTCCATCTCCAAAACGGAGTCCATCAGGTCGACTAGAAGGTTCAATTTTGATCACGCGAGCACCTGAACGCGCAAGTAGTTCTGTGCAGAGCGGGCCTGCCCACATCGAAGTTATATCAATAACCGTTAACGACCTAGGGTCAATCGTCCGGCTACAAGAACCCAGATTATTAGGGAACTGCTCCAAAGCGGATTCACGGTACGGCGTAACTGGGAGTCTCCAAATCTGAGCTCTTCGTGCGACTGATTCAGGATCGAGATCCGTTTCAGCAAGCACCTCAAACCTTTTCCACGTTTCCTTGTCATCTGGCCCTAAATCAATACACAGGAAGCCATCCCCCCATGCTGTCGCTGATTGGGGGCGAGTCGGTTCACCGACCACGTGCTCTGGCATATCAATCCAGTAATCGGCTGGACCTACGATGTCGGTGCCCGCTCGGCTAGCGATCAAAGCAGCAAGTTCCATCCCTCTCCCGTGGAGATCCCCGGGTAACCAGTAATCATTCATCTTCCCGAAAAGTCGGGTGGCCGCTTTGAGAAAAAAGCCGCCAAACCCTCAGCACGGTCGTCCGTGGCGGCTAGTTGGTGGTTTAGGTCACCTTCAAGTCTGAGTCCATCTCGTAATGGAAGCTCGCTGCCTCTGTGTACGGCTTCTTTGGCCATCTGAAGCGCCAAGGGTCCGCAGGCCATCAGCGATTCGACGGTCTTTGCCAATTCAAAACCATCGTCTTGCTCTATCGAATGGAGAAGCCCCCAGAGCTGAGCAGTTGTTGCATCAATTTCGGTTCCTAGTAAGAGCATTGACGCAGCGCGACCTTGGGAAATAGCTCTTGGTAAACGTTGTGTTCCGCCCCACATTGGAAGCAACCCGTTCGTTGGCTCTGTAAGCGAAAAGCAGCTGTCTGGAGTACCAATACGTATGTCGCAAGCGAGCGCTATCTCTAAACCGCCAGAACTACATAAACCTGACAGCAAAGAAACTACGGGTGTTGTTAATGCTGAAACAGCAGTTGCTGGGTCAGGGTAAACCAACTTCGGGTCAAAATTCTCGGCGAGGCCCGTACAGAAGTCGGGGCCAAGTGATTTGAGCACCACTACCCGAATCTCACGTTCCTCTTGGATACGTCGACAGGCTTCGTTTATTTCCGCTGCCGTGCGCGCCTCAAGCACACCACCAGGGATGGTCACCGTAGCTACATGACCATCGGCTGATGTCGTAACGGTGACCGAATCGGACTGCAAAGTGATTCTTGCGGTTTCGTCGTATACCGACTGATCAGTCGGCAGATTTAGTTTTCTTAGGCTCTTGCAGCTGCATGTCTTTGCCATTGCACTGCAACGTCACCGCGCCTGGCTTGGTAACCAGAACTTCGATTCCCGTATCTTCGTCTTGGTAGCGCTTCCCGACTTTTAGGCCTTCGCCGCCGTCGTTGTGGGTTATATCGCCTTCGCCGCCTTTGGTTACGATGACTTGAACACCACCGTCGAAGTCGAGACGGTCACCTGCTTTGGTCGCCACTATGCGTACCCCCATGTCGATGGAACTTTTAAGGAAATCTACCGTAGATCAAACCACTTTTTCCTCCATGACAAGAACTGAGAGGCGAGAATGTTGAAATGACGACTGCGCTAATAGTTGGCGGCACTGGCCCAACAGGGCCTTATGTCGTAAATGGGCTTATAGATCGGGGCTTTCAGGTCACCATTCTTCACACCGGTAAACATGAAACTGAGCTCATTGGGCCAGACGTGGAACACATTCATAGCGACCCGTTCGATATCAAAAAAACTGCAGAAGACTTGGGTGACCGGACTTTTGATCTAGCGGTGGTGATGTACGGGAGGCTACGCGACCTTGCCTTACTACTCGAAGGAAAAGTCGGGCACTTTGTCTCGATCGGCGGCGTTGGCGTTTATTTGGGTTTCGCTAACCCAGACGAGTTGTTTCCTGAGGGGATGCCGGTGCCCCTGCCGTCTGCTTCAAGTTTGGTCGGCGATGAGGAACACTTCAGGAAGTTACGTCGCATTCGACAAACAGAGGAGGTCGTTTTTTCGAGCCATCCCGAAGCTATACACCTCCGCTATCCCCAGCTATATGGCCCAAGACAGCTATTGCCTAGGGAATGGCCGATCGTGAGGCGCGTACTTGATAAGCGCCCTTTCTTAATTGTCCCAGATGGTGGTTTGACAGTTAAGAGCCAAGGGTGGGTAGAAAACGCAGCACACGCGACGCTTTTAGCAACACAGCGACCGCATGCCGCTATCGGAAATATCTACAACGTCGCCGACTCCTACTCGTTAAGCATCCGGCAAATAGCAGAAATCATCGCTGAAGAACTTGGCCACAATTGGGAGATCGTTTCCCTTCCACATGAGGTGGCTACCTCGACTCGTCCTTTGTTAACAAGTTGGTCAAGTTCACATAGGGTCCTCGATATTGGTCCGATGGTTCGCGATCTTGGGTACAAAGATTTAGTAACTCCCACCGAAGCTTGGCGACTCGCCGCAAGGTGGTTGGCAGAAAACCCACTCGAACCCGGAGGGATGCTGGAGAAGCGCCTACAAGATCCGTTTGAGTACGAGACAGAAGACAGGCAATACGAGATTTGGCGTGAATGTCGGGAACGTTTGTTAAGTGCTGAGTGGTCAAACCAACCGGGATTTTCTTCCGCTTACGTCGGTCGCGTACCTAACCCAGCGGACAGCTAGCCTAGAATTCCGCCTTCCCGAAGAGCCTCAATATCGTCTTTATCAAGACCCAATAGAGAAGAAAGGACCTCGTCGGTGTGCTGACCAAGGGTCGGCGCCGGAGTCCTTACTCC
>JUEP01000015.1 GCA_000817105.1 marine actinobacterium MedAcidi-G3 | reverse complement strand
CCTCGACATAGTCGCGCAACTTTTCAACCGGGGGTTCCCAACCATGCCCACGTGCTTGCGCTAACCCAGGATTCGAGACCCCTAGGCCTAAGACGAATCGTCCTGACGAAAACTCCGACAACGTGCGAGCTCCCGCTGCAGCAGCAATCGCGTCTCGGGCGTAAATATTCGCGATACCACTTCCAACACGAAGGCTTGTTGTACTCGACAAGACGTGACCTGCTGTGGCAAATGGCTCTCTGCCGAACAGCTCAGGAACCCAGAGAGTTTCGATACCTATGAACTCAATCCGTTTTGCAAATTCCCGGAGCCCATCGCCCGACATCCTGTCGGTATTAAACATGACCCCTATTGGAGATGCTCCCTCTCGCATTGAAGTACCCGCCTTACCTTGGAAGCCTTGCTACTGCACTACCGAGAGTATCCGCATGGTGCTAGAAAGTAAGCAAGTTATAGACATCCACGGACGCTAACCAACTCAGTTCCGGAGACACAGCAAAGCCGTTGCTATTCTCGCAATTCAGTAGATCAGGGAGCAAATATGTTCAGCCGGCCCATAGAACCTGCTTGGTTTATAGGTGTTGGGGTAGCCATTTCTTGGCTTGGCATCCTGATGAAGAGCATCCCAGTAATTTTCACCGGATTTGGAATGTTTATTGGGTTCGCGCTTTCAACTGTATTAAACGTTCTTAACGAAACTCGGTTCGGGCCGCCTCAAACCTGGGATGACGACGAGGACTTACCTAAACCGTAGTCATCAACGCCAATTAACTCAGCCCCGTCTTTAGTTCGGACGGACGGTTCCACCCACTAGGTTCTACTCATGCAACATCTCACCTCTCCGGTCACCGATTCAAGTAGGAGGCTTCCGTCATGCGCTTCGGAGCGTTTTTAGCCCCTCACCACCCCGTCGGCGAGAATCCCATGCTCCAATTCCGACGCGATTTAGATCTAGTAGAGCAGCTAGACAAGCTACTTTTCGACGAGTTTTGGTGTGGAGAGCACCACAGTTCAGGATGGGAAATGATTGCAAGCCCCGAGATGTTCTTAGCGGCGGCCGGGGAACGCACTTCAAGAATAAAACTCGGAACAGGCGTTATTTCTCTTCCTTATCATCACCCATTTAACGTGGCGCAAAGAATCGTTCAGCTAGACCATATGACAGCTGGAAGGGTGATTTTCGGAACAGGCCCTGGTGCTCTGCCATCTGACGCCCATACATTTGATATCGACCCCATGCTTCTCCGCGACCGTCAGGACGAAGCCCTCGGCGTCGTCCTTCGTCTCCTCCGCGGCGAGCCTCGTTTCTCATATGAAACCGACTGGTTCACGATGAAAGATGCACAGTTACAATTATTGCCGGTTCAGGACCAAATGCCGGCTGCTACCGCTTCCATGGTTTCTCCATCGGGAATGACACTCGCGGGTAAATATGGCATCGGCGTTTTATCTATTGGCTCGATGGCGTCAGAAGGAATCACAGCATTAGCTACGCAGTGGGACTTTGCTGAAGATGCTGCGCTGAAATCGGGTACCACGGTCGACAGGTCAGATTGGCGCGTGCTTCTCAACTGGCATATCGCCGAGACTCGCGACCTAGCACGCGATCAAGCACGGCAAGGACTTCAACGGTGGCACAACGAGTACATCGTCGGGACACTGCAACGCCCAGGGACGATCGCTTACAACGACCCCGACGAAGCCCTGGAAGCAGTTTGCGGCGGAGCGTCTAAGGGCGTAGCTCAGACAGCAGTGGTTGGGACACCCGATGATTTAGTTGCATTCATTCGCAAGATGTCAGACCTGACGGGCGGCTTCGGAACTGCTATCGGCTTCGTACACGACTGGGCTACACCCCGAGATACCGCCAACAGCTGGGACCTCGTTGCGCGCTATGTCATCCCTGAATTAAATGGTTACACACAGAATTTGAGACAATCTCAAGAGTTTGTTTCAACTAAACGAGATCCTTTCAACCGCGCTGGAGAAGCCATCCTTGACAAGATCCTTTCCAACGAAAAGGCTGCCAAGGCTATGCAAATAACAGCGAAACAAAGCAAACACAACGCAGCAGAAAATTAGTCAATCCTGCTAGATAACTCCGCCAGGCAAAGGCATTCTCAACAACACTTTCATCACTTAAAGACTCATATTCATCTTCACTAAGGGCGGGAGTGCAACTCTTTCGTGGCACACTTGATCTTTCGTGCCCGATCACCCCCCCCACAAACTGAATAGCCGTGACTACCACTGAACCTTTGACCTCACGCGACGACCTACGCAATGTCGCGATAATCGCTCATGTCGACCATGGGAAAACAACCCTTGTCGACGCCATGCTCTGGCAATCAGGAGCTTTTCGCGACAACGAAGAAGTACGAGAGCGCGTACTCGACTCAATGGACCTGGAACGCGAAAAGGGCATCACGATCTTGGCTAAAAATACCGCTGTGCACTGGCGGGACCAGTCGGGTAACGACGTAAAGGTAAATATTATCGATACTCCAGGCCACGCCGACTTCGGCGGTGAAGTGGAACGTGCTCTCACCATGGTCGATGGTGTTGTCTTACTTGTGGACGCCTCCGAGGGGCCCCTGCCGCAAACACGATTTGTGTTGCGCAAAGCCCTCGCCCTTGATCTTCCGGTAGTCCTAGTGATCAACAAAATAGACCGGCCCGATGAGCGGATCTCCGAAGTTATCGATGAAACCTATGAACTCTTCCTCGATCTTGACGCCCAGGATCACCAAATCGATTTCCCTATTGTCTACACGGATGCCCGAAAAGGTACTGCAACCACCGAACTCGCTTCCCCTGGGTCTGATTTAGGCGCTCTCTTTGAAGTTTTAGTTAACGTCGTTCCATCACCTACCTATGACCCGAACCACCCTCTCCAAGCCTGGGTCACAAACTTAGATGCCAATCCCTATGTCGGGCGATTGGCCCTGTGCAGAGTGCTACACGGCACCCTCAACAAAGGACAAGCGGTTGCCTGGTGTCGATTCGATGGGTCCATAGAAACAACTCGAATCGTAGAGTTATATACAACTGAGGGCCTCAATCGCGTTGATGTCGAAGAAGTAGGCCCGGGCGAAATCGCAGCTGTTGCAGGAATACCCGAAATAACGATCGGCGAGACCCTTAGCGATCCATCTTCACCTGTACCTCTTCCAGTTATCACCGTCGATGAACCCAGCCTTTCAATGACAATTGGCATCAACACGTCCCCATTGGCCGGCACCGAAGGCAAGAAGATGACAGCTCGTCTCATCAAAAACCGCCTAGAGGCAGAGCTGATAGGAAACGTTGCTCTTCGACTGCTTGATACCGATCGTCCAGATGCCTGGGAAATCCAAGGCAGAGGCGAACTTCAGCTTGCAGTTCTCGTCGAGATTATGCGTCGTGAAGGGTTCGAACTGAACGTAGGAAAGCCTCGGGTACTTACAAAACTTATTGATGGTGCAGTACATGAACCGGCAGAACGCGTAACGATCGATATACCAGAAGACCATGTCGGAGCGGTTACCCAGTTGTTAGGTGAGCGTCGAGGGCGGCTCGAAGAGATAATGAACCACGGAACTGGTTGGGTACGCCTTGATTACCTAATACCAGCTCGCGGTCTTATTGGATTTCGAACTGAATTCCTGACTGAAACTCGTGGTACAGGACTCTTACATCATGTGTTCGATAGCTATATTCCTTGGAGTGGCGACCTCCGTTCACGGCACACGGGGTCGATAGTCGCTGACCGCACAGGCCAAGTAAGTGGCTATGCAGCGTCGACGATCCAAGAAAGAGGAACCCTCTTCGTAGGACCGAGCGCTCCGGTTTATGAGGGCATGGTCATCGGAGAGAATCCTCGCCCCGATGACCTTGATGTCAATATTTGCAAGGAAAAGAAACAGACTAATATTCGAGCGGCTGCAGCTGACGATGCAGTACGCCTAAGTCCTCCACGAACTCTCTCTCTAGAGCATGCTTTGGAGTTCATCGCTGACGACGAATGCGTTGAAGTAACGCCAGAAAGCATCCGCATTAGGAAAGTTGAATTGAATTCTGGAGTCAGACTGCGGACCAAAAAGCGCGCTCAGGCTTAAGAGACCGACTGAGCAGCGCTAAATTGGCGCAATGGATATCACCCCGTACCAAATATCAGTACCTGACGAAGTCCTCGATGACCTCCACAATCGTCTATCTAAAACACGGTGGCCCGAAAAAGAACTCGTGGAAGACTGGTCTCAAGGAATACCACTCAACTATGTACAAGAGATGTCTGAGTACTGGCTCACTAGCTACGACTGGCGACAGCGAGAAGTTGCCTTGAACAGGTTCGACCAATTCACAACTCCGGTAGCGGGTTGCGACATCCATTTCATTCATCAACGATCACCACATGCTGAGGCAACTCCTTTAATCCTGTCCCATGGTTGGCCGGGCTCCGTCGTTGAGTTTCACAAGGTCATTGAACCCCTCACTAATCCCACAGACCATGGAGGAAATGCCGAGGATGCGTTTCACGTTGTTTGTCCCTCGCTGCCGGGCTATGGATTCAGCGGCAATCCGCCACAAGCTGGATGGGGTGTGGAAAAGATCGCGGACGTGTTCAAAGAGCTTATGATCAGGCTGGGCTATCAGAGGTTCGGCGCTCAGGGCGGTGATTGGGGCTCAGCTATCACGACCGCCATTGGTGGGCGCCACCCAGAGAACTGTGCAGGGATCCACCTAAATATGGTTATGCGCGGGAATCGACCCAAAGACCGAGAACCCACCGATGAAGAAAATATTGCACTCGAGGCCGCCGCCTATTACCGAGATTGGGACTCTGGTTACTCGACTCAACAGGGAACACGACCTCAAACCTTGGGCTACGGCCTCACAGATTCACCTGTCGGCCAGTTGGCTTGGATTCTCGAAAAGTTCTGGGCCTGGACCGACAACCAAGGCCATCCCGAGGATGCTCTCTCTCGAGATGAGATGCTCGATAACGTCATGCTCTATTGGGTGACGAAGTCGGCCACTTCTTCCGCTCGTCTGTATTGGGAAAGTTTCCGTTCCACGCGACCAGCTCAAGTAAACATTCCGACAGGTGTCGCTTCGTTTCCTCGTGAAATAATTCCCCCAGTCAGATCTTGGAGTGAAGGGATTTACACCGACATCCGACAGTGGACCAAAATGCCTAAGGGAGGGCATTTTGCTGCTTTCGAACAGCCGGAGCTCTTCGTTGAAGACGTTCGCTCCTTTTTTTCCCGGATTCGTTGAGGACCAAATGCTTCGTGGATTGAACATGGACCGCCAGCTCTTGATTTCGAGTTTGATTGAATACGCAGGCCGCAATCATTCCAACACTGAAGTTGTGGCGACCGATTCCATGGGGCGGGTACATCGAACAAACTGGACAGAAGTCCACCGTCGAGCGCAACAGGTTTCGGGGGCTTTAGTTTCAGAAGGCATCAAACCCGGTGACCGAGTTGGCACTATCGGCTGGAATGACCATCGACATTTGGAGGTCTACTACGGGATAACAGGCATAGGTGCTGTCTTACATACTGTGAATCCTCGACTCCGCGAAGAACAAATTGCCTGGATTATCAACAACGCAGAAGACCAAATAGTGTTCGTTGATCCAGATTTTTTATCAGTAGCGGAGAGGATCGCTCCGGACACCCATTCAGTGCGTTCTTGGGTCGTCCTCGCTGATGCAATACCCGAAACGTCTCTGAAAAACGTCGTCGCCTACGAGAAGTGGATTACAGAAAGCTCCCAGATCGAAGAATGGCCCAACCTTGACGAATGGAGTGCCGCCACTCTCTGCTACACCTCTGGGACTACCGGAAACCCGAAGGGGGTCATGCAGAGCCACCGATCCATAGTTCTCCAAACTTGGGCGACCTGCACTGGGGACGGCCATGACGTCAATTCAAGTCAGTCGATACTGCTTGCGGTGCCGATGTTTCATGTCAACGGCTGGGCAATTCCCTTTGCCGCCGCTATGGCAGGAGCGAAACTCGTATTACCCGGACCTGACATGTCACCCGAGGCAATCGTTCGGCAAATCCAAGAAGAAAACGTCACCTTCTCCGCCGGGGTTCCGACAATTTGGCTATCGGTCGTTCAGCATTTGCAAGACAGCGGAGCTGACGTACCGTCCCTGAATCGTCTCGCAGTGGGCGGGTCAGCAGCGCCACGTTCATTGATGGACACGTTAGAAGATGACTACGAAGTGTTCGTGTCTCACGTCTGGGGAATGACGGAAATGACGCAAGGTTCAGCCGGCAGATTTACTCACAAGGTCGCAGGTATGGATCGTGAACAAAAAAGACGTCGTCAGGCTATGGCAGGACGCGAACTCTATGGTGTCGAACTACGTCTCGTCGACGGCGACGGCAACGACGTCGAACGCGATGGAGTCACTCCCGGTGAACTGCTGGCTCGCGGACCATGGGTCGCAGGCTCATACTTTGGATTAGAAGATGACTCCACCCACGTCTTTGAACCAGACGGCGTTTGGTTACGAACCGGAGATGTTGCGACCATGGACAACGAGGGCTACATATCGATCGTTGACCGCGCAAAAGACGTAATCAAAAGCGGTGGAGAGTGGATCAGTTCTATCGAACTTGAAAACGCTGCTATTGGGGCACCGGGAGTTATAGAAGCAGCCGCTGTCGGCCTACCTCACGACCGATGGGGAGAACGACCACTCCTGGTTGTGGTCCTCGAGCCTGGAAAGGAACTAAATCCCAATGAAGTTTTCGACTCCATAAAGCCGCATGTGGCCTCATGGTGGTTACCTAACGACGTCATAGCGGTCGAAGAAATCCCCCACACCGGAACCGGGAAAATAGACAAGAAAGTACTGAGGGAACAATTTAAAGACTTCAACTGGTCCAGTTAACACTTACCGGAAGTCCGCCAACCTTTCTCCAGTATCCGTAAATAGATACTCAGAGTCAGCCTCGTAGACAAGCCCTTGATCAATGCTCAGGCGTTCTGTCGCTTCGTATAAATCTTTGTATGCGACAAAAGATTCACTCGAGTTTGCCGCCATCTTGTCAATGACCGAGGTCACCAAATTGTCAAGTTCTTCGAGCGGTCCTCCTAACGCTGCGAGGCCCCACCTCTGAGCCTCAACACCGTCGAAGATCCGTGCTGAGAATGACAGCTCTCGAGCCCTAGCGATGCCGACAAGGGCTGGCAATCGTTGACTTAAGCCCCATGTCGGCCGAAGACCAAACTTCGCGTGAGTGTCACCTAGGCGTGCTTCGTTTGCTACAGCAATCAAGTCACAAGACATAGCGATCTCTAAAGCACCGGTAAAGCAAAACCCATTGACCTTGGCAATAGTTATTTTCGGCATCGAGGAAAGCCGGCCAGTTAATGCTCGGGCCGGTAAATCCAGAATGTCGCCTACCTTGCCATTCACTAGCTCTCTTTCTCCCAACGCCTTCAAATCAACTCCGCCGCTAAAAGCTCTTCCCGCACCAGTCAATACGACGAATCGAACTTGGTCGTCTTCTTCGACTTTCGTCACAGCGTCATTCAATTCGTCCAGCATTGTTGGAGTAATGGCGTTAAGAGCATCGGGACGATCCATCGTCACAGTTGCTGTATGACCAGATTTTGTCAGCAGTATTTCGCTATATTCAGACACTCTTCACCACATTCCTTCACTAATAAGCGTGCTTATATTGCCACTGATACGTCGCGTCACCAATTCCGCCAATTGATGTTCTAGACTGTTTAATTGGCCGTGCCGCTATATGTCGACACTTCGTCGGCTTCCCCTTAGCGTTTACGAGATCGGCCTTTTCTTGATTTAGTTTCGCCTTATTCGGCCAAGAGGAGCAACCATGGCAGGAAGCCGCACAACTTTCGAAAAACTCCAGCGCGATAGAGCCAAAAAAGCCAAAGCAGATGCTAAGCGAGCCAAACGACTTGGCAAAATGCCAGATAGCGGCCCTCTAGTCTACGACGAGGATGAGCCCGTCATAAGTGAAGACGCTGCTCAACTAGATGGCAACTTAGAACAGGAGATCTCGGCGGCAGACCTTCTGCGATTGGTAGAAGAGCTACAGGCTAAGTTTGATAGAGAAGAAATTGACTTCGACGAATACGAAGAGCGCAAAATCGAGCTTCTCGCTCGGCTACCTATGGACTGACAGATCGTTACGTTTTTCGGTGAGCGGAAACCGCGTAATTGTCGCCAGTAAAAGGGTCCCTTTCCCAAGTACTCCACCTTCCAGCAGCCATTAGTCCCAGACGTTTCATTATCTGGTCGTACTGGTCTAGGTCAAAGCCATCTGCGTCAAGTGAAAAACCAGATACAAAAAGTCCGCCCTTACGAAGGTGATGAGCGATCTGGCGCACAACCCGTTCTTCCGATCCCGGAAGAACGAAAATCATTACATTGCCGGCCAGAATAGCGATATCAAAGCTTCTTCCGAGACTGAAATTTTGGAGATCAGCCTCGAACCATTCGAGGGTCGGTGCCTTTTTGCGCGCTGCCTCCAGCATTTTGGGGTCAAGATCCACTCCTACTGAATCGATACCCCTTCGCACCAGCTCAATCCCTACTCGGCCAGTACCACATCCTGCATCGAGCACTGAAGAAGGTTCGAACCCGGCAATGAAGTCAGCTTCGCCATGGATATTGTGACCAGAACTGGCCAGCCGATTCCATCGTGCGTCGTAGGTAGATCCTCTCGGAACACCTCTTTGCTGACTCCACCTGCTTCGAGACAAGGATAAGGCTACTTATCTTGCCAATTAGGATCACGCTTTTCAGCGAAAGCAGTGGCTCCTTCGAAGGCATCTTCAGATGCAAAAACCTCTTCTAAGGCTGGCCTTTGGAAGGACCAAAATTCCTCTTCTGAGACACCTAGAACATCTTTAATAAGTTGCTTAGAAGCTCTTACCCCCATAGGCGCATTTCTTGAAATTCTTTCTGCAAGTTCCAGAGCAGCAGCCAGGGTTTCGCCCTTCGGTACCACCCGATTCACCATTCCGTGCTGATGCGCCACTTCGGCAGAAATCGGATCCGCAGTGAGCGCCATTTCCATAGCCAGGCTGTATGGCAATTGACGCGGCAACCGCAGCAAAGCTCCAGCGCCCGCGAACAACCCAACTCCCGCCTCAGGGATACCCAGTTTGGCGCCTTCTGAAGCAACGATTAAGTCACAAGAAAGCGCAACTTCCAGACCTCCGGCCAACGCAAAACCCTCTACCGCAGCAATCAGAGGTTTCGAACAACTTTTTTCAGTAATGCCTGCAAAACCACGATCCCCCACGTTCGGCATGGCGTCGATCCCACCATCAGCAAATTGCTTCAAATCCATTCCGGCGCTGAAACCCCTACCAGCCCCTGTCAACACACCGACCCGAACATCCGCGTCATTATCCATAGCATCCAACGCGTCGCCTAACGCTGCAGCTAACGCAGTGTTAAACGCATTCATGTCCTCGGGGCGGTTCAAAGTTAAGACCTGAACGTGACCATGTTTCTCAGTCATCACAAGTTCTTCAGACATGACGTCTCCTCTTCAGTTGGCTATGACCGTTGACGTTACAACCCAACCGAGGGTTAGATCACTTTGCTTAATGTTTAAGCAAAGAAAAGCATCTGCAATCCAGGAGTACGCTAGAGACAAGCTAGGGAGGCACAGTGAATGCTATCGGCGACCTATTAACTCAGCTAGAAGGAGCCGATCCCGATAGCGCTCCATTTTTTGTTCGTCAGCTACTTCAACAAGAGGAACTAGCGGAACTACAGGGCGCCGACGCGCTCAGAGCAGCTAGGGCCTTAGCTATCTTTGCTGGACCTCAGCAGTTACCAATAGCTGGGGAACTTGCTGGCCGGGCTCATCAAGCTGGCGTACCCGGGTCTGGGTCTCTGTTCGCCGAGTGCGCAGACAAAGTATCGCTAATGAGTGGTCGACCCCAGCGATTCGGAACCGTCATCCTGGAACATCACGGTGACTTAATCATGGCCCCGCTTGATGGTGTCGCAGATGACGAAGCCCGTCGGTCATTCGGCTTACCCTCTCTCAAGGAAATGCAACTAAACGTTTCTGAGCAAAACAAGTTGCTAGCCAAGAGTCGATATGAGGAACTAGGCCTTCCTCAAGGAAAACCCTTTTGCCGAATCTGGTCAGACCCAAGTGCTGACGAAGTCCGTCGCGGCCTAGAGCAGTTCCCCAATGGCGCCTGGTCGGACGGTAACGATCTCACCCTCGCATGTCGTTCGGAGGCATCTGGCATCATCCCGGGACCAGTATTCGAGCTTCCGATGTGGAATGTCCACGAAGACGACGGCACTAAGACTGATCTTTGGTGCGTGCAAATCCGTCTAGATCGACTCGACGAAGCTGTCTTCGGTTATGGATTTTGGCCTCTGGATCTCAACGGAATGCCCATTGGTGGTCGCGGTCCGGTAGATAACCGCTACCGAGGAAAACTTGCTCCCGAAGAACTGCCAAGTCACGAGGACAACGCTTTGGAAGGCTCGCTTTCCACACACGAATTCGCAAGTGCTGCTCTGCGCGAAAATCGGCGAATAAAGGTCTATCTTCCTCCTCAACACAGCCAGCACTCACAACTTCCTGTTGTCTACGCAACAGACGGGAACATGATTGAACCGTATATACGCAGAATCGATGCAGCCATCACCGCCGGATTCATAGGTCCATTACTAATCATCGCTCCCCATGCGGCACCCATGGACCACACGGGCAACGAACGCGCGCTTGAATACTTACCCGGCTTCGACGACCAACGCTTCGACCGCCATCAACGGTTCTTTGTTGATGAAATATCGCAATGGGCTGAGCAGAACTTCTCCGCCTCAAGCGACCGAGAATTTCGGGCTGTTTTCGGTTGTTCTGATGGTGGTGGACATGCACTGGCCACAGGGTCAATGCATAGACACCGGTACGGTCACTGCATCGCCTATTCGACCGGTATGCCGCCCAGCGAACAACTGCAATGGGAACCCGAGGGAGCTCCTTTCGTACATCTTTGCGCTGGAACGCTGGAACAAGGTTTCCATCAAGCGACCGAGGCATGGGCCGCTTGGCTTCATTTCCACTCATCTCCCCACCACTTCACCGAACGGGTCTGTGGTCACGACCTCATCCAATGGATTGAAGAGTTTCCTCGAAGTATCGCCCGAGCCTGGGGCTCGCCACAAGACAACTAGGAGCGCAGCAGATAACGCTTTATTTTTCCGGTTGCAGTTTGAGGGAGTTCCTCAACCACCTCTATCCATCTCGGATATTTGAAAGGAGCTAAACGTTCCTTCACATGCTCCTTAACTAAGGCCTCGACATCTGTTTCATCTAGTGGAGTTTCCAGAACTAGATAGGCCTTTGGCTTCACGAGTCCTTCCCGGTCTTTCGCTCCGACCACCGCCACTTGAGAAATTTCTGCTAGTTCGAGAATGCAGGACTCCACTTCAGTTGGACTAACCCAGATGCCTCCAACTTTCAACATGTCATCTGACCTACCCAAACAGGTGTAGGTCCCGTCTAAGTTGTGCACATAGGTGTCACCGGTCGCGAGAAACGCGCCCTCTAAGGCTTGGCGTGTTCGTTCAGTGCGGTTCCAATACCCAACCATGACCGATTCACCCTTTATGTAGAGCTTTCCAGGCTCTCCGTCCTGAACCTCGAGACCACTCTCATCACGAAGTGAAACTTCATATCCTTCAACGACAGTCCCACTTGTTCCCGGTACCGAAAATCCGGGTCTATTAGAAATAGCTATGTGAGCTAATTCAGTGGTCCCTAGGCCATCTAAAATCTCAACTCCGAAGCGTTCCCGAAACCTCTGTTGGATATCTGGCGGGAGAGGCTCTCCTGCAGAGACGGCAATTCTTACTGACTCGAAAGTGTCGTCTGGTATCTGGGAGCTCAGAAGTTGACCGAAGGAGGTCGGGACTCCGAAAAAGACTGTCGGACGGTAAGTCAAGACGTGTTCAGAAATCTCTTCAGGGATAGGCCTACCGGGATTTAATACCGATTGCGCTCCTGTCCCTGCCGGAAAATATCCTGCATTTCCGAGTCCGTAGG
Source organism: marine actinobacterium MedAcidi-G3 (assembly GCA_000817105.1). Classification (GTDB taxonomy): domain Bacteria; phylum Actinomycetota; class Acidimicrobiia; order Acidimicrobiales; family Poriferisodalaceae; genus MedAcidi-G3. The sequence goes on along the minus strand of JUEP01000015.1, from coordinate 45,179 downwards.
CAAAGAACAGCTTGGCGACTGAATAGATCACATCATCGCTATCCATGCCTAGTACGGCCTTCGCATAAACATCAGTACAAAAACCGAGATCAACATGTCGGTGCATAGCACCTTTAGGGAAACCGGTTGTCCCCGATGTGTATAACCAAAAAGCGATGTCGTCATCGACTGCCAAGAAGGGACTGCCTAGGTCGATCTCAGCAACGAGATCTGGCACGTCATCATCAATTCGAGACCATTTGAGATAAGGCTGATCGGTAGATGCTGTTTCCATTACCTGCTCAAAAGCGTGAGAATAAATGAGCGCAACGGCTCGCGAATCCTCAAGCAGGAACCGGTAATCTTTCGCTGTCAGCATCGTTGAAACTGGCACAGGAATTGCGCCGACCCACATCGCTCCCCAAAACCACGCTAGGAACGCTCGGGTATCTAGGCTGCAAATTAAAATTCGCTGCTCCGCCACTACACCTTGTTTCAACAGGAGCCGAGCCACATCGCGTGCCTCTTCTAATAGTTCGTGTCGGGTCGTAGTAACGCCAGTCGGGGCATCGGTGAGCGCCACAGCATCCGGGGAGAAAGCCGCTGGGTCGATTAGAAATCGGTGTAACGCGTTACCAGTCAAGGTAATTCCCCTCTGCTAGCCATAGGGTGACAGCCTCTCACGTGTTTTAGAGTGTTGAGCGAAAATGCGACAAGGCATCTCACAAGTTGATCGTTATGTGCACAAAAGCCACTTCTACAAAGGCCACAACTTGACCGATTTTGATATCCCACCGAACAAATTTCGACATTGGGATCTGACGATCGACGACGAGATCGCTACTTTGGTTCTTACTGTTGATCAATCCGCCCCGGCATTCGGTAGCTATGAGCTGAAATTAAACAGCTACGACATAGGCGTCGACATAGAACTTGCTAATGCTATTCGCCATATTCGCCTTGGACATCCAACTATTAAATGCGTTGTGATTACCAGTGGCCTACAAGGAACGTTTTGCGCCGGAGCCAATATCCGAATGCTGGCAGCAGCTGATCACTCCCATAAAGTCAACTTTTGCAAATACACCAACGAAACACGACTCGAAATGGAACAGGCCAGCAACCTGAGCGGTATTAAGTTCCTTGCAGCTGTTAACGGTGCATGTTCAGGAGGCGGTTACGAGCTAGCTCTTGCGTGTGATCACATTCTTTTGGTTGATGACAGAAGCACTTCAATTTCATTGCCGGAAGTCCCATTACTTGGGGTCCTTCCCGGGACTGGAGGCTTGACCCGCCTCACAGACAAAAGGCATATCCGACGAGACAGAGCCGATATCTTCGCCACAAAAGCCGAAGGAATCTCAGGAAACGAAGCGCTCGAGTGGGGATTAGTCGACGAACTCGCAACGCCCACTAGATTCCAACAAGCCGTAACCAGTCGAGCCAATGAACTGGCAAAGCTGAGTTCTCGCCTGAGGGGGACGCCAACCGAAATTCCGTCAACCCGGCCGATTACTTCCGAAAAGTACATCACCTATGACTGGGTAAAGGTCGAGCTATTCGATACCCACGCAGAGCTAAAGATATTTGTTACTTCGAACTCCGACTGGTTGCTTCGTACTGCGCTCGAACTCGACGATGTACTCTGCCGTCTTCGGTTTGATTATCCGCACCTGGGGACGCTGGTCTTACGAACAGAGGGTTCCATCGACGACGCCGTCCTTCAAGATTCAGGGTTGACCCATACATCGACGTCTGATCAGGTCGAACTGCAACTTCTCTGGCGACGGTGCTTAACAAGGCTTGACCTAACCGCCAAAACATTGGTTACGGCGATCGAACCTGGATCCTGTTTTATTGGGATTCTCCTCGAGCTAGCCCTTGCTTGCGATCGCATTTTCATGCTTGATGGGCAATTTGAAGATCATGATAATCCTTTACCAGCAGCATCAATTCAATTAACTGAAACCAACTTTGGTTCGATGCCCATGTGGAATGAAATCAGCAGATTAACTTCTCGTTTTTGGGGAGACCAAGAAGCTTCTAAGAATCTTTCTCCCTTCTTAGAGACTGAGATTCTTGCTGCAAAAGCTGCCGAATTGGGACTTGTCAGCGCTACCCCAGATGATTTGGACTGGGATGACGAACTGCGGCTTTTCATCGAAGAGAGATCAAGCTTTTCTGCCGATGCCCTAACCGCCATGGAGGCAAACCAAAGATTTTCCGGGCCCGAAACTATGGCAACAAAGATCTTCGCGCGACTTTCGGCCTGGCAGAATTGGGTATTTACTAGACCTAACGCAAGTGGACCCAACGGGGCACTTCAACGCTACGGCAGCGGAGCACGAGCTGAATTTGATAATCGACGTACATAACTAAACTGCAGACTGAAGATTCAATGAACACATCAATCGATTATTCAGAAAAGATTCCAAACAACGTCGATCTTGTAAGCGATAGACGGTTACAGCGAGCACTCGAGAGTTGGCAACCACGCTTTGCTAGTTGGTGGTCTGAAATGGGGCCAGCTAGCTTTCAAGATAAGGAAATTTATTTACGAACAGCAATCGACGTCGGACAACAAGGATGGGCTCATTTCTCTCACGTGAAATTGCCTGACTACCGCTGGGGCATCTTTCTTTCTGAACCGGAAACCGACCGACGAATTGGTTTTGGAGAGCTCAAAGGTCAACCAGTTTGGCAAGAAGTTCCAGGCGAATTCAGAACCGAGCTCAGGCGTCTGATCGTTGTGCAAGGCGACACTGAACCCGCATCGGTTGAGCAACAGAGATACCTGAGCCAGACCGCTCCCTCTTTGTACGACTTAAGAAATCTTTTTCAGATCAACGTAGAAGAAGGCCGCCACCTTTGGGCGATGGTTTATCTGTTACATGCTTACTTTGGTCGCGATGGACGAGATGAAGCCGATGCTCTTTTGGAAAGAAACTCAGGAGACCCCGACCATCCTCGCATTTTGGGTGCCTTCAACGAAAAGACATCGGACTGGCTTTCATATCTACTCTTTACCTATTTCACCGACCGAGACGGCAAATACCAGCTGGGAGCTCTCAAAGAGTCTGCCTTCGATCCGTTGAGTCGGACTTGCGAATTTATGTTGAAAGAAGAGGCCCATCACATGTTCGTGGGTGCATCAGGTATCGGGCGTGTAATTCAGCGAACATGTGATGTGATGAATGAGCACAACACAGACGATGTGCGCAAGTACGGAGTCATCGATTTAGAGACCCTCCAAAAATACGTCAACTTCCACTTCTCAGTCTCTTTGGATCTATTTGGGTCAGAAACTTCAACGAATGCAGCCAACTACTACTCCGCAGGATTAAAAGGGCGCTTTGCAGAAGATTCCTATCAAGATGACCATGTGCTTATCGAGGAGGAAGATTTCATTATTGAAGCCAAGGACGGCCTATGGAGCAAAACCCCTAAGCCCGCCATAACTGTGGTCAACCAGCAACTCAGGCGGTCATATATCGATGACTGCGCAAAGGGTGTACGTCGTTGGAACCGTATCCTTGATCAAAATGGAGTCGACTTTCAACTGAAACTCCCCCATGAAGCATTTCACCGACAAGTGGGGCTATACCAGGAAGAGTTTGTTACTCCAGAGGGCACCATAACCTCCCAAGATGAATGGAACGATGTTGCCTCAAACTTTCTCCCAACTGATTCTGACCGTGATTTCGTTCTCTCTTTGATGCAACCGGTTTACGAACAAGGTCAAATGGCGAGTTGGATTTCGCCACCAACAACAGGAATCCACACTCAAGGAATCGACTATGACTATGTTCGACTTTAGGAACTAAATCCGCTGATAATTCCAATCAAGAGGTATATCGCCGTCGTATGGCATCGACCCGTGAAACTGTCTTTCATCGCCATCAAAGACCAACGGCAGAAAGTGGCGGTCTCCCTCCCACATAGGTAAATCTGCCTCTGCTCGAGTTTTTGCGTCAAGGGCACAGGCCTGCAAAAGTCGATCAAGTTCTACCCAAACCAGTGAACCTTCATCATTAGAGGACAAGAGGTCCCCCTCCCAGCCCTCTGCGAGGAAGATAAAACCCAGCCACTCCTCACGCTTGGGGCCAAAATTAGACCAACTTATAGTTCCCCTCAAAAGGAGCGATTTAGCCGCTACTCCTGCTTCTTCTTGCAATTCTCGAAGCGCTCCAGCCGCCACCGATTCATCCACTTCCAATTTGCCACCGAGGCCATTGAACTTTCCGTAGTGGTCATCATCCGGCCGAGAATCACGATTTATCAAGAGAACGCTATTACTGTCACGATCAAGGAGGTAGATGAGCGTTCCGATGATTGGAGTAAAAACCATTCACGGAAACGTAGCGGCTAAATCGTCTCTAGTCGCTAGATCATCTGGAAAGACTCGTGACTGATCTCTACCAAGTAGCCGGGCTTCGCTTAGCAGTAGCAACAAAAGGAGCCGTCGGAACCGGACCAACGATCGTTATGTTGCATGAAGGTTTAGGGTCTATAACGCAATGGCGAGACTTCCCGGATCAGATGCATACCGCTACAGGGTTGCCAGTTCTCACGTATGACAGAGCCGGATATGGGCGTTCCGACGCTGGGACGTCTCAATATGCTGCCGACTTTTTGCATCGCGAGGCCCTAGAAACTTTGCCCTTGGTTTTGGAACGGTTTGATATCGACCAACCTATTCTGATTGGCCACAGCGATGGGGCATCAATCTCGCTGATAGCAGCCGCCTCAGATTCATTAGACCCCCTGGCGGTCATAACTATCGCTGCTCACATCTTCGTCGAACAAGCAGGATTGGATGGAGTGCAGGCCGCTAAGTCCAACCGAGAGCAGATTGTTCAAGGCATGAGCCGGCACCACGACCGACCCGAAATCGCATTTGATCGTTGGTCTAACATTTGGCTAGATCCAAGCTTCGCAACTTTCGATATCCGTCAGAATCTTGACCGCATCACCTGTCCATTACTAGTTATCCAAGGCGATCAAGACGAATACGCTACCCCAGAAATGGTCCATGGCGTGACTCAGCGAGTGCCACATGCGGTGGGTAAGTTCATTCCAGATTGTGGGCACATTACCCACAAGGACCAACCCAAACTCCTAATTGACATAATCCGGAAATTTTTATTGAGTACCGGTTTAGGAATAAACCCTTAGTGTCATTGCACTGCCAGCAAAGCATCAACGGCTACCTTCTCGGGCGCCTCAAGTGGCCCAAAATGAGTCAAACCCTCGTAGTAAATAATTCTCGCATTGGGCAACGCCTCTGCTGCTGGCAAACCAGCTTCCGGAACTCCAAGAGCTTCGAAACTTGGAGACCTACCTTTACCGATGACAATCGGCGCTTGGCAAGCAACAACCTTGTCTGTAGTCGAGACTCGTTCTCCATCGTAGATTTTCGCTTCATTGGCGCCACGACACCGAAGGCGCACTCCGCCGGCTTCAATATCTTCGAAGATGTTCATAACGTAGCTGTGTAAGGCATCCGCTCGGCAGGACGCGAATGGTGGACGGCTAGCAAAACGCTCCAACGCCTCCGCCCGCGAATTGAAGACCTCCCGACGTTTCATAGCCCCTGGGATGAGCGGATTCTCACCAGCTGGGAAAGCTTCGCCGGGCCGCCACATTACGGGCTCATAGCCATACATTCGCCTAATCAAACCAGGTCTCGCTGCATCAGCCAGCAAAAGCGTTGCAGCACCGACAGAGTGACCTACACAGTTCAATTCGCCAGTCGCTATCTCGAGATGATCGACAACAACCAAGATGTCCTCGGCCAAGCTCGTCCACTCATAATCATCATCTTCGGGAGGGCTACTCCACCCATGTGCTCGCAAGTCGGGAGCCCACACAGTGAAATGCTTTGTTAATTCAGCCATGAAAGGTCCGTACGTCCGAGCATTAAAGCCTGTTGCGTGAACAAATAGGAGGGGCGGCCCTTCAGTTCCTAACTTGTGCAACGCTATTGTCCCGCCACTTTCGGATCGCAACATTCTCGGTTCTGAAACATCTCGCATTTAGGTGCCCTTTAGATCTCTTGTCGACCATAGGCGCCGGCATGCTATGCATGACGTTTATGAGTGACGACAATTACGACATCGAATTCTTTTGGGATCCTATTTGCCCCTTCGCCTGGGTCACATCTCGGTGGGTGGAGAAAGTTTCGCTCCAAACCAACTATTCAGTTGACTGGCGTTTCATCTCGCTACGCATCCTAAATAAAGACAAAAACTACGAAACTGACTTTCCGTCCGGTTACGAGGAAGGGCACACAGCCGGGCTTCGATTCCTTAGAGCAGCGGCCTATGTAAGGGAAGAAGAGGGCCGAACTGCCATGTCTGCTCTGTACGCCGCCTTTGGTACTCATTATTGGGAACTAGACCAGCGACCGGGTTTAAGGAAACAACTCGGAACTGTCGAACACACCAAGAAATGTCTCGAAACAGCCAAGTTACCTAAGAGCTATGCCATGGCAGTAGATGACCCTAAATGGGATGTAGTTATTGAGGATGAAACCGAATTGGCTTTATCTAGGACGGGCAGAGACGTCGGAACCCCGATTATCTCGTTTCAACCTCCAACCGGTCTCTCTTTTTTCGGGCCGGTGATCTCTAGAGTGCCGAGCGACGACCAAGCAGTTCCGCTTTGGAACGCCGTCATCGAATTAGCTAGCTTTCCCGGATTTGCTGAGATGAAACGATCTCTCCGAGAAGCTCCACAAATAAACGTTTTAGGAACGCTCGAAGCACCTCCAATTATGGAGGACTGGGAAGCAGGCTCTCGCAAAGACCATAAACCTGCGCAGTAGCTACAGGCCTGATCGTCTGCGACCTAATGTGTGCCTATGACTGAATCTGCAGGTGAGCTATACGGACCTGGAGCGAGGACGCTGCAAGATCACTTCGACGCTAGGAGACTGGCTGACCGACTCAACGAAGCGACCGTCACTTCGACCATAGATGAACGAACCGCGTCGTACCTAGAACGAGCTACCTACTTCTTCTTGAGTACAGTCGATGCCCACGGATTTCCCGATGTTTCCTACAAGGGCGGCCGCGCTGGATTCCTTCAGGTGCCAGATAAACAGACTTTGCGGTTTCCCTCCTACGACGGAAACGGCATGTACCGGTCTCTGGGCAACATTCAAGAAACCGGAAAAGTTGCGATGCTCTTCATCCGCCAAAACAAAAATGCGAACAGAATTCGGATCCATGGGTCTGCAACTGTTCTGCTTGATGAGCATTCGGTGTCGACCTTCGAAGGTGCAGAAGCGGTTGTCGAAGTTGAAGTAACCCGAATCTTCCCCAACTGTCCCCGATACATTCACGACCTCGAGTCGGGAACGACTTCTGAGTTCGCTCCGGGAGGCCCGACTCCCCCGCCTGAGCCCGAGTGGAAGCAGTGGGATACATTCGCAGACGTCCTTCCCGAGAAATGACGTCATGAAAGTTTTTGCCACCCTGCCCCAAGCCGATCTGAACGAAATTCCAGAAGCAATTCAACGAATCGAGGCCGACGGGTATAACGGAGTAGTAGCGCTCGAGAACAGACATGACCCTTTCCTTCCTCTAGCAGTAGCAGCTGTTCACTCAAAACATCTAGAACTAGCAACCGGCGTTGCCATCGCATTCCCGAGAAGTCCGATGATCGCAGCCAACATTGCTTGGGACTTACAACAAGCAAGTTCAGGCAGGTTCGAGTTGGGATTGGGCAGTCAAGTTCGAGGACATAACGAACGACGATTTAGCGTCAAATGGCAACCTCCTGCGCCGAGAATGATGGAATACGTTGAGGCCGTCAGAGCAATTTGGGACACATGGTCGACTGGTCAACCGTTGAACTACGAGGGGGACTTCTACAACTTCACTCTGATGACCCCAAATTTCACTCCTGAGCCGTTAACAGTCGATCTTCCAAAAATTACTATGGCTGCAGTTGGACCAATGATGTTAAGAACCGCCGGACGCGTATGCGACGGAGTGAGACTTCATGCGTTTTGCACTAGGTCCTACCTCCAAGAAAAGATTCTGCCTGAAATCGAGACCGGCCTCAGTCAAAGCTCGCTGACTCGAGACCAATTCGAAATTAGCGGTGGAGGCTTCCTTTGTACGGGGCCTGACGACGAGTCTGTCGCAGAAATGATTGATTGGGTTCGTTATCGAATCGGATTTTACGGAAGCACCAAGGCCTATTGGCCTGTTCTCGAGCAACACGACCTTTTAGAACTTGGCCAGGAACTCAACTATCTCTCCAAAAACAACGGCTGGTCTAAGATGGCGGCGCTAGTAAGTGATGAGGTGGTAGAGCACTTTGCTGCCGTAGGGCGACACGACGAAATAGTCAAAGCAATAACGGAACGCTTCGGGGGACTTACCGATGCAATCGGAGCCAGTGCATCACCTGAGATTCCCGCCGATCTACCACCAGACGTTATCCAAGACATCCAAGCTATTTAGACTCGCCTTTTCTCTAAAGCGGCATACGTTGCTGCTATCAAATTGAAGGCTCGAGAATCGCCAACCAGGCCAGCCGCCATTCTGTTCATAGAATATGAGATCGTGAGCCGTTCGCTGATGTCCATCACACCTAGCGAACCACCCCACCCAAACCAATAGAGAGTTTTTTCACTCGGACTCAAAGGCGCATGTTCGTGGTTAATTCCGAACCCTGTGCCATACGGAACACTCATTCCTAAAACCAAATCACGGTCAAAAGTGCGGCGCAGCAAGGCGTCTTCGATTGTCGCAGGCTCCATCAACTTGACCCCATCGATACTTCCTCCACACGCGATAGCTGAATGAATTCGCGAAATAGACCTTGCGTTTCCAATACCACCTGCCGCCGGAATTTCAGCTTTCTGCCACTTCGGTGTCGCAGGTTCGCTACCGTCGATCACACAACTTTTCAAAGTCTTAGACGCCACGGACTCTGGTTCAGCCTCAATCATCTCATCGACTCCACGGCCTGGAGGATCCATCTCAGCAACGCGAGGACCTTCTGACCCAGGCAAACCAATATGAAAATCAGCTCCGAGCGGCTCCGCAACCTCTTCTCTAAAAAAAGTTCCAAGCGTTCGGCCATCAACACGTTGCAGGATTTCCGCCTGCATAGTTCCCTGAGTCAGGGCGTGGTAGCCGGGCGCTGTTCCTGGCTTCCACCAGGGTGTCATCTCAGCCAATAGAGCGGCACATAAATCATGGTCATAAAGCTCATCAACTGTAATAACTCTAGGAAAGCCAGAACACCCTGTTTGATGGGTCATGACGTGCCGAACAAGAACTTCTTCCTTGCCGTTAGCAGCGAACTCGGGCCAATACTTGGCAACGGGGGCAGAGAAATCGATCAGATTGCGGTCCGCCAACATCAACATGCATATTGACGCCATTGTTTTGGTCGTCGAGTAAACGTTAACGATCGTGTCTTCTAACCATGGGTCTCCCGTAACCGTTCGGTTTCCCGCCCAAAGATCAACCACATTCTTGCCATGGAGTGTCACTGCGACGCTTGCTCCTAGCTCTTCACCAGAATCAAAGTTGGCCTCAAATGCATCGCGCACGACCGAGAAGGCTTCCTCGTAACTTCCGCTAACTAGAACCATGTCAATCCAAACCTCAGCTAACTAACGCCAAGGTAATCACAAATTCGACAGGGTCTTGAAGTTCACTCAAATCGTCAGTTAGTTACGCCACATAACTGCTCACACATAGTGCTATTCCGGCGAGGAGTAACCACGAGACGAGACCGGCTTTGAGCGGCCCACCACCCATTGAAGCAAGGCTTCTAAACTTTACAAGAGCGCCAATACCAACCATCGCTGCCGTAAGTAAGGCCTTTCTAGCCTGATCCAAGAAATCGAGTAGATCGGCAGAGAACAAGTCCATTGAGCGAACGACTACTGCAAGAACGAAGCCGACTACAAACAACGGAACAGCCCTCGCCGCACCAACCGAAGCGCCACCACCTGCACGCCGCATCTGAAGACTTAAGATGACCAAAATTGGACCCAATAGCGCGACTCGACCTAGTTTCACGATTACTGCTGTTTCTAAGGCCGCATCGCCTCGCATCGTTGCCGTCGCTACTACTTGGGCTACGTCGTGAATTGCAGAGCCAGCCCACCAACCAAATAATTCGGAGCTGAGGCCTAAGATCGCACCGACGGTGGGATACAAGACCATGGAAAGAGTTCCGAATAAAGTGACGACACCCACGGCATAGGCGACTTCTTCTTCCTCTGACTTCGTTAAAGGCCTAACTGCAGCTATAGCTGATACCCCACATACCGCATAGCCAACACCGAGTAGACGACCGAAGTCGCGGGACATCCCAAATAAAGAACAAATCCGACCCACACCCCAGAGCGTGACGGCAACTAACGCGATCACGGCGATCACATCAAACCAACCCATACTCTCGCGAAGCTCAGAAACACTCAGTCGAAGACCCAGTAGCACCACTCCACATCGCAGGAGACGCCGTGACGCAAAAGTCAAAGCAAGCTGAGTTCGCTCTTGAAGCAATTGGACATTCCCAACGCAAAGGCCTATCGCAAGCGCTATGGCACCAGCAGATAAAATGGTTACTTCGCTGACCCACAATGCGAGTGCTGTCGCTCCGGCTACCAATGTAAGGCCCGGACCGAACTTGCGAAGCCATCGAGGGAACTCACGGAATGGTTGAATTAGAAGGTTCATAAAAGTTCCGTAACACCGTACGACTGGTCCTTGCTATCAAAACTACGAGACTTTTTCTGTTCGCCCGGTTTGTTTAGCACCACTTTTGTTTGCAATTAACTCGGCCGAAAAGGTGTTTCAAAATTATCTATACAAGGGTTGTAGGAGAGGCTGCCTCGCCGATGTACGGTCAGAGGAGTGACGCTCCCCCAAACCATTTTGATCAGAGTGACCGGCCAAGATCGACCCGGAATAACTACTGAACTTTTGAGCCTTTTATCTTCGCTCGGGGCCGAGGTACAAGATATTGAACAGGTCGTCGTGCAGCGCCAACTGACGCTGGGACTAGCAACTTCAGCTCCGACAGGGCGGGACTTAGTTAAAGAAGTCTTGTTATTCGGTTGGGAACGCGACTTAGAAATTGACTTTGAAATCATTGACTCAACACCAAGCCAACAGGTCAAACGCCACGTCGTTACCGCTCTCGCCTCTGATCTTTCCCCAAAGGCGCTTGCGCTCACTAGTGGCGCGATTACAAAAAGTGGCGGCAACATCGACCGGATACATCGCCTATCTCGATTTCCAGTCTGGAGCTATGAGTTTCTGGTCGAAGGCGCGAACCCGGAAGAATTAAGGGCTTCCTTGATGGACGTCGCCGCACAAGAGGCTATCGACATCGCAGTTCAACCTCACGACCTCTCGCGACGTTCAAGTCGCTTGGTCGTCCTTGACGTTGATTCGACACTCATTCGAAATGAGGTAATCGACCTATTAGCCGACGAGGCAGGTCACAGTGAAGAAGTCCAGCGACTTACAGAGCTCGCCATGCAAGGCGAACTCGATTACTCCGAAGCCCTAAAACAACGAGTCGAACTGTTGGCCGGCTCAAATGTCGAGATTATAGAAAAGGCAATTTCCCGCATGGTCCTCACAGCAGGGGCTCGGACTTTCATTCGGACACTTAAACGGCTCGGTTACCGAGTAGCAATAATCAGCGGCGGATTCACCCACTTTACAGACGTGCTAGCGAAAGACTTGGATCTCGACCATGCTTACGCGAACAAACTCGAAGTAATAGACGGTGTAATCACCGGCCGAATCGAGGGTGACATCGTTGATGCGGAGACTAAGGCAAAGCTACTTGAGCTCGTCGCCCTCGAAGAAGGCATCCCACTGGAACAAACGGTTGCGATTGGGGATGGAGCGAACGATTTGCCTATGCTCCAAAAAGCTGGCCTAGGAATCGCTTTCAATGCAAAACCTGTTTTAGTCGGGGCAGCCGACACCTCTTTAAACGTTCCATACTTAGACGCTATTCTCTTCATGCTCGGAGTTAGTCGAGAAGAGGTCGAAGCAGCCGATGCTTCAGATCTAGACACCCAGCGGTCAATCGCCTAGCTAGCTCTTCTCCAGTGTGAGACACTGCAAAGATGAACCAGAGTGCTCCCCCATTAGTCACACGTTCTGATCGAGACGGAATCACTAGCTTGGCCCTCAACAGACCTGAAGCTTTGAACGCTCTAAGCCCATCCCTATTCGAAGAGCTGCAATCACACCTGACCGATATCGCCAATAGACCAGATGAAACGGGTGCCGTAGTCCTCAGCGGTAATGGTCGTTCATTCTCGGCGGGAAACGATTTAAAGGCAATCGAAAAGGGTGAGCGGGCGAGCACACCACACCAGCAAGCAGAAACATTAGATTTTATTGAACGAATGCCTCAGCCGGTTATCGCTTCAGTTCGCGGCCACTGTTATACGGGAGCGCTGGAATTGGTCCTAGCCTGCGATCTACTCATTTGCTCTGATGATGCCAGATTCTGTGATACTCACGGGAAGTGGGGCATGGTTCCTACCTGGGGCATGACCAATCGTCTGCCCGAGAGAGTGGGACCCTTAGCAGCGCGCGACCTGATGTACAGCGGGCGAGTCGTCGCTGGGACAGAAGCGGAACAGATTGGTTTGGCTAATAGGTGCGTGCCTGATGCTGACCTAGACACATCTGCCCATGAGTGGGCTGAAAGCATTGTTGCCAATTCTTGGCACACTGTGCGCGAAGAGAAAAAACAGATGCGTCTACTCGCGGGAATGAACCGCGACGATGGGATCAAATGGGCTCGAGAGCACGGTCCTGGAGCAGCGCCCGACATGCTTGAACGGATCCGGGGCGCCTTCAAACGCTGATACGGTCATCGTTAGATAGAACTAGGAGTTTCCGTGTCTGAAGTCACCATCTACCACAACCCTCATTGAGGGTCATCAAAGAATGCCTTGGCGGTCGCCGAGGAAGAGAATGTTGACGTAGAGGTTGTTCTCTACATGAAGTCCCCACCAGATCGCGAGACCTTGGAGCACATAACTTCGGTCCTAGAAGACCCTGTAGAGGATTTAGTTCGCAAGGATTCTAAATTTAAAGAACTTGGTCTGGACCCTAGTGATTATGTCGGTAACCCCGAAGCGGTCGTAGAGCTTCTATTGCAACGCAAAGCCTTAATGCAACGCCCGGTTCTGGTTAAGTCCAATGCTGCAATAATTGGGCGGCCCAAAACTCGTATCGCTGATTTCCTCAAGTAATTGTCTTGATGGATCGACCGTAAATCAATCGATCACACCCTAGGGAACAGATAACGATTAGGCTTCTGAGCGCTGCCAACGCCCAGTGGGAGAGTTCAGTCAGCAGGTAGTTCAGTTGATTGGCGCCGAAGGAGCAACCGCCCCGGGAAACTCTCAGGCCTCCGGACCGCAGGGAAGAAGCAACGCTGGAAAGCGAGTTGGCTTTGGCCGGCTCCACCGAAGGGGAAAACTGCTGTAAGCGGCCAATCTCTCAGGTTCCACGACAGCGCGGGGCGTCAACTTTGACGCGGGCGGCCGAGATATGAGTGAACCTTCCAAGAGTCGGACAACAAAACTGTCACCTCTAGATCCACTGCACCGCGAACGCGGGGCGAAGTTCGCGTCCTTTGCTGGTTTCGAGCTACCCATGAGTTTTGACGGCACCATCAGCGAGCATCTAGCCACTCGTTCACAAGCAGGGCTCTTCGATGTAAGCCACATGGGTATCATTGACTTAGTTCCGAAATCAGGCTGCCCCCTGTCAACAGTTATCGAATGCCTGGAGTCCATCACACCTGCGTCAATCGGTGATTTAGGTGCGGGAGGACTTCGTTACGCTCTCCTCACCAACGATCAGGGTGGCATCGTCGACGACCTCATCGTCAGTAGATACCAAGATCACCTTCGGCTAGTGCTGAACGCTTCGAGGGTCGAGCCTGACATTCGCGTCCTTGAAGCCGCTGTGGGTTCGCATGCACAGGTCAATCATCGAGAAGATCTCGCTCAATTAGCACTCCAAGGACCGAAGGCAGTAGATGTCCTATCGGGACTCGCTCCGATGGTCGCCAACCTTTCTTTTATGAATTTTGGGGAATTCTCAATTGATGGAATTGATTGCAGCGTTAGTCGCAGCGGTTACACCGGAGAGGACGGATTCGAATTAGTTGCGCCATCGATTAACATCGTCCGATTAGCCGAAAAGCTGCTCAGCGACAACACAGTTGCACCCTGTGGTCTAGGGGCCAGAGACAGCCTGCGTCTTGAAGCAGGGTTGTGTCTTTACGGTCACGAGATCGATGAAACCATCACCCCTATAGAGGCCCGCCTTGCATGGACAATCCCCCGGCGCCGGAGAGAGCACCCAACATTTGCGGGCGCCGAGCTCATAATGGCTCAATTATCAAATGGGGTGCAAAGGACTCGGGTGGGCATTTCGTCCCTGACAAGGCGACCGATCCGTGATGGCGCAATCTTAAGAACTGAGCAGGGGCTTGAGATCGGGGTGGTTACCAGCGGAGGATTCGGACCGAGTTGCGATGCCCCAGTCGCCATGGGATACGCCGAACGATCTTTTTCGCAGCCAGAAACTTCCCTTGCAGCAGAGGTGCGAGGCAAAGAAGTTCCCTGCCGAATTCACTCATTACCGTTCATTCCACATAACTACATACGAAATTGAGAACACCTAAATGCAAGAACTTGACCTTCAACCCGAGTTTTCGACTCGTCATCTAGGACCGAATGATGAAGAGATCACTGAAATGTTGTCCTCGATTGGTTATTCCGACCTCGAAGAACTCTGCGATGCAGCCGTTCCCTCGGCAATACAAAAAAATGAACCTCTTAAGATCCCGGAGCCTCTGAGCGAAGTAGACGCCCTCGCCGAAATCCAACGAATAGCAAATTTGAATCAACCATTAAAATCACTGATCGGACTCGGCTACCACAGCACCGTGACACCTGCTGTCATCCGCAGGCGAGTACTTGAAAATCCTGCCTGGTACACCGCCTACACCCCCTACCAACCTGAAATCAGCCAAGGGCGACTCGAAGCTCTACTCAATTATCAAACGATGGTTTGCGACCTAACGGGCATGGACCTGGCGAACAGCTCCTTACTCGACGAAGGCACCGCAGCGGCTGAAGCAATGACCATGGCTCGGCGGTTAACTAAAACCAGCGGCACAAAATTCTTTATCGACTCAGACTGTTACCCGCAAACCATCGACGTCGTGCAGACACGAGCAAGGGCGCTTGGGATCGAAACTGTGCTCGGTGACGCTTGGCGAGACCTCGACCCAAATGACTGCTATGGGGTACTCGTTCAATACCCAGGATGTTCGGGTGAAATTCGTGATATTCAAATGATCGCAACGACGTTGCATGAGGCTGATGGGATTCTCTGCGTCGCTTCGGATCTTCTAGCTCTTTGCCTTCTGACACCACCAGGAGAACTAGGAGCAGACCTCGTCGTCGGCACCTCCCAGCGGTTCGGCGTTCCATTGGGTTTTGGAGGCCCACATGCCGGTTACCTAGCAGCTCGCGAAAACGACAAACGGTCGCTGCCTGGACGCCTAGTAGGTCTCTCAGTTGACAGTGGGGGGCGCCCGGCCAATCGTCTGGCACTCCAAACCCGGGAGCAACATATCCGACGGGAAAAAGCCACCAGTAATATATGCACCGCTCAAGTTCTCCTCGCTGTAATCGCGTCGATGTACGCGGTGTGGCATGGGCCTCATGGTCTGAAAAACATCGCCGAGCGAATACATCTACTCACAGCGAACTTCGCAAAAAGGCTTGATGCGGCCGGCATCGTCGTTGTTAATAAGACTTTCTTTGACACCGTGACCATTCAGGTACCCAATGAGGCTGCAGACATCACACAGCGAGCCCTAGACAGCGGGATCAACATCCGCTTCATCGACTTAAATACTGTCTCCGTCACATTCGATGAGACATGTGATTCCAGGCTTCTTGAGCTTCTCCTCCGGGCATTTGTGGAAGACGGCAAAAACTCAGGGGACTCGGATATTGATGCGGGCATACCTTCTGAATTAGCCCGTTCTTCAACGTATCTCGAACATCCTGTATTTAATTCGTATCGATCTGAGACTGAAATGCTCAGGTACATCCGCCGGCTATCAGATAAAGACATAGCTCTCGATCGCAGCATGATTCCGCTAGGTAGTTGCACAATGAAACTCAACGCCTCGAGCGAAATGGAGCCGATCAGCTGGCCCGGATTTGCGAATATTCACCCCTTTGCTCCCCTAGATCAAGCTCGCGGATACATGGAGTTAATCGAGGAGCTAAGCCAATGGTTGCTTGCCTGCACGGGGTACGACGAAATTTCGCTGCAGCCTAATGCGGGTTCACAAGGCGAATTTGCCGGCCTTCTGGCCATCAAGCGCTACCACGAATCAAACGGAGAAGATCAACGAGAGATATGTCTTATCCCATCGTCAGCACATGGGACTAACGCTGCGTCCGCGATTATGGCGGGACTTAAAGTGATCGTGATCGAGTGCGACGATGCAGGGGACATAGATATCAATGACCTTCAAGCTAAGGCTTCCAAGCATGAAGAAACTCTTGCCGGGATCATGGTCACCTACCCTTCGACCCACGGAGTGTTCGAAGAAGGCATCGCTCAAATATGCGACATCGTTCACGAAGCAGGAGGTCAGGTCTATGTGGACGGGGCCAACCTCAATGCCCTTGTAGGACTTGCTGCTCCTGGCAATTTCGGAGCTGATGTAAGCCACCTCAATCTTCACAAGACTTTCTGTATCCCCCATGGGGGTGGCGGTCCCGGCATTGGTCCAGTGGCTGTCAAGAAACATCTCGCGCCATTCCTTCCCAATCACCCTTTAGTTTCTGAAGCCGGGCCTCATACCGGGAGTGGTGCCATAGCCGCGGCTCCATGGGGTTCAGCGGGAATCCTTCCCATTCCTTGGATGTACATAGCCATGATGGGCCCTCAAGGGCTAAGGCGAGCAACATCTGTCGCAATCCTGAACGCCAATTACATCGCCTCGCGACTAGAAGATAGCTATCCAGTTCTCTATCGAGGACAGAACGGATTAGTAGCCCACGAGTGCATCTTGGACTTCAGGCAATTATCGGAAATCGTCACTGTCGAAGACGTGGCTAAACGTCTAATCGATTACGGATTCCATGCGCCAACGATGTCGTTCCCGGTTCCAGGCACATTGATGGTTGAGCCAACCGAAAGCGAGTCCAGACAAGAAATCGACCGTTTCTGCGACGCCATGATCCAAATCCGGCAAGAGGTTACGCGAATCGAATCCGGGGAATGGCCCAAAGACGACAATCCGCTAATCAATGCTCCGCACCCAGCTGAAGACCTGATTCGAGGCAATTGGCCACATCCGTATTCGCGAGAAGAAGCCGCTTTCCCTCTTCCTCTCAATTCAGAGGATAAATATTGGCCGCCAGTAAGCAGGATTGATGGGGTTCACGGTGATAGAAACCTTGTCTGCAGTTGCCCAGACCCGCGCTTCTTCGAAGATCTTCAAGAGTAAATAGCCAAAGGCCACCAAAGCACGGCTAGCGTTCGCACATGGCACTAACAAGCTCAGACATCCTTGAGATGCCTACCTCTCCGGAGTCAGGCGCTATGCCCTGGTATCCCCACATTGCCGAGTGGGTGGAAGCCGAATTAGCAGGCCTATCGGACGAACAATTAGATTTCCATGACCCAGCGCCAGAAAAAGAATGGATGTGGTGGTCCTGCAGAACTCAGGTCTCTCACATCGCTTGGGACGCCCTGGTATTCAGCAAGAGGCGTGCGGGCCATCTCCTTTGGCCAGATGGTGACATTCCTCAACCTATTGATTGGGACGAGCACCAAATGGGACCAAACGGCAAATGGGACCGAGTGCTCGATACTGACTTGTTTTGGCAAGTGCCGGACATATTGAGCCATCTGAAAGTTGGGATCGGTTGGCTGACGAAGCTCGTTGAAGAGCAGCCGATAGAGCTACTCAGGTCGGAAACAAAGACGGTTAGGGGCACAGAGTTTTGGAAGTATGTGATTACAACACTTCCGAGAGGCGCACACACTGACGATCCGCAGGGCAGCAGCATTACATACGATCTAGAGGGGTCTCTATGGATGGTCTTCTATGAAATGTTGAGTCATGTGCGTTCCATCCAACGACTCAAACTTCACCAAGGACTGGGATTAGCGGTTGACTTACCAAGAGTCGGCTATCTGAGGTTGCCTCATTATTGGGGAGATACAGACGTGAATGGTCCGGGGATGACAAGAATATGAAACCTAAAATCATCATCGACTGCGACCCCGGCCACGACGACGCTATCGCGATCATGATGGCAGCCCAATTAACAGAGGTATTGGGAATCACGACTGTCTCAGGAAATGCGCCCTTGGGTTTAACCACCGACAATGCCCTTCTACTGGCAGAACTTGTTGACCTGGATGCAGAAGTACACGCAGGCGCGGGAAAGCCTCTTTTGATAGCCGCAAGGCACGCTGAAGAGGTTCACGGGAAGACAGGTTTAGATGGACCGACAAGGCCAACGATCTCTCGATCTGCCGCAAGTTCAGACGCCGTTCGTTTCATTATCGACACTGTGCGCGACAACGAAGATGTGTGGCTCGTTCCCATTGGACCTTTAACGAATATTGCGTTGGCGGTCCAACAGGCACCGGACATTGTGGAGCGAGTTGCTGGAATATCAATCATGGGAGGGAGCGCGACCTCAGGAAACGTAACAGCCACAGCAGAATTCAACGTGTGGGCTGATCCGCACGCTGCTTCGATTGTCTATGCTGCCGGGTTTCAGACGTTTCGAATGGCCGGGCTTAACCTCACCCACAAGTTCGGTATCGACGAGCACACTATTTCCGACCTACGTGAAATCAACAACCGGGTCGCACTCTTTGCTGCTGATCTATTCGACTTTTATCTCACCTCGTATCAGAAACGAACTAGCGGGCAACGCGTTCCGCTACATGACCCATGCGCTGTCCTAGCGATAACCCATCCTCAATTATTTAACTTCCAAAACCGCGCTGTAGTTGTAGAAACCGAAGGCCTCCATACGCGCGGGATGACCGTAATAGATGAGCGCAGCTGGGGAGACAGACCGCTCAACTGCGAAGTTGCCTACGAGATTGATCGCGATCAGGGGATACAAATTTTTCTTGAGACGATTGAGACCTATTCGGGAACTTAGCTTTCGGGAGTTTCGGCCTTTGAGGCATCCAATATTTCGTCCGAGTTAGCGAGATTTACGAGAAGGGTCTCTAAGCCTTGATTGAGGGGTGCTCTCAGTTCGAGGAACTCTAGGCCAACCAATTCGGTCGAGATCATGTGGCTCCGATTGCCAACTATTCCTCCCGAAAAGCTAAAACTCTCCTCATTTTTTTACTGGTATCAAAGTTGTAGCAGTCTCCGCTTGAAGCGCTGAGCCTTACCGTAGGTCAAGCTGCGCCAGAGCCATTCGACAGGTCCATACTCAAAACGCTCCATCCACGGTTTCGACCATGAAAGCTGCAACATCCAGACAACGAGGGTAATTATCATCATCCAAACAACTGTCAGTCGTTCCCCACGAACTTCATTTATGCCGGTTACAAATATGGTCCCCAGAACAGTCTGAAGCAGATAATTAGTCAACGCCATTTGGCCAGCTGCCGAAAGCCGCTTAGAAATCTTGGGGATTGCGCCCCGCAGCAGAAGCTTCATAACGAGACAGATATATCCCGCAGCTACAAAGGGCACCCCAAGATTATGAATCATGCTAGATATCGACTCGTTAACGTCGTAAAGGCCCCATCCGATGGCGCACACGGGAAGACCGAGACCTAAGAAGCGACGTGAGTACGTGCGGTACCACTTGATGCTTCGCTTCAAAGTCAAGATACCCGAGCGATACAGGGCCATACCGAAGAGCATCATCGATAGAGCTCGCAAAACGGTATCCGCAGCTATTCCCGGAGTACCGGACCAAAAACTGGCACCTAGAACGGCGGACCATACAACAGAGCCCGCCAGGGAGAACCTTGCGGTCGACCATCCTCGTACTGGGTACAGAACAAAAGCGCACACGGCATATATGAGAAGAACGTCACCAAACCACAACAAACCGTGCAGGAGACCTATTCCAGCGAGAATCAAGTTTCTGGTGTAATAACTTCTACCCAACGACAATTGACGTTGCCCGACCCTGTCGGTAAAGAGCAGAATTCCTGCCCCAAACAGAATCGAAAATAACGCCATCATTTTGTTGAGGATAAATAACGCCGTAAATACGGCAAAAGGAGCATCAGCGAGACCGATCGTTAGGGCTTGGAAGGATGCCTCAACTTCTCCAAGCTGCTCTAAATCGAATACATAGATATTCGCAGCAAAAATGCCCACAAGAGCAAACCCTCTCAGGACGTCCAAACTTTGATGTCGCTCCAGTGTTCCGGTTGGTTCGGTAGGAGTTCCCATGGCCCAATGCTATTTGCCCTAGGTCTATAAAGACTCCCCTCTGTTTCGCTAGCTTTGAGCGATGTTCTTCTAACAGGGCGCTACCGTGGTGATGTGACAGAGTTGATCCGACTGACCCAATACAGCCACGGCGCTGGTTGAGCTTGCAAGCTTGGTCCTAGTGACCTGGCGCACGTGTTGCGTCACTTGCCAAATCCAAGTCACCCTGACCTGTTAGTTGGCTCGGAAAACAGCGACGATGCCGCTGTCTGGCGACGACCGGATGGTAAAGCCCTCGTAGCTACGGCTGATTTCTTTACTCCCATAGTTGACGACGCGAAGATCTGGGGTCAGATATCGGCGACTAACGCAGCCAGTGACGTCTATGCAATGGGCGCCGAACCCCTCTTTTCTCTCAATCTGGTCGCTTGGCCGAAAGACGAACTTTCTCTAGAAATTTTGAGCGAAGTACTAATCGGAGGTCAGGTCGCTGCAGACCAAGGCAACTGGGTAATAGCAGGCGGACATACCGTTGACGGCCCAGAACCAATGTATGGAATGTCGATGGTCGGCGAAGTCAACGCCGATGGACTTCTAACCAATGGCGGGGGTAGCTCTGGGCAGGCACTAGTGCTCACGAAACCGATAGGAACGGGCCTACTCGCCACCGCTGTAAAGCGCTCTGAACCTGAAGCCATTTCCTCAGGGGGCGCACTACACGAAATTTATCTCGCTGGTATTCAAGAAATGACCCGTCTTAACTCATCGGCTGCCAAAACAGCGTTGCGCGTGAACGCTTCAGCAGCGACCGACATCACAGGATTTGGTCTTCTAGGTCATCTACATGAAATGGCTTTAGCTAGTGGCGTTTCCGCTTCAGTTGATATGGAAGCGGTTCCACTATTACCTGGCGTTGTTGATCTCGTCGAAAACGGCTTCGTGGCGGGGGGCACCGAGAGGAATCTAGATTTCCTACAACCAAGTTTAGTGGGCGGATCAACGACCGAACGTCTCATCCTCTGCGACGCTCAAACGTCGGGAGGTCTTCTATTTTCTTGCGATTCTGTCGCCGCTCTTGACGCTGTTAATGAACTCAACGAAACAGGTCACTTCGCCGCGGTCATAGGTCACTTAGAACCAGAGAACCCTGGGCACATAACGATTAGCAGGTGATTAATGGAAAACCCTGCGACAAAGGCAACTAATCCTTCGCTATACGACCTGCTGGGAATGCCCGCAAATAGCACTCAAGAGTCTTTGCAACGTGCATACCGGCGACTAGCAATGCTCCATCATCCAGACCGACAATCAGGCGACCCTTCCTTAATGGGCCAGATTAACGAAGCCTGGTTTGTTCTATCTGACCCAACCCGACGCTCCCAATACGACCAAACGCTGGAAAAGGCCTCCTTCACCGGCAACACTCAGCATCGATTTTCTACGCGCCGCAAACTAGGCAAAAAAGCTGCGTGGTTCGCTGGAATACGACTCCAAACTCTGAGACTTGGCGATGAAGCCGCTCGAAGCGCAGCGCAAGCTTTATCGGTTCGACACAAGACGCCTAAAAGAACCTATGAAGAACTCGCAGCATCAATAACCCAGACACTTGGTCACGACACGAAGAAACGAATTCAGCAATCGCGACAGGCGGGCGCTGCGCCGTTAGATTTAGCTTTAGCAGCAGGCCTAGTCGGCTTAAACGCATATTGCGCTCCCTTTCTCAGACGCTCCTTGAGAGAGGGAGTAACCGAATCAGATGTCCACAGGGCACAACTAATAGACCGAATTTGGGACAACCTTGCCCACGGAATCAACAGGGATGTCGAAATTAAACTTGGAGGCAACCCTCGAGCCCTTAAATTACTCACGGGGAGGCGTGTCTGAAATGGCAACGGCGATCTACCCCGGTTCCTTTAACCCACCCACCGTGGCACATCTCGCGATATCAAAAGCTGCCTTGCAGCAACGAGAAATAGACACCATCGTCTGGTCCGTCAGTCGCGTAGCCCTCGGGAAAGAGAAGGTCTCAACTCCCACCTTCGAACATCGCATCACAGTCCTGGAAGAAGTCGCAGACCAACATGAGTGGCTCCAAATCCAGGTAACAAACGCTCAGCTACTGGCGGACATTGCCGTCGGCTATGACCTCCTAATAATGGGCGCAGACAAGTGGCACCAAATCCAGGATCCAATCTTTTACAACGGCGACCCTGGATCACGCGACTTAGCTCTTGCAGGTTTACCGGAGCTTGCAATTGTTCCACGGGAGCCTTTCGAAGCACCCTCTGCACAGCAACTGAAGCTTCCTGACAATATGGACTCAATCTCTAGCTCTAAAGCACGCGAAGGTTCGACTTCATTGATGCTCCCTCCGGCACAAAACTTTGACCAACAAACTGGAGCATGGACCAACGTTGAGAAGTACGAGCTCTGGCTAAGTCAGAAAACTGACTGACAAATCAACTAATTACACATACCTTGGCACATGATGACTGAAATTCTTGACGTCGACTTGTTGGCCTTTGAGCAAGGAAACTCCACCGATCGCCTTGCCGTGGTCGACGGCGTCATGCGCAGCTTGGCGACTGGATTCGTCTACGCAAGGCATGACCTCTCAGAAGGAATGCTCGACGAAACTTATGGCGTTCTAGACAGATTCTTTGGCCTTCCCATCGACGCTAAAGAGCAATATGTGGCTACAGGCTCTCGGGGACAAACTGGCTATACAGGCCTACTAGTTGAGACAGCAGCGGTATCTGAGACAGCCGACTGGAAAGAAATGTTGAACTGGGGCGCGGCCTTGCCAACTGGACACCCCCTTCGCGAGCGCTATCCGCATCGTTATGGCGATCCGCTGTTCCCTTCGGGTCACATTCCCGAATCAACACATGTTCTTTCAACTTTTCACGACAATCTCGTGGACTTACAAACGCGCTTCTTACGCATAATTGCCACCGGAATCGGCGCTAACGCAAACTTTTTCGACACCATGCTCAAGCACGGTTCTCATCTCACCCGAGCCATCAACTACCCACCAATGAGCGAGGCTCCCAACGGCGGTAACGACGGACATGTTTGGGCCGAAGAACATGGCGACATCAACCTCATAACTGCCCTCCCGAGAGCTACCAGCCGCGGACTCCAAGTTAGAGTGGACGACCGATGGGTTGATGCGACAGCACCGGATGGGTACGTCATAATCAATACTGGAATCATGCTTGAGCGTTTAACGAATGGTTTGATTCCTGTGGGCTGGCATCGTGTCGTAGCTGATCCCAACGAACCTCAAGGTCGACTAAGCGTTGTCCAGTTCTGTCATCCGACCCCTTGGACTATCCTTTCGCCGGTTCCTTCAACTGTCTCAGCCGATCGGCCATGCAGCTTTCCTGCTATGTCTGCTGGAGACTGCCTAGACCAAGTGCTTTGGGAAATTAATTTGAGTTCCGAATAAGCCTCTGCAGACCTCTAAAGATCCAATAACGCGTTCTCCACTAATTCAGTCAACGCCGGGTGAATATAAAACTGGTCAGACGCTAACTCGTCTACCGTCTGACCAAACTCCATACCTTGAATCAACTGCTGAATCAGAGTTGATGCTTGAGGTCCAATAATGTGTGCGCCTAGCAACTGACGACTTTCAGCGTTAGCGATTAACTTGCAAAAGCTCTCAGAATCTTCCATAGCCCAGCCGTACGCGGTCGCTCCGTACTCTTTAGAGGCAACAGAAAGTGGTAGCCCTTTCTCGATCGCCTCTTTCTCTGTTAATCCCACTGAAGCGATTTGTGGATCTCCAAAAACAGCATGTGGAACGAAGGCAGAGTTCACACGTCTCATGGGCCCCTCGGACTCCCCATCGGCAACTAAAAGATTGTGACGCAAAGCCTTTACTTCAGCGTTTGCTAAGTGCTTCAACTGATGAATATTCGATATATCACCAAAGGCCCAGACACCCGGCATCGAAGTTCGAAAGTGTTCATCAACCAGAACCCTGCCATCTTTGCAGTCAATTCCACAGGATTCAGCACCGATTAAGTCACCATTAGGAACTCGGCCAGCTGCTACGAGAATAGCGTCAGCCTCAATGACCGCTGTCTCACCGCCCGCATTGATGTCAACGCTGAAAGTTTCACCTTCTTGCTTCACATTTAGGACCTCTACCCCGCAGCGGACGTCAAGTCGCTGACTCATCAACTCGGTGAAACGCCGAGAAATGTCTTCGTCCTCCCGCCTCAATAAGCGATCACCGCGGTTCAGCATTGTCACCTTGCAACCAAACGCTGAAAAGACATGGCCGAGTTCGGACGCTATGTATCCACCTCCAAGAATAACCATTCGTTCGGGAAGAACATCGAGACGCATCACCGTGTCCGAGGTGTGGAAATCGACATCTGTAAGCCCTGGGTATGGCGGTAGAAACGGGCGCGCTCCAGCTCCTAAAACCATATGCCGACCTGTTATGCGCCTAACTCCCCCATCCTCACTAGCGATATCAAGAATTCGTTCGCCCACCAGAAGTCCTTCGCCCTTGATCACTGTGATGTTGGGACACTCATCGCCTAGGCGATAATTCTCGCCACCCTCCACGATCGGATCGATTCTTCCGAAAACACGGTCACGAATAGCTGACCAATTCACTCCGGTCACTTCAGCCTCAATACCATAAGCATCGGCTGTTCGAACAATTTGAGCGACGTCTGCCGCATAGACAAACATTTTCGATGGAATACAACCCACATTCAGGCATGTACCTCCGAATAAACCTCTTTCAACTATCGCTATCTTCCAGTGGTCGAATTCCGGGCCCGGAATGCTGTTGCCTGACCCAGTCCCAACAATTACCAGATCAAACTCTTCGATAGTTTCGTTGCTCATATCGATGATTCTCGCAGGCATTTAGTGACGATTCTTACTTCGACCAATAATTTAAGCGTGTAACAAAAATAGCCGCAGTCCTCCACGAACCTAGCTCTGGCTACTCGAGCGCCTGGTAAACCAACGTCTTCATCTCAGGTCTAATTGGGTGGGTACTAGAAGGGAGCAGTTGAGTAAGAAAAATAACGGTCAAATCCTCTACTGGGTCGATCCAAAACGCTGTTGAGGCGGCGCCACCCCATGCGTATTCCCCCTTTTGAGACAAAACCTTGGCTTTTGCAGGATCAATCACTACTGAGAAGCCCAGCCCGAAACCGACCCCGTCATAGGCTGTCTCGGAGAAGAGAGGGCGCCCGTACTCAGTCAAGTCAACTCCGCCAGGTAAATGATTGCTCGTCATGAAGTCCAAGGTCTTCCGTCCAACAATGCGTTGCCCGTCTAATGAGCCGCCATTTCTTAACGCTTGAGTGAAAAGATGATAGTCAGCTAGCGTCGAAACCAGTCCACCGCCACCAGAAAACGCTGGAGGTTCGTGAAGGTACCGAGACCTTTGAGCATCATCGAGCAGAGCTGCCTGCTTTGCTTCACCATTCGGGTAATAGCAGGAGGCGAATCGTTCACGCTTCTCGCTGGGAACCGAAAAGCCGGTATCAACCATTCCCAACGGCTCGAATATATTTCTCTTGAAATACGCGTCAAGACTTAGACCACTCATTACTTCAATGAGACGACCTAACACATCAGTGGAATAAGAGTAATTCCACTCAGTTCCAGGATCGAAGAGCAAGGGAAGCGAAGCCAAAATATCGCATTGACTTTCTAGGTCGCCAGGGCTTTTAGTCCAATCAAAACCAGCTCTTCTATACATTTCGTCAACAACATGAGCCATATGAAAGAAATAAGTAAGCCCACTTGTGTGCGTCAACAAATCATGGATCGAAATGGCTCTACTTGCTTCCCTGGTCTGTGGATTTTCGGCGTCACCCCCAACGAAAACCTGACTTTCCGCAAATGACGGTATCCAGTTCGATATCGGGTCTTTTAACTGGAAAACACCTCTCTCATAAAGCTGCATGATGGCAACGGAAGTAATTGGTTTCGTCATGGAGTAGAAGCGATAGATGGTGTCAGCCTCGACCGGCAACGCCCGTTCCATGTCACGCTGCCCATACATGTGTCGATAGACGATCTTGCCTTCGCGACTTACTAATACGTTCACTCCCGGCAGGTGCCCTTCGTCTACATATTTGTCTAAATGGTCACCCAGCCGATGTAGGCGCTTTGCATCAAATCCCGCCTCACTTGGCTCCACCTCAATTTCGACTTCTGTCATCAGGACGCTCTCCACATAGAACACTTTGCACGGGATCGTAGGCTAAGCCGCGTCTTCATGTTTTGGTTCCAGGAGCCTTTCTCCGCCTAAAGTGCCCGGATGACCGAAACGGCAGACAACTCCACCGTCACAACCAGATTTCTTCTTGTCCGTCATGGAGAATCTAATGTGATGGTGGAAGGAGTGGTCGGTGGCCCTAAGACCTGTTCGGGGCTTTCGGAGCTCGGCAAAAGACAGGCATCTTCCTTGGGCAAGAGGTTTGCAAGCGGTAGCGAAAATTCGATTGACGTTGTGTATGCGTCACCACTTCCCCGAGCACTCGAAACTACAGAGATTCTGCTTTCTTACTTGACGGAAACTCATTTAGTAAATGTCCATTCTGAGCTAGAAGAGTTCCGCCTCGGTGAAGCTGATGGTTTGACTTGGGGTCAAGTCAGAGAGCGGTACAACCTTGACAACTTCGAGCAGAGAGACCCCTTCTCTTCAATTATCCCAGGCGCAGATAGCAGAGCAGGTTTCCGTCATCGTGTCGGAAAGGCCCTAAGCGAGATCGAGAGCACCCACTCGGGATCAACCATTCTGGTCGGTTGCCATGGTGGCGTCATATCGGCTGCCATGGCCATAGCATTTGGATTAGCACCAAACCAGCAGCAAACAGAACTTGCGCCTGGTGTCACCTCAATCACCGAGCTGGACATTACTTCGAGCAAAGATCGAGGACGAAGGTGGATGTGTCGGCGATACAACGATACGAGTCACCTCCATGGAAGTGAACTAGACCCGCGAGATCATTTGTAATTTAGCGATTTTGGAGTACTTCAAAAAGTAAGTCGCAGATATGGGGCAGACTCTAGGAATCTTGATTGACTCCTACCGATCAATGCTTAACTAGATCCCAACAATCAATTCCGCTGCAACAAGAGGAGGACGAATGCTCGTCGAACGCATCGAAGGAAAATGGATTGAAGTGTTCGCTCGCGTGTTCGAGATGTGCGCGGTTAACGACACTCAGAGTGCGGCAATACTTTCCGAAACTCAGAGCCGTAGCGTCAACGTGAACCTGGCCGAGCTTGCACTTGACCGATTAGGTATTCGCCCGATCCACATAGTGCTTCCAACGCTACGTCAGAGCGCACCGGTGCCTGTGAGGTCGACCGGAGCTTCCGATGCCATAGCCGGCTCCACAGCAGTAATTAAGGCTCTCTCTTCAGTCGACTTCGTAGTCGATTGCACCGTGGAGGGATTATTGCATGCTCCCGAACTGCCTCAAATATTAGCTGAAGGCAGCAGAGTCCTGATGGTCTCAAACGAGCACCCAGAAGCACTTGAGAGGCTGATGCCAACAGTCGATCTTGAACCTAAAGTCAAAGCGGGCATCAAAAAACTAATAAAGGCAAAGGAAATGCGCGTTACTTCACAGGCCGGAACTGATGTATCGGTTGACCTGAACGATGCTCCTTGCGGAGGCGGCTGGGGCTACACAACGCAACCGGGATCGATATCGCATTGGCCTGGAGGTTTATGTTTGGCCTTCCCTAAAGCCGACACTGTAAATGGGGTCATAGTCATGGATCGCGGCGACATGAATTTGACGTTCAAACGTTACGTTGAATCCCCCGTTACGCTCACGATTGAAAATGACTTCGTGGTGGACGTCGGTGGACAAGGGACTGATGCCTCGCTATTTCGAAGCTACTCGGATGCTTGGGGCGACCCTGATGCCTACGCGACTAGCCATATAGGTTGGGGAATGAACCCCGGCGCCCGGTGGGACACCTTGCCTTTGTATGACAGAAGCCAAACTAATGGCACTGAACAACGTGCTTTTGCTGGCAACTTTCTCTACTCAACCGGCGCTAACGAACATGCTGGTCGACATACTCTTGGACATTTCGATCTTCCGATGCGTAACCATACGGTGGAGTTGGATAGTGAACCCGTCGTAATCGATGGCGTGCTACAAGGTGATCTGGCGTAGCAACACTTCTTATGTGGGATAAAGGAGCAGACCTCGCATCATGGGTAGACAACTGGGCTGACCATCAGCCGGCTTCCCTCGCTATTGAGTTCAAAGGTGTTGAAACCAATTACGATCAGTTATCCACCAGAATCTCGGCCATAGCAAGTTGGCTCCATAGTCAAAGCGTCGGTGTGGGCGATCGAGTTGCTTGGCTCGGACCAAACCAGCCTCTGGCCATCGAGCTTCTATTTGCCTGCTCTAGGCTGGGAGCTATTTTTTTGCCTCTCAATTCGCGGCTACTTGTCTCCGAGCATTCATGGATTCTCCAAGACGCTAAACCAAAGCTTGTCGTAAGTCATGAGAGCTTCCTCGCTCATGCCGAAGAAGCTGCCACCGTAATTCCGGTGCACTCCTCAGATGAGGTCGCCCAAGCCGAAACCCTCGACACCACCCCCAGAGTCGGGAAACTTGACGACCCCGTTCTGCTGGCCTACACCTCTGGAACGACCGGAACTCCGAAAGGCGCCCTCCTCTCCCAAAGCGCTTTAGCAGCGAACGCTGTCAACGGCGCCCATGCACATGACTTAACTTCCAAAGATCGTTTCCTTACGTTTCTGCCTTTATTCCATGTCGGAGGATTAAATATCCAGACACTTCCCGCACTAATGGGTGGAGCATCAGTTCTTCTTCACGAATCTTTTGACCCTGGACAATGGCTTACGGACGTTGAACGATGGAGACCCTCCTGGTCGCTTTTTGTTCCGGCGACATTGGATGCGGTAAGTACTCATCCTGCCTTCGAAGGAACAGACTTATCATCGCTCACAGGTCTAATGGCGGGCTCGTCAACAATTCCGGAGGCAACAACTCGCCCCTTCTTTGAACGAGGAATTTCGGTGGGTCAGGTTTACGGCGCAACTGAAACCGCTCCAACCGCTGTAGTGATGAGGGTCGATGACGCATCTGAACGGCCCGGTTCATGCGGCAAACCCGCGACCTTATGTGAAGTTCGCATCGTCAACGATGCCGGGACTGCTGTTGCGCAAGGCGAATCAGGAGAATTGTGGGTTCGTGGGCCGAACATATTGAGCAGCTACTGGCGCAATGCCGACGCTACTTCTGAGTCGATAACCGATGGGTGGTTTCACACAGGTGACATTGGGCACCAAGATCCCGAGGGGTGGATCTACATTGATGACCGCAAGAAAGATCTCGTTATCTCTGGGGGAGAAAATATTTATCCCGCCGAGTTGGAGAATGTGCTTGCAGAGAGCTCATTACTTCTTGAAGCGACTGTGGTTGGGGCACCAGATAACCGCTGGGGAGAAATTCCAGTGGTGGTAGCAGTGGCAGCAGCGGGGGCCGAACAAAACAGTGAAGCAGTTCTACACCTTTTCCATGGACAAGTTGCTCCTTTCAAATATCCGAAGAGAGTTATTTGGACTGACCAGCTACCAAGGAACGTTATGGGCAAGGTGCTGAAACACGAGGTTCGTGCTCTGATCGCCCGTGGTCAAAGTACCTCGTGAAATAGATACCGATCAGCCTTCTCCAAGTCGGTACGTAGTTAAGCGTTAAATCGAACAAAGGATTCGCTCATGGTTACTTCAAAGAAAGTTGCCTTTATAGGCCTAGGAGTCATGGGCTTTCCAATGGCCAAACACCTTTCACAAGCAGGGCATTCAGTGTCGGTGTACAACAGGACGAGGTCGAAATCGGACGCTTGGGCCAGGCAAAATGACGGCACGACGGCGGCGACCCCAAGAGAAGCAGCCGCCGCTGCCGAGGTGGTCTTTGTCTGTGTCGGAAACGATGACGATGTTCGTTCAGTCGTACTGGGGGACGAAGGGGTTCTCGCCGGTATCGAACCCCAATCTTTGATCGTCGACCACACCACAGCATCGGCTGAACTCGCTAGGGAGCTCAATGAAATCTGCTCGGTCCGCAATGTTGGGTTCCTTGATGCGCCTATTTCTGGGGGCCAGGCAGGTGCCGAGAATGGGGCTCTGACCGTTATGTGCGGCGGCGAGCAGAGGTGGTTCGACCAGGCTAAACCATTCATCTCCGCCTATAGCCAAGCTTGCAATCTCATTGGACCTACCGGTTCAGGTCAACTAACAAAGATGGTTAATCAAATCTGCATCGCGGGGCTACTTCAAGGACTGTCAGAGGCTCTTCAGTTCGGAAAAATGAGCGGACTAAATCTCGAGCTTGTACTTGAGACAATCAGCAAAGGAGCAGCTGGTTCGTGGCAAATGACGAACCGGGGCTCAACGATGATTCGTGACGAATTTGACTTCGGTTTCGCTGTCGACTGGATGAGGAAGGACCTCGGCATTGTCATGGAGGAGGCAGCGCGTCTCAAAACCTCTGTGGAAGTGACTCGACTAGTCGACTCTTACTATCAAGAAATTCAAGAAAACGGAGGCGGGCGGTGGGACACCAGCAGCCTCATCATGCGGCTTGCTGGCAACTCTTAGGGGGCAAATGTGCATCTAGGTGTTCTGGTGACTACGGTTGCTCGACGTGATCCACAGCGACCGAATCTTGATGGGCCCTGGCCCGAGCAATCCGTATCCAGAAGTAATGGAGGCCTTCGCCCGGCCAGTTCTGGGACACTTAGACCCTGAATTCATATCTCTCCTGGATGAAACTAACGACCGATTGCGAGAGGTATGGCAGACAAAAAACGCTCTGACATTTCCGATTAGCGCAACCGGTTCAGCTGGGATGGAGACCTCATTCGTTAATTTCATTAGTCCGGGTGATGAGGTTGTAGTTGGAGTTAATGGGGTTTTCGGCAACCGAATGTGTGATGTGGCTAGCCGAGCGGGCGCCGTAGTTACCAAGGTGGAAGAGGATTGGGGGCGGGCAATAGATCCTGAGAGACTGCTGACAGCACACCCCAACCCGAAGATGATTGCCGTAGTACATGCTGAGACATCAACTGGGGTGCGAAATGACATCCATGACCTCGGCGCAGGCAAAGGCGACGCCCTGCTTCTAGTCGATTGTGTGACTTCGCTTGGCGGCATACCTGTCTTGATCGACGAATGGGCTGTCGATATTGCTTACAGCGGAACTCAGAAGTGTCTGGGAGTTCCTCCTGGTCTCTCTCCCGTAACCGTGAGCGATAGGGCCATGGAGAGACTCGTGGAGACTCCGCAAAGCTGGTATCTGGATCTAAACATGATCAAGGACTACGTAACCGGCGACGGTGCTCGGGCATATCATCACACAGCGCCTATCTCGATGCTTTATGCCTTACATGCTGGTTTGGGAGTAGTGATAAATGAAGGCCTCCAGCAAGCCTGGGAACGTCATCAATCTTGCGGCGACGAGCTCCATAGATGTCTACCGGAACTCGGCTTCGACTTATGGGCCCAAGAAGGACATCGACTTCCGGAGCTCACAACCGTATCGATCCCGGATGGATTGGATGACGTTGAAGGGCGTCAGCACTTACTTAACCGATACGGCATCGAAGTTGGTGGCGGCCTTGGACCGGTAGCCGGCAAAGTATGGCGCATCGGCTGTATGGGCCATACAGCACAGATGCGTAACGTAAAGATGCTGCTGGGCGCTCTTGAGGAATTAACAGCACACTTGAGATAAACGACTGCGGTCTTCTTTTCTCAACGGGCCCCTATTGAAGAGCTTTATTAAGAATCCGATTCCCATGGAGCTGGTCCATCCATTGGCGGGTCGGAACGGCCTTCGAGCCACCCATTAAATTCAGGGTTTCGTTTTTCTATGAAAGCTTGAGCGCCCTCTCGAGCGTCAGGAAGGTGATCAGTTACTGCTGTCTTTGCAGCAATCTCATCAAGCGACTGATCCCAGGTTAGGTCAGCAGCAAGCAGAATTGATCGCTTCAACATTCTCATCGCCACTTGGGGCCCTTCGGCAAGTTCTCGAGCAAGTTCGAAAGTCTCATCCATAAGATCTTCGTCTTCGACGACCTCGTGCACTAAGCCCAACTGATGCGCAGTTTCACCATCAACAATTCGCTTACGCATCATAAAATCTGTTGCCTTGGCTACTCCAAGGTGCTGTACGAGCAGCCATTGGCCGCCTTCATCTGGCAGCAAGCCAAACCTAAGCGTCGCGCTTCCCATCTGCGCCGAACGCGAAGCAATACGAAAATCGCAGGCTAAAGCAAGCGAAAAGCCCGTTTGAATCGCGAAGCCATTTATCGCTGCGATAGATATTTTGTCTAGATTGCGGACTGCTGTGTTAACCGCCTGAGATATCGTCCGTAACCCGTTGTATGTGCCAGAAGGGTTGTGATGCCCGTGGTGGATCTGCGGAACTTGGGTGCTGTCTCCTCCATAACCTTTCAAGTCATCTCCTGCCCAAAAGGCATGGCCTTCGCCTGTGAAAACAACGATCCGGATTGCGTCATCCATCTGTGTCTGAGTTAGTACTTCAACTAAATCTCGCTTCATCGCAGCTGTAGACGCATTAAGACTCTCAGGGCGGTTGAACGTCACAACCAGAATGCCGGGATCTTCAATAGCTATAAGGAACCCGCAATACTCTCCTTCTTGAACTGCCATCTCAAAACCCCCATGCCTCTTGTTACCTACACCTATGAAGAACCTACCTCGTGTCAACCTCGAACACCTGTCGCTTGCTACGGTCCACTCAATGAACAGTTCCACTGCTCCGCCTTTCGAAGTTTTTGACAATTCCCTAATGCTTCGTTTCGATATCAGTGGTTCGCAAGGCGAAAGAACCCACTACATAACACCTTTCGTGACCGATGGGTCCAAGCTCTACGTTTTTGACGAACCTAGCCACGATCCGGAAAGCTTCTTACAGATGCTGCTTGGACAAACCATCTTGGTAAGCAGTCGCTCGACTGGCAACCTCAAAGTAAGCGCACGCGGAAGACTCCCCACGCCTAACGAAGAAGACTGGGCCCGGCCTGCATGCACTGAGAAATTTTTATACGACCAAGCATTACAAGATTTAGCCTTATTAGGTCCGCTCGTAGTCGTCGACGCTTTGCGAACTGACTAGTTGAGCACGGGCTGTTCACCAGCGAGAGTGATCCGGTACATCTCTCTTTTGCTACCTGCATAGTCATTTATCGCGAAATGCTGTGTCGCTCGGTTGTCCCACATCGTTAACGTCCCCTGCATCCATCGCACGCGACAAGTGAAAGCAATCTGTCGACTGTGTTCAAAGAGAAATTCAAGCAGCGCGCTACTTTCAGTCTTCGTCATTCCCTCTATTCCAACTGTGTAGACCTCATTGACGAATAAAGATTGACGGCCAGTTAGGGGATGCGAACGAACTAAAGGGTGTGTCTGCAGAACCACCGCCGTCTCATCTCCTTCGATATCCATCGACGAGTCTGGGTCATTTTTTCCAAATGTTCCCTGAG
This sequence comes from marine actinobacterium MedAcidi-G3, assembly GCA_000817105.1. GTDB lineage: Bacteria > Actinomycetota > Acidimicrobiia > Acidimicrobiales > Poriferisodalaceae > MedAcidi-G3. Next base: position 11,159 of record JUEP01000015.1, on the reverse strand, counting down.
GGCCATAGCTCCGTTCCGCAGAATGAAGCCCTCTCAAGCCCCGAAGGATTGACTGCATCGACTCCGACAGGCTCTCATAGGCCAAATACTGATTAGTAAAAACAGTGTCTCCGCCAACTTCCGGAACCTCCAGGGCGTAGAGCAAGGTTGCACTTGGCGGTTCTAATTGGAAACTCCAATCGCTATGCCACCCGCTACCGAAGAGAGGTCCTTTTTCCTCAGGCTCACGCAAGAGGCGCAGCACGTTTGGATGGCCATCAATCGGCGCGATAAACGGCGTGTCTCCAAATTCGCCGAGAGCCCTTGCGAATCTCTCAAAGTCATCTATATCTAGATCCTGGTTTCGGAACACAAGGACTACATTTTTTGCAAGGGCATCCTCTATCAATCCGGCCTGTTCTGGATTGATACCCCCTTTAAGGTCAATATCGAAGACCTCCGCGCCGAAAGCTCCCGTTAACGCGTTTATTTGCATAACACGAAACTAGCGCTGCAGAAGTGACTTTGGTGCGCTAGGCAGGAGCCATGAAGATTTCTATTGCATTCGGTGGCCCAGCTTCAGGCAAGAAGCGCGATTGGGATACTCAGGTGGAATTCTTACGCGAGGCCGAACAGATGGGTGTCGACATAATTTGGTCTGCTGAGGCCTGGGGGATGGACGGTGTTAGCACGCTGGCCTACCTTGCTGCCGTAACAGAACGGGTTCAACTCGGGACCGGCATATTACAGATCTCGGCTCGCACTCCGGTCATGACAGCTATGACAGCCCTATCTATGGCAGCTATTAGTGATGACCGATTTATTCTAGGACTAGGTGTGAGCGGACCCCAAGTCGTGGAGGGGCTACATGGAATCTCTTTTCGTCAGCCCCTTACACGTCTCCGAGAAACAGTTGACATAGTCAGGCAGGCGTTCGCCGGTGAGAAAATTAAGTATGAAGGATCACACCATTTCCTGCCGCGCCCAGGCGGAGAGGGAAAAGCACTCCGATTATCTCAGCCCGCCAACGAACAAATACCGATATGGCTAGCCACGCTCGGACCAAAATCGCTTGAATACACAGGACAAGTAGCTGACGGGTGGGCAGGAACATCCTTCGTTCCCACAGGAACTGCTGCCACGATTGAGCATGTCCAGCAAGGAGCCGTAGCAGCCGGACGGGATCCGCTAGATATCGAATATCAAGCTGGCGGGGCTGTTCAATTCGGTAACGACATCGAGCTCCTGTTAGCTCCCAGACGATCAGGAGTTGCATTCACTTTGGGGGCAATGGGTTCGGCAACGACCAACTTTTACAACGATGCTTATAGCCGCGGCGGCTTCGAGACAGAAGCACGAAAAGTTCAACAGCTATGGGTGGAGGGTCAACGTGAGGAGGCCATTCAAGCGGTACCTGATGAACTGATCTTACAAACAAACTTTTTGGGCACGACCTCGGAGGTCACTGAACGAGTCCGCTCCTATCGGGAAGCTGGTATCTCCGTTCTTCGAGTTCAGCCAGAGGGCGCCGATATGCAAGAAAGATTGGACAGCCTAGGTGCCATTGTCGACATCGTTAAATCCCTAAATAACGATGATTGTTAGCTTCTACCGATCTGACAATCTTCAGATATCTACATATGGGTCTTGCTGGTGAGTGCTATTTAAACGTCAGAATGCGTCGGACATAGGCAATATCAGTAGTTCTGTAGCTAGCAACACGTTGAGACCATGAGTCCACGTAGTTCCGACCTTCTGAGTGGAAGAACGTCGTCATCGGACCTTCTTGTTGGTAATTATCGACTCCGCAGATCAGTTCTGCCCGACCGTCAACAAACTTCAACTTAAACACCATGCTTCAGAATTTACCGGCTGTACGTTGTGGCCAACTAGTGGCACAAAGCTGTGACTTTTCAGTGGAAAAATCTTCTTTGTCCACAGATAAGATTTCGAGGCGCCAACTGCAATAGTCTTGCCGTTACAACCTTTTGCCTGAATCACGTTTGAGAGACACCCGATGAGTGACCGTTCAAAAACCTATACCGAAGAAGACCTCCGAGATCGTTTAACCCCTCTTCAGTACCACGTCACGCAAGAAGCTGGAACAGAACAGGCCTTCACAGGCGATACATGGGATCAGAAACAGGACGGCGTGTACCGCTGTGTGGTCTGCGACATCGATCTATTTTCCAGTGACTCTAAGTATGAGTCGGGCTCTGGTTGGCCAAGTTTCTGGCAACCGCTGTCCCAAGGAGCGGTTGACACTGAAATCGACAATTCTCACGGGATGATGCGCGTTGAGGCGCTGTGCCATGCCTGCGGGGCACATCTAGGTCATGTTTTCCCCGATGGTCCCGAGCCCACAGGCGATCGCTTTTGCATGAACTCCGCGTCTATGCGTTTCAGTCCGAAAGAAAACTGATAGACCCAACTGACACTGGAATAGTTACTAACCCGTAGCCCGGACTCGCTCTTCAACCGACGGGAAAAGGTCGATAATGGCGTTGTCTAACTCTTCTTTAACCCCTGCCAAAGGCAGGACGTTAAGGACACCCTGTCCTTGATGTATCAAGTCAATGATCTCCTCACCTGAGACAAGCAATGGTGAAGAGCCGCTAATCACTAGGTTGGCCGAAGCAACATCTGCACCAAGGTTTTCTCGCAAGTAAGAAAACACATCTCTAACCATTTCAAGCCGAATTCCTGCGTCGAGAAGAGTTTTTACGACCTTGAGTTCTAGAAGATCCTGATATGAGTAGCTTCGCCTACTGCCACTTCCTTGCGCATCAGCGAGAGAAGGACGGATGAGATCAGTACGTGCCCAGTAATCAAGTTGGCGGTATGTGATACCAACCAATTCTGCTGTTCTCTTTCCTGAAAAACCTGATGCCACTATGTCCTCGGTCAAGGTTCTGCCTCCAAGTCGGCAAGCGATCACTACGATCACATCGATGAAACTACGTTGATGTGATGCCACGGTACGAGCAATTTGCACCTTAAGCAACCACCCTTCGCGCGATACTTCGCGCGCTTAGCGCGAATATTGCGGAATGTCGTCTTAGATATCTCTAAAAATCACCAGGGTTAACATCATCGAGGAACTGCTTGAACTCATCAAGCAGCTCATCTGGATCATTTTCAGAGTCATCGCCAGATCCGTGTTCTTCGATGATCTGGCCAGCCTCAGCCAGAACATCTTCTGAGGCAAATATGGGAGTATCTGTTCTCACAGCAATCGCTATTGCGTCACTTGGCCGTGCCGAAACGGTTCGACTTTCGCCATCAACCTTTAGCTCAATCTCTGCAAAAAAAGTGCGCTCGCGAAGCTCCGTTACGACTACCCCAACAATGTCAACCTCAAGTTCTTCCAGCATGGTCACTAGCAAATCATGCGTTAGAGGTCTCGCGAGCCGAATTCCCTCAATCCCACGATGGATAGCATGCGCCTCGGGGGTGTCAATCACCACAGGCAATACTCTCCCCTGCCCTCCGGTCTCTCTTAACAACAACAAAGGACTGTTTGATGGCAACTCAACCTGAACTCCGAGTAGCTCCATCTCAATCATGTTGTGACCTTAGCGGGGTTGTTGGCTCCTAGCCCACTTTCAGGTGCTCGATGACACGAGATAAAGCAATTTGAACTTACCTACCTGCAATTCATCACCGTTAGTTAGCAACGCTTCGCTGTCCTCTATTCGTTCCCCATTGAGGTAGGTGCCATTCAACGACCCAACATCTTTAATGCAGTAACCCATTGCGCTCGCCGTTAATTCAACGTGATGTCGAGAAACAGTGATGTCATCGAGAAATATTGCACTGTCAGGATGGCGACCAACTGTCACAAGGTCCGACGTAATTGCATAACGAGTGCCCGCTTGATGTCCACTCGCAACTATTAGCGCAGCTCCCATCAATGGGCTTTCAAAATTGATATTTCCAGAATCAGTCGCAAGATTTTCAAGCACTTCGGTACTTGCCTCTTCAGCAAGATTCAAGGGTCTCCCGCAACTAGAACAGAATCTTGATCCAACTTCATTTGAGTGGCCACACGCTTCGCATATTTGAGTCACCTAGTCCTCCTTGCTACCTTCAAGGACGAATGCTTCGTAACTTTTTGCGTCCATCAACCCATCTAGTTCAGATTCTTCACTCACTTTAATTGCACAGACCCACCCTTCACCGTAGGGGTCTTCGTTGACGAGTTCTGGACGATCTTCGAGAACGTCGTTGATTTCCACAACTTCCCCAGAAACGGGCGCAAAAACATCCGACACCGACTTAGTCGACTCAATTTCAGCGAACGCCGAGTTCGCAGAAACCACTAGTCCTAGCTCTGGAAGTTCCACGTACACGACGTCACCCAAAGCATCTTGAGCGAAATCTGTAATCCCAATACGCACTAAAGAATTGTCAATACGCACCCACTCGTGGTCACTTGAATATTGAAGCTCTTCAGGTGTATTCATATCCACAACCTACCCCACCCAGACGGCCAGGGGATCTGCGCTTACCGGCCGGCTCGACCTTCTTGAAGTGCCTCTCGAGCCGCAGGAACGTATTTTACCCCAGACCAGTAATGAATAGGTAGGCCCACCAGAGCGCAAGCCCATGCCCCTGCAGCAAAAAAAGACGCGATGCCAATGTCGCTCTCGCCCGCTAAGAAAAAGGGAAAAGCGAACATCAACAAAAAGGTGCCAGTCTTGCCCCACCAGGTGACTTCAATTTTTCTAGCACCAAATGCTGCAAGAAAAAGAGCAACAAGAGCAACTAACGCCTCCCTAACAAGTGCCAGCCACGCAATCCACCCAGGGACCGAACCATCAATCCAGATCGCGAAAATTCCAACCAAAAGCATGAGTCGATCTGCCGTCGGGTCAAGAATTTTTCCCAATTCACTTACTTGGTCAAATTTGCGTGCAATAAATCCATCTATCCAGTCAGTGGCCCCTAACGCCCCAAGCAACAGAGCGGCTGCCCAGCGGTCCCCTACCGAAAACAACAGCCACAAGAAAACAGGGATACAACCCAACCGAGCAAGGCTAATAAGATTTGGAACGGTGAACGGTCTCCACGGTAAGGGCTGCTCAGACATCAGTTGCATCGTAGGCTCCATTTCATGTCATCTGTTTTCACAATGATCATCGAAGGCGAATTACCCGGCACTTTTGTTTGGAAAGACGAGCAATGCGTTGCCTTCATGTCAATAAACCCAATCTCTTTTGGCCACACTCTTGTAGTTCCCCGAGATGAAATCGACCATTGGACTGATGTCCCTTCAATTCTGCAACAACATCTTTTTGACGTCGCAGGAAAGATTGCAGTTGCCCAAAAACTGGCGTTCAACACTAAACGCGTCGGAATGGTAATCGCCGGGTTCGAGGTACCCCACACGCACATACATTTGATTCCCATGAACACCATGGCGGACATGGATTTCAGCCTCGCAGCAAACTCAGTTGACCCCAAAGATCTGGATAGCGCAGCACAGCAAATCAAGTCACGCTTTGGAAAATAGCTTCAGGCACTACCAAAGGGTGTTGGACTGAACAGCAGTAATGTTGCCAGGTTCATCGCGCTCAGGATTACCTACTTTTCCATCTACGAAATGGGCTTCTAACGTCTCTGTTGGAGCTTCAGTTATCGCGCGTTTCAGCTCACCAGGATTCGTGAAAGATGGGTCCAGCCAGGTACTCCACAATGAAGATGGAAGGGTTACCGGCATTCGGTCATGTATGGCGGACATAAATCTGTCGGATTCTCGAGTCAGGATAACCAAAGACGGTCGGTGCTCAAGCCCACTGTTCTTTGAGCCGGGTTCCCAAATGCCCGCCATAGCTATCGGTGTCTTGTCCGGTTTATAGATGTAGGAGGGTTGACGCCCCCTACTTCCTCGTCCTCTTGGCCATTCGTAAAATCCGCCAGCTGGAACTAGACATCTCCTGCCTTCAAAGGATGAGGCAAATCTTGGCTTTGAGTCGACGGTTTCGATTCGAGCGTTGATGAGCAGAGTGGAACTCCCACCTTTCTTCTCGGATCGCAGACCAAAACCCCAACGAAACACTTCTATCTTTCGCTTAACCGAGCCAAGATCGCCCAGGACTCCATATATCTCCATTGACGGTGCCACGTTGTAGCTAGGGCTCAAATAATGCTCACAAGACCCAGCTCCAAATAAGGTCTCTAATCTGGATGACGGAACAGCGGAGACAAACCTGCCGCACACGCCCTAACGACCTTGAGAGCAATCAAACATACGTGGAACCCTTCATTCCGCTCCGGTCCTGTCGAATTTCTACGTTAACCAGTGCGGGCTTCCCAGACTCAAATGCTCTCGCTATCGCTGGACCTATTTCTGTTGGCGACACGACATGTTCTCCATGGCCACCCAAAGCTTCCACGACTAGGTCATACCTAGTCCGATTGAGTTCAACAGCCACTAACCGATCTTCCCCATAAAGCATCCCCTGAGGCCGCATCATCTGACCCCACGCCGCGTCGTTACCAACTACACCCACGATGGGTAGGCCGAAACGGACGGCGGTGTCATATTCAAATCCATTCAGGCCAAATGATCCATCGCCATAAACGATTAGTACACGCTTGTCCGGGTGGGCTTTTTGAGCCGCCAACGCGAACGGCATGCCTACACCAAGTGTTCCCAAAGGTCCCGGGTCCATCCAAGTCCCGTTGCGCGGCACCTGAATCACCTTTGAAGCTTGGGCGACAATATCTCCGCCATCTCCTATGACGATCATGTCATCGGATACAAAATCGGCTATCTCTCGACACAACCGAAGGGGGTCTATCGGAACTTCTTGACTGTCCATTTCGTCTCGGCGAGCGCTATCCAGTTCTTCTTCTCGTGCTCGTAGCTGGCTCCGGTATCTCGATGAATCAATCGTCAACTCGCGGCGTTCAATTTCTTTGGTTAGCAATTGAAAATTCATGCCAATGTTGCCAACTAATCCGAGATCCGCAGCCCGGTTATCACCAATCAAGGTTTCATCTAGATCCATTTGGATAATCACTGCTGAGGCCGGAATCGACTTACCAAATTTCATACGAAAATCTAACGGCGTTCCAGCAAGGATGACCAAGTCAGCTTTCTCCAACGCTTCTTTTCTAGTCAAAGACAGAAAGGATGGGTGATCCCAAGCAATCTCTCCTCGAGCCATACCATTCACGAAGCAGGGCAGGCTAGTTCGTTCCAAGAAGCTCTCTAGATGACTACCTCCCTCGCTCCACTTGAGGGAAGTTCCAGCCATAACCATTGGAGTTTGGGCCCGAGAGAGCAAATCAACACCTTCCTCTATGAGGTGTTGAGGCGCAGTCGCAGAAATCCTGTAGTCACGAAACTTAGGAATTTGAATCTTTTCTAGGTCTACCTCACCGTGGAGCACATCCATCGGGATTTCGAGGAACGCCGGGCCGGGGACACCACTCAGGGCCGCACGAATACCAGCCTCCATGTACTCGCCAATTCGCTCGGTTTGATAACAGGCTTCGGCCCATTTCGATACTGGCGTCATTAACGAAACATGGTCCATCTCCTGCAGGGAGCCGCGCCGTATATGCCGAAAAGGCCCTTGCCCTCCAATAACTAAGATCGGGGAATTAGCTCGCCAAGCGTTCGCAACACCCGTAACCCCATCGGTCACACCCGGGCCAGCGGTAAGAATTGCGACACCAACTTTGCCCGGGTGAAGACGAGCCCAAGCATCGGCTGCGTGAACCGCTGCTTGTTCGTGGCGGACATCTACAACTTCAATGTTTTCATCAAGGCACCCGTCATATATTCCCATGACATGGCCTCCCGAAAGAGTGAACACGCACTCTACTCCCGCTGCCTTCAGAGCTTTCGCAACTAACTTTCCACCGTGTGTCATAGGACCAACCCATTCCGACTTCGCTAACAGCTGACTATAGGACTGTACGCTGCCTTAGATGCGTGTCACAGTGCCTGCATCCTCCGCCAACATAGGGCCCGGTTTCGACTGCTTAGCGGTTGCGTTGGATCTGCCGTTCCATCTAGATGTAGGAGAGCCTCAACAAGGTGCTACGCAATTGGATGGAAATCATCCAGCAACCGCATCTTTTGCCAATGCTGGAGGAGAAGGTCCATTATTCGCAGAGACTCTGATCCCGCCTGGCAAGGGTCTTGGTTTTTCAGGCGCCGCTCGGGTAGCTGGGTTGGCAGCTGCCTCCCTCCAGAAGTCTGGATCGATTGATTATGGATATCTACTCGCACGATCGGGCCAGCTAGAAGGCCACTCGGACAACGTCGCTGCATCGATATTTGGCAGCGTTACCGCCACTAACCAAGAATCAGTTGTTCGCGTGAAGTGTCCGGTGCAGTTAGACGTGGTCGTGTGGATCCCTGCCGGGAAAACTTCGACTGATTCCTCTAGAAAGCATCTTCCTACGTCAGTAGCGTTCGAGACCGCCACTCGAGCGTTGGCTAGAAGTTCAGTTTTGGTCGCTGCAATCGCTTCCAATGATTTGACAGCTATGCGCGCCAATTGCATCGATGAACTACACCAGCCAACGCGTCTAGCTTCCGCACCTGAATCTGCTATCGCAATACAAGCAGCCCTGGACAATGGCGCCTGCGCCGCATGGCTGAGTGGTTCAGGTCCAACAGTCGCTGCTTTCGTCGAGAAAGGTCAGGCAGAGACAATCAAACGTTCGCTCCCAGGTTCCGGCCACAGCAAAATCTTAAAAGTAGCTCCGTACGGTATCTCCATCAGCTGATGACGATATTTACCATTTTTCCTGGGATGACAATTACTTTGCGAATCGATTTCCCTGCTAGCAGTTCCGTGACCCGATCGTTAGCTAACACTGTTTCTTCAATCGTTGGAACATCTGCGCTTGCCGCTACCATCACGCGACTTCTCACTTTGCCGTTAATTTGAACAGGAATCTCGATCGATTCATCGACAAGGAGAGTCTCATCTGGCTTGGGGAATCGCTCATGGACTACAGAGCCTTCATTTCCGAGTCTTTGCCACAACTCCTCCGCTATATGTGGCACTAAAGGACTGAGCATCAACACAAGGCTGTTGGCAACTTCGGCAGGAACTGGCGCAGCGGTTCGAGTTAGTTCATTGTTCAGCTCCGTGATACGCGCTATGGCCGAATTAAACCTCAATTCCTCCATGGCATCATCAACAGCGGCAATGGTTCGATGTGTGAGCCTCAATAACTCCTCGGTGGGTTGTTCGTGAACGACAGTCGATATACCTGTATTTTCGTCTATCAGATTCCTCCACACCCGCTGCAACAGTCGGTGAGAGCCAACAACTGATTTGGTTTCCCAAGGCCGGTCTTGATCTAGAGGCCCCATAAACATTTCATAAAGCCGCAAAGTGTCTGCGCCGTAAGTCGAATACATGTCATCAGGAGTCACGGAATTTTTGAGAGACTTACCCATCTTGCCGAAGGAACGGTCAACGGGAAGCCCTTCGTAGAGGAACGAACCATCTTCTTCGACTACTTTTTCTGCTTCAACGTAGATCCCTCGAGCGTCTTGGTAAGCCGCAGCTTGAATGTAACCCTGGTTGTACAAGCGCTGGAAAGGTTCGGGGCCAGACACGTGTCCGAGGTCGAACAAAACTTTGTGCCAAAAGCGGGCGTATAGAAGATGCAAAACTGCGTGCTCAACTCCCCCAACGTACAAATCAACCCCACCAACACCCCCGTCAGGGCTCGTCATCCAGTATTTTTCAACTGCTGGGTCGACGAACTCTTCCTCGTTTTTTGGGTCTAGATATCGCAGGTAGTACCAACACGAGCCCGCCCATTGAGGCATTGTGTTCAGTTCGCGCCGGTAGGAGCGCTTCCCTTCCCCAAGGTCGTAATCAGCCGTCGCCCACTCTTCTGCGCGACCTAATGGGGGTTCTGGGTTAGACGCTTCGTCTAAAGACCGCGGTGCCCAGTCCATAAGCTCGGGTAATTCGACTGGGAGCTCGCTTTCGGGGACAGCCAAAGCGAGACCGGTTTCGTCGAACACAATCGGGAATGGCTCCCCCCAGTATCGTTGGCGAGAAAATAGCCAATCGCGCAACTTGTAGGTGACCGTTCGCTGCCCATGGCTATTATTTTCTAACCAGTCAATCATCGACCGCTTGGCGTCTTTTATATGAAGGCCGTCAAGAAAGTCGCTATTGATCGCTGGCCCATCCTCAACGTAGGCCTCCCCCGAAAAGTCTTCTGGAGGTTCAACGGTACGAACAATGTCAATGCTGAATGCTGAAGCAAAATCCCAATCTCGTTGATCCTGACCGGGAACACTCATCACGGCCCCAGTTCCGTAACCCATCAGCACATAGTCTGCGATGAATACTGGAATTTCTTTGCCGTTTACTGGGACGACGCAGTGTGATCCCAGGTACACCCCGGTCTTTGAGCGATTCTCTTGCCTTTCTAAGTCGCTCAACTCCGAGACCAACCGGCGATACTGCTCAACTGCTTCGCTCGGGGACGCAGCTCCGCCTGTCCAACTAGCTGGTGTACCTTCCGGCCAAACGGCAGCTGTCAAGTCATCAACTAGAGGATGTTCGGGAGCCAAGACCATGGCAGTGGTTCCAAAGAGGGTGTCTGGTCTGGTGGTGAAGACTTTGATATCCAAATCGGAGGCTGTTTGAAAAGCAATTTCGGCACCTTCAGATCGCCCGATCCAGTTTCTTTGCATGGTTTTAATCGAGTCAGTCCAATCGAGGGTTTCCAAGTCCTCTAACAACCGGTCTGCATAGGCTGTTATCCGCATCATCCACTGCTTCATAGGCCGTCTAAAGACTGGATGGTTACCGCGTTCGCTCCGCCCATCAGCTGTAACTTCCTCGTTTGCGAGAACTGTTCCTAGCCCCGGACACCAATTAACCGGGGCCTCGCCCAAATAAGCGAGACGCCACTTATCGAGTTCCTCTCGACGGCCTACTTCCGTCATGTCCGACCAAGGCTGCCCATTCTTGGTGGAAAGCTGACCTGCCGAAAGTAACTCTTCAAGCTCTGAGATCGGCCTCGCCACGGCTGCCTCACTGTCGTACCAGCTTTGGAAGATCTGCAAAAAAATCCATTGTGTCCAGCGGTAATAGGTGACATCGGTTGTCGCAATGGATCGTTCTTTGTCGTGACCTAAACCGAGCCGGTCGAGTTGCCGTTGCAAGTTGGCAATATTT
>JUEP01000003.1 GCA_000817105.1 marine actinobacterium MedAcidi-G3 | reverse complement strand
GATGGTCAACGCATCCGTTTAGCCGGTAAGGGAGGAGCTGGACGCAACGGAGGCCCTGCAGGAGATCTTTACGTAATAGTCGAAGTTGCTCCAGACGCAATGTTTGGTCGTAAGGGACGACATCTAACTTTGCTTATCCCAGTGACTTTTCCTGAAGTTGCCCTCGGATCGGAAATTAAGATCCCTACTTATGATCATTCAACCGTCACCTTAAAAATTCCCCCAGGCACCAAGTCGGGTACGACGTTTCGAGTGAAAGGCCGAGGCGTAGTAACTCAAAAAGTAACTGGCGATTTATTGGTGACCCTCGAGATAGCCGTTCCTTCCGATTTAACTCCAAAGGAAAGAGAAGCACTCGAAGCATTAAGTGAGGTCACCGATTGGTCACCTCGAAACCAACCGCAAGAGGAGGGGTGATTGTGGGCCCAATATCAATGACGCCTGACCCTGACAAAGCTGTCTACGTAATTTCTGTTGCAGCAGAACTTGCCGGAGTTCACGCACAAACTCTCCGGATATACGAACGGAAAGGATTGCTCGAACCTGCTCGGACACCTGGCGGCAGCCGGCGTTACAGCGAAATAGACATAGCGTTACTTCGACGAATCCAAGAGCTAACTAACGAAGGATTGAATTTGGCGGGAGTAAAGCGCGTGCTTGAACTTGAACGACGCCTTACTCAACTTGAAATAGAAATGCAGCAGCTTCAAGTGGCGGCGAACGCAACTGTCATGGAAACTCACCGTCATTATCGGCGAGACTTGGTGCCCCTTGAGCAGTCTGTTGTCCCTTGGTTAGATCCAAGGAGACGGCGCTGAGACAGTTGTTTCGATCGTTTTTCTTCATAAAAAACAACAAAGGGTCTTAATTCATCCTAGAAAAGTTACGTTCCGCAATTAGGATCTGACAACGTCAGCAGATGGCGTTTGGAGTGTTCCTTGCCGGGATCAATAGTGGTCGGTACTCAGTGGGGCGATGAAGGCAAGGGCCGAGTCGTCGACATCGTTGCTAAGGAGTGTGCCCATGTGGTGCGCTACCAAGGCGGACATAATGCTGGGCATACGCTCGTCGTAGATGGCGAAGTCTTTGCCCTGCAACTTATCCCGAGTGGAGTTTTGTACGACCACGTAGTGCCTGTTATTGGGAACGGCGTTGTAGTCGACCCTTACGTCCTGCTAGCTGAAATTGACACATTGACAGCTAAAGGCGTTGATTGCCAGCGTTTGATGTTGAGTCCGCAAGCTCATTTAGTGCTTCCCTATCACCAGATTCTGGATGAACTCGCAGAAAGCCAGTTGGGCGACAACAAAATTGGTACGACTAAACGCGGTATCGGACCTGCCTACGCAGATAAAGCATCAAGGGTTGGAATACGTGTCGAAGACCTACTTGACCCCGATCATTTGAGAGCGAGGCTGCACAGCGCATTATCTGAGCGGAATGTTGTTCTGAGAGACATCTATGGTCATAAGGGTGTGGATCCCGACCAACTAGCTGACGAACTAATCAATGAAGTCGCACCTCGTGTAGCTCCATACATCGGGGACACCATCGGCCACTTACACGACGCTCTGCACGCAGGGCAAAGAGTCTTGTTCGAAGGCGCACAAGCAACCTTCTTAGATCTCGATCATGGGACCTACCCCTTTGTTACCTCATCAAACCCTGTAGCTGGATATGCCCTTGTTGGTGCAGGAATCGGGCCCGGAGCAATTGATCAGGTGATTGGTATCGCCAAGGCTTATTTGACGCGAGTTGGAGCAGGCCCTTTCGTCACGGAATTGGAAGACGAGGTCGGAGACCACCTCGTAGAAGTTGGCAAAGAATTTGGCACCAATACAGGGCGTCGACGACGAACCGGTTGGTTTGATGCAGTTATGGCTCGGCAAGCGGTTCGACTGAATGCCTGCACCGAAATTGCGCTGACCAAATTAGATGTTCTTGACCAGTTGGAAACGATAAAGGTCTGCGTCGCCTACGAAGTAGACGGCCAACGTTACGAATATCTCCCTCATCTTCGGCGTTTGCATGATAGAGCCACCCCGGTATATGCGGAGTTCCCAGGATGGAAAACTGATCTCTCGGGGGCAACAGAGCGCAATGACCTTCCGCGAGAGGCGGTCGAATACATATCGTTCCTAGAACGCCAGATGGGTGTGCCAATTCGATTTGTATGCGTTGGCCCCGGCAGGGAGCAATACCTGCGGTTTGCAGCATGAAAGTATGCGTGGTCGGCTCGGGCGGGCGCGAACATGCGTTTGTAGAGAGCCTCTCCATGGATTCGGAAGTTGTTGTTTCACCAGGATCAGCTGGCATCAGAGGTAGCACCAGCGCACCCGTTACGGATATTGACGCCGATTTATATGTGATTGGCCCAGAAGTTCCTCTTGTCAATGGGCTTGCAGATGAGATTCGCTCGTTTGGCGGTTGTGTCTTTGGCCCGGGGAAAGAGGGGGCTCGTCTAGAAGCCTCAAAATCCTGGATGAAAGACTTGGTCAATGCAGCGGGTGTTCCGACCGCCGGCTACGAATCGTTTGGTCAAAGTCAAATAGAAGAAGCCATTGAGTTTTTAACAACTTATGGACCGCCCTACGTCATCAAAACCGATGGGTTAGCTGCGGGCAAAGGCGTGCTCGTTACGAATAGTTATAACGAAGCTGTCTCTGATATCAAAGAGAAGTTGTCTGGAGCGGCCTTTGGAGACGCTGGCAAACAAATTGTGATCGAGGAAGGTCTAAGTGGCCCTGAGCTATCGTTGTTTGCTTTCTGCGACGGACAAAAAGCTGTATTGATCCCTACCTCTGCCCAAGATCATAAGAGGCTTCTCGATGATAACCGAGGTCCGAATACTGGGGGAATGGGTTGTTATTCACCGATGCCCAGCATGAGTCAGGCTGATCTTGAAGGGTTAATGGATTTGGCAGTTCACCCCACTATCGAAGAACTCAAGAATCGCAGCATCGATTACAGAGGGGTTCTGTTTGCAGGGTTCATTATGACTACCGACGGGCCAAAGCTGTTGGAATATAATGTCCGTTTTGGTGACCCTGAAGCTCAAGTAATATTGCCCCGGCTTGAAAATAGTTTGAGTGAGACATTGCTTCAGGTTGCGCAGGGAAACCTTCAGAATCAACCTACGGTTTCGTCTGATGCGATGGTTACTGTGGTCCTGGCGTCGGAGGGTTATCCCTTGTCGCCCAGAATGGGTGATCCCATCCAGGGTTTGGATGAGGCCAGAGCTATTGATGGTGTGACGGTGTTTTGTGCCGGGGTCAAATCAAATTCTCAGGGTGAGCTGCTGACCAACGGTGGTCGGGTGCTCAATATTTGTGGCCGGGCCGCGACCGTGGAAGCAGCTCGTGAGCTTGCTTATCAAGCGGTGGATTTGATCTTTTGGCCAGGGATGCAACATCGTGCGGATATTGGTGCTTCGATTGAGACGGAGCCTAACCAGGAGGTAATCAAATGAAGGTCGCTATTTTGATGGGTTCTCCTCGCGACGGAGACAAGATGGCTGGGGCGTCAGAAATGCTAGAACGCTTTGATGTTCCGCACGAGGTTCACGTGATGTCGGCTCATCGAACGCCTGAGAAAGTAGCGGAACTTGCATCAAACGCCCGAGATGATGGATATGGCGTAATTATCTGTGGAGCAGGTATGGCAGCGCACCTCGCAGGCGCTGTGTCAGCTCATACGACATTGCCTGTGATTGGTGTCCCTTTGTCCGGGGGGGTCAATGGAGGTATTGATGCTTTGCTCTCTACGGTGCAAATGCCACGCGGCATCCCCGTTGCGACTGTGGCTGTCGACGGGTCTGCCAACGCAGGAGTTTTAGCAGTTGAGATTTTGTCGTTGAGCAACCCAGATTTAGTTGCACAGCTTAAAATTTTTAGGGACGAGGGCGCGAGGTGACGATTCCCAAACCCACGGTCGTTAATGTTTTGGCTACTCGCTATGCGTCTGCGGAAATGGCAGTTATTTGGTCGGCTCAAAACAAAGTGGTATTGGAACGTGAGCTTTGGCTAGCTGTACTTGAGGCCCAAAAAGATTTAGGAATTGAAATTGACGATGATGCGGTTGCCGCTTACCGATCAGTGATAGCCGATGTTGACCTCGACTCAATAGACCGTCGCGAGCGCGTAACGAAGCACGATGTCAAAGCCCGAATTGAAGAGTTTTCTTCGTTAGCGGGTTATCAACATATCCATAAGGGACTGACGTCACGGGACTTGACTGAAAATGTTGAACAACTGCAAATCAAGCGTTCTTTAGCTCTGACCCAAGAGCGACTGGTGGCAGTGATCGCGCGCCTGGCGGAATTGGCTGTCCAGTACCAAGACACTTCGATAACTGGGCGCTCGCACAATGTTCCAGCGCAGATGACCACGTTGGGCAAACGATTCGCCAACCTTGGTCAAGAAACGCTTCTTGCCTATCAACGCATCGAAGACCTGCTGACGAAGTATCCGTTGCGTGGGTTAAAGGGACCGGTTGGTACTCAGCAAGATCTTCTTGATCTTTTCGAAGGAGATGCTGGCAAGGTTGGGGAACTAGAAGAACGAGTGGCCGGTCAGTTGGGCTTCAGCGAGACATTGGGGGCTGTGGGCCAGATTTATCCACGCTCGCTTGACTTAGATGTTGTTAGTGCGCTGACACAGACGGCCAGCCCTTTGGGAAATATTGCCCTACAAGTTCGTCTTATGGCTGGGTTAGATCTGGCAACTGAAGGATTTGTTGAAGGTCAAGTGGGTTCATCGGCTATGCCTCACAAAATGAACACTCGTTCCGCTGAACGAGTAAACGGCTTTGTATCAATACTTCGAGGGCACCTGACAATGGCTGCATCGATATCTGGTGACCAGTGGAATGAAGGAGACGTGAGCTGTTCAGTTGTTCGACGCGTCGTGCTTCCCGACGCTTTCTTTGCGCTGGACGGCGCTATCGAAACGACTTTGACTGTCTTAGAAGGTTTTGGCTCCTACGACAATGTTATAGATCGCGAGCTAGATCGGTATTTACCCTTCCTTGCTACGACGCGCCTATTAATGGCGGCGATCAAGGCAGGCGTTGGTCGCGAAGAGGCTCACGAGCTCATAAAGAAACATGCTGTGGCTGCGGCTTTGGAAATTCGAGAAGGTACCAGCGGGGAAAATGATCTCGTCGAACGTCTAATAAATGATCCGCTTCTACCGCTAAATAAGGAAGTTATCTCTGACGTGCTATTGGATCACGAAGCTTTTGTAGGTCTTGCCGACGCACAGGTGAAGGAGTTCGTAGCCAGCGCAACCAAAATTAATTCTGAACATCCTGGGGCAGGGTCCTACCGTCCCTCCCCCATTCTCTAGTAGAGAAGAGCTGTGAGCGAACTTCAATTACTTCATAGTGGCAAAGTACGAGAAATGTACGTCGTTGATGACGATCATCTTCTGATGGTGGCGAGTGACCGAATCTCGGCATTTGACGTCGTCTTCGGTGAACCGATTCCTGACAAAGGAAAAGTTTTGACGGCGATGACGGTGTGGTGGTCTAACTATTTGGATGCCGTAGCTCCCACCCACCTAGTTTCAGCAGATCCGGCTGATTTTCCCGAGGCAGCTAGACGACCAGAATGGGAAGGGCGTGCTCTGCTTGTTCGTAAAGCAGAAATGCTGCCTCTTGAATGCATAGTTCGGGGCTACATAACTGGATCTGCATGGAAGGAATACCAGACGTCAGGGACTATGCATGGCGCCACTTTGCCGAGTGGGCTGTTGGAGGCGCAGCAATTACCAGAACCGGTATTTACCCCTTCAACCAAAGCTACGGAAGGCCATGACATCAATATCAGTTATGACGAGGCGGTAAACATCGTAGGAGCGGAGGCAGCTTCTGCGGCACGATCGATCTCTGTTGAGGCGTATCGGCGAGCCTCTGAACATGCTGCAGCAAATGGGGTCATCATCGCAGACACTAAATTTGAACTAGGGATTGTTGATGGGCAAATGGTGATAGCAGATGAACTGTTAACACCTGACTCATCCAGGTTCTGGCCGGCGGAAAACTGGAATCCCGGCGCCACGCCGGTTTCCCTTGACAAGCAACCAGTTCGAGACGCTACTGAGGCTACTGGATGGGATAAATCGCCGCCGCCGCCGCCCCTTTCGACAGAAACGGTAGACGCTACCCGTGATCGCTATGTAACCGCTTATGAACGAATTACAGGTGAATCGTTCAAGCAGTGGATAGGAGAAAGCTGATGCACTTCGAAGCAAAAATAGAAGTATCACCTCGGGATGGAATTGCGAACCCTGAGGGGTCAACAATTGAACGGGCGCTGCCGGCATTGGGCTTTAAAACAACCCACAACGTGCGTGTCGGTAAGTTAATCCGCCTCGAAGTGGAAGCAGAATCTGTCGATGTAGCGCAATCGCTTGTAGAAGATATGTGCAACCGTTTTTTGACAAACCCCGTAATAGAAGATGCAAGCGTGGAAGTACTAGAGGTATGACCCGGCGCGTCGGTGTTGTTCGTTTTCCAGGCACCAACTGTGAATTTGACACCATCGATGCGATCCGGATGCTCGGAGGTGACGCTGAGATCCTTTGGCATGGTGATCCATCATTAAAGAATGTGGACGCAATAGTCATACCCGGGGGGTTTGCACACGGCGATTACTTGCGGTGTGGGGCCATCGCCAGGTTCTCTCCAGTTATGGGAGCCGTGGCTAGTTTTGCCCAAGAAGGTGGGCCGATACTGGGTATTTGCAATGGATTTCAAGTGTTAACTGAAGCTGGTTTGCTGCCCGGAGCTTTACAGAAAAATGTCGGTATGAAATTTCTTTGTTCTATGCAACAGGTCGAATTCGTATCGACCCAAAATATTCTCGGTCGGGGCTCAGAGGTTGGGGACCACCTGCAAATTCCCATCAATCATTTCGAAGGTAATTATGTCTGCTCGCCCGAAGTTCTGTCGAGGATTGAAACTCGAGAGCAGATTGTGTTTCGCTACACCGATAACCCAAACGGTTCAACCAAGGATATTGCTGGCGTGTGCAACGAAGCGGGGAACGTTGTTGGCATGATGCCGCACCCAGAAAGAGCCACATCTGCCCTTTTGGGTTCGAGTGATGGTGCTTCCGTCATCAAATCTTTTCTTTCGTAATAAGTCGGTCATTTGATCAACGTGTTCGAAGCGTATTAACAGCAATTGGCCCCTTACTCTTATCGACTGACTTACCCCGAAAAAATGCTTCGAAAGGCATCCATAAGAACTCTGGTGCCGCGACTAAGTTTGGTGCGTGAGTGCAGCCCCAGAAGATGCATCAGTTCATCGGGCACTTGGCCTAAGCGACGAGGAATATCAGGAGATATACAGGCTTCTTGGTAGGCATCCGAATCATCTTGAGTTGGCGATGTACTCAGTTATGTGGTCTGAACATTGTTCTTATAAATCTTCAAAAGTGCACTTGAAAAGACTTCCGACTGAAGCACCGTGGGTCCTTGTAGGCCCAGGAGAAAACGCTGGAGTTATAGATGTTGGCGACGATATCGCTGTAGCGATTCGAATCGAAAGTCATAATCACCCGTCCGCTATTGAGCCTTACCAAGGAGCAGCAACAGGTGTCGGTGGCATCCTCCGAGATATTTTCACTATGGGTGCAAGACCCATAGCTGTAATGGACCCACTTCGGTTTGGGCCTCTTGATGACCCTCGTAGCCGATGGATTGCTGAGGGGGTGATCAGTGGAGTTTCGGGATACGGCAATAGTGTCGGTGTGCCAACGGTCGGGGGCGAAATCGTTTTTGATGAAACGTATAAAGGTAATCCACTAGTGAACGTGCTTGCGATGGGTGTGCTCCCAACAGAGCGACTTGTACTAGGAAAGGCAAGCGGTGTCGGAAATCTAGCGATCCTATTGGGGTCCGCTACTGGCAGAGATGGGATAGGAGGTGTCAGTGTTCTCGCCTCAAGTGGTTTCGATGAGAAGTCCAACGACGCCGATAAACGGCCCAGCGTGCAAGTCGGTGACCCATTTGAAGAAAAGAGACTCTTAGAAGCGTGCCTTGAACTTCTTGAAGAAGGATTAGTGAGCGGGATCCAAGACCTAGGTGGTGCAGGCATTACCTGCGCAACAAGCGAAACTGCTTCCCGAGGTGGGGCGGGCATGGATGTTGATGTTTCGGCAATTCATTCTCGCGAAGAAGGCATGGAGCCATTTGAGTTAATGACCTCCGAATCCCAAGAAAGAATGCTTGCGATTGTCGAACCCCGACACCTCGAAAGAGTTCTTCATATCTCAGCTCAATGGGAAATAACGGCCAGCGTGATAGGCCGAGTAACTGGGACTGGACAGTTACGAGTACTGGACAGCTTTGATGGAGAAGTATTAGCGGAACTCCCGGCATCAACCCTTCACGATGATGCCCCTGAATACAAACGACCTATGTCGCCGCCAAGTGATTTAGCTGAGCGGAGACAAAGTGATGCTTCTCTAGGGCCGGTTAACTGTGTCGAAGATTTGCTGTCATTGCTCTGTGACCCATCTTGGGTTTACAGCCAATATGACCACCAGTTGTTTCTTAACACCGTCGTCGGCCCTGGCAACGACGGGACTCTTCTTCGGCTCAGACACCCTTCAACAGGTGAAGAAACTGGGAGGGGTTTAGCACTTTCTACAGATGGAAACCATCGGTGGTGCTACGTAGACCCCCGCGAAGGCACCAAGATGGTTGTTGCCGAAGCCGTTATGAATATTGCCTGCGTAGGCGCTCACCCTCTTGCGGTAGTCAATTGTTTGAATTTTGGGAACCCCGAACACCCAGAAGTCATGTGGCAACTATCAGAAGCAGTCGATGGCATGTCAGAAGCTTGCGTTGCTTTTAATGCACCTGTCGTGGGCGGCAATGTCAGTTTGTACAACGAAACGAACACAATAGATATAGCCCCGACTCCGGTTATTGGTGTTCTCGGTATGCATCCCGCTCTCTCAGACCCACCGCCGACCGTTGACTTGCCGTCCGATTCTTTATTGGTGCTGCTAGGACAAGAACCTGCTTCTAATGTTTCTATGGGAGGCAGCCGGTGGGCTTGGGAAATTGGAGGATGCAAAGATGGCGTTCTCCCTGAATTCGATCTTGATGAAGCCGTTCGAACTGCATCTTTTGTCGCTAGCTCAGTTCAGAAATTAAGTCTTAAGGCTGTGCATGACATTGGCGAAGGCGGTCTTGCAGTTGCGCTTGCGGAGATGGCTATTAGATCGGGCATTGGTGCCAAATTAAATGACTATGACAACCATATTTCGATGTTCAACGAATCAGGAGGCCGAGTCCTCGTTGTAGTTGGCAACAACGATTTGGATGACTTTTTAGAAGCAGCCAGCGCCGAAGAAGTTACTGCGAAAGTAATTGGACAAACGGGCGGTTCATTACTCGAGTTTGGCCCAACGGTTGAAATTTCGGTCGATGCGTTAATAGCGGCTTCCGAAAGTCAGCTGCCAGATGCGCTAGGCCAAGGAACTGTTAGCGCGTGACGGACGAAATTCGTGATGTAGAAATCAATAAACCGCGAGAAGCCTGCGGTGTTTTCGGAGTTTTGGCTCCAGGATGCCCTGTCGCTCACCAGACTTATCTTGGCTTGTATGCCCTGCAGCATCGGGGGCAAGAATCCGCTGGAATTGCAGTGAGTGACGGAGCAAGTGTCACGGTCGTTAAAGATATGGGTCTTGTCTCAAGTGCTTTTGATGACCGCATACTTGCGGCTTTAGAAGGCAGCATTGCCATTGGTCATACTCGTTACTCAACGACAGGCTCCAGTTCTTGGCGAGCATCACAACCCTTCTACCGCGACGTCGGGGACCTCGAATTTGCTCTCGCCCATAATGGAAACCTCGTAAATACAGCAGAACTAGCGGCTGAAGCCGGCATGCTCGATGGAACCGTGACCAGCGATAGTGATTTAGTAGCTGAACTAGTCGCTATTGAACTTGCGAGCGGAGAAGCTCCCGAAGGGAACGAACTTCCATGGGCTTTAGAACGCGTTTTGCCACGACTGAAGGGTGGTTTCTCGTTCGTAGCTATGGACCGTCACCATTTGATCGGAGCGCGAGGCCCAGAAGGGTTTTGGCCGCTATGTCTGGGACGGCTAGATAATGGTTGGGTAGTTGCGTCTGAAAGTCCGGCCTTAGATACGGTCGGTGCGCATTTTGTTCGCGAGGTCGACCCAGGTGAGATGGTTGTGATTAATCGCGCAGGATGGACTTCCCGCCAACCTTTCAAGAACCCCGACCCGAAATTGTGTGTATTTGAATTTGTCTATTTTTCCCGCCCAGACACAGTTTTGTATGGTCGTAACGTTCACTCGGCGAGACAACGAATGGGAGAGCAATTAGCTGATCAGGCTCCAGCTCTCGCAGACCTTGTAATGCCAGTGCCCGAATCAGGTATTCCTGCAGCTCAAGGGTTCGCTCGCGCAAGTGGCATCCCTTACCGAGATGGGTTGGTGAAGAATCGTTACATCGGACGCACCTTTATCGCCCCCTCCCAAGAAATGAGAGCTTTGGGAGTAAAGATGAAACTTAATCCGATTCGACACAACATCGAAGGCCAACGTCTCATAGTTGTCGATGACTCCATTGTTCGCGGTACTACCACGCGAGCGATAGTCGAGATGCTCCGGTCAGCTGGAGCTGCCGAGGTGCATTTACGAATTTCCTCCCCACCATATAGATGGCCGTGCTTCTACGGCATGGATACAGGTACCAAGGCAGAACTGCTGGCTGCAAACTTAACGATGGATGAAATACGCGAATACCTTGGTGTGAATTCGATTGCGTACCTAGAACTTGATCGCCTCATCAATGCGACCGGTGCTCCGGGAGCTGGGTTTTGTACTGCGTGTTTGAATGGACAGTATCCCGTAGAAATCCCAGCGAACATCGGCAGAGATGTTTTGGGAGTACGAGAAGACGACCAAGGATCGGCGTTCATATCGGTGTCGCAAATGGAGCTTGGCCAATGAGATCCGACATCACTTACTCTGACTCGGGAGTTGACATAGATGTAGCAGATGAGGCTGTGCAGCGGTTGATCCCGCATGCAGAATCAACTTTTCGAAAAGAGGTGTTAAGCGAGGTAGGAGGATTCGGATCAATAGTTGCGCTACCGGACGGATATCAAGAACCAGTCCTGGTGTCGGGAAACGATGGAGCCGGAACAAAAACCCTCGTAGCTAAGAGTCTGGGCAGATACGACACCATTGGTATCGATGTAGTTGCAATGTGTGTTGATGACATCGTTACTTCTGGTGCTGAACCGCTCTTTTTTTTGGATCAGCTAACCGTAGGAAAAGTTGACCCCGAAATCATTGAACAACTTGTTATTGGTTTCGCATCGGGCTGCATATCAGCTGGCTGCGCCTTAACAGGCGGAGAAATAGCTGAACACCCAGACTCAATGGATGATAATGATTTTGACGTAGCAGGGTTTGCGGTCGGAGTAGCAGAACGAGCTGATTTACCTACTAAGACATCAGTTGTACAAGGCGACCTGTTGGTAGGTCTCGCCTCAACAGGCTTACGCTGTAACGGCTATAGCTTGGCGCGCCGGGTACTCATGACCGGTCGGCCCTTAGACGAACCCGCATGGTCCGGTTCTGATTTATCGCTTGGCGACGAGTTGCTGCGTCCATCAGTTATATACGCGCCAACCGTCCTCAAAGCGTTCCGCCAGCACGAAGTGCACGCAGCAGCGCATATAACCGGAGGAGGGCTCGCGGGAAATCTCAAACGTGTGATCGGAGATCAAGTAGACATAGGCCTAGACGTGCAAACATGGCGACGGCCCCAAATCTTTGATGAAATTGTTCGTAAAGGCCCTGTATCCGAAGCAGAAATGCGAAATGTTTTCAACCTGGGCATTGGAATGGTTCTGATAGTTCCTAACGATCAAAAAGATGAGATCATCGAACTTGCGGAGATGAATGCGCATGAAGCCTGGGTTATCGGGCAAGTTACCGAAGGTAGCGGCGAAGTCGGGTGGATAGATCAATGAGTGACCTTGACCCGATGCGGATCGAACTTAGAGAACACCTCCTAGCTCACGCCGTGAGGACTGGCGACTTCGTTTTGAAATCAGGCCGGAAGAGCAACTGGTTCATTGACGGTAAACAAACAGTCTGTACGCCCGAAGGAATTCAACTCATTGCACAAATTATTTTGGGTGAAATAGATGGGATCGACGCTATTGGTGGTTTAACCATGGGAGCTGACCCCGTTGCTTACGGTGTCGCTGCAATAGCGGCCGATCGAGGGCAAAAAATTCGCAGTTTCAGTGTCCGAAAAGAATCAAAAGACCACGGCGTTGAGGGTCGGATAGCTGGCGCGCTACGTAAAGGAGATCGCGTAGCTATCACCGAAGATGTCGTAACTAGGGGAGTCTCACCGCTAGAAGCAGCCGAGGCGGTTCGAGCTTTTGGTGCGGAACCCGTGATGATTATTTCCGTAGTGGATCGCGGTGGCACATGTGAACAACTAGCTAAAAAGGCCGGAATCAGCTTTCACGCACTGTTGACAGCACCTGATTTGGGTTTTGAATATGAGGGCCCATAAAACAAATGCGTTAGCACTGTTTGGACAAGTCGAATCCTCCCGCCACAATAGAGCGCTCGTATCCCATACCAGGAGACCCGATGTCGCGACCCACAGCCGCTTTCTCAGCCACGCTAGAAGTTGAGCTTGCCCACGAACCAGGCACTCTCGGCCGACTATGTACGGCAATCGGAGATGTTGGTGGAAATATTCGAAGCCTTAGAGGGTTCACCGCAACTGGCGGATCCTTGCGTGAAGAAGTGGTTGTTGATGCAGCTAGTGAAACTCACGTCGAAGATATCTGTGAGGCAGTCAATGGGCTCGAAGGAATCAAGGTCATTAACGCAGTGGACCGGACTTTCAAGATCCACGAGGGAGGCAAGCTCGAAACCATAAGCCGAATCCCATTGCGAGACGCCGACGATTTATCGATGGCCTATACGCCTGGAGTTGCTCGAGTCTGTATGGCGATCCACCACGATGAAGCTGCGTCGCATGAACTAACAATCAGAAAAAATACGGTAGCAATTGTCAGCGACGGTACTGCCGTGCTTGGACTGGGCGATATTGGGCCAGCGGCTGCGATGCCGGTGATGGAAGGCAAAGCACTTCTTTTCAAAGAATTCGCAGGCGTCGATGCATTTCCGATCTGCCTAGATGTGGATACGCCGGAACAAATTATTGAAACAGTGATTCGACTAGCTCCAACCTTTGGAGGTATCAATTTAGAAGATATAGCTGCTCCTGGTGCCTTCGAAGTTGAGGCACGACTGCGCGAAGTACTTGATATACCAGTCTTTCATGATGACCAACATGGCACAGCAGTTGTTGCGCTAGCCGCGCTAGAAAATGCGGTTCGTATCACGGGTAAGGAATTCAAAGATCTACGGTGCGTTATTTTGGGAGCAGGAGCGGCGGGTGTTGCATGCGCAAAAATTCTCATAGGTCGTGGTATTGGCGACGTTGTTGTGTGTGACCGGAAAGGCACCATTTACCCAGGTCGAGAAGATATGAACCCTGCCAAGGAATGGTTAGCTCACAACACAAACACCGATGTGATAGCTGGCACAGTTGCTCAAGCAATGAGTGGTGCCGACGTGTTCATGGGGCTTAGTGGACCTGGCCTCATTACGCGAGACGATGTCGCGGCGATGGCTAACAAGCCGATTGTATTCGCAATGGCTAATCCGGACCCTGAAATCCTTCCAGAGGAAATCAACGATATCGCTGCAGTCGTAGCGACAGGTCGTAGCGACTACCCGAACCAGATTAACAACGTGCTTGCTTTCCCAGGAATCTTTCGCGGCGCCTTTGATGCCTCAGCAACTGACATTACTGAAGGAATGAAGATTGCAGCAGCTTCAGCTATTGCTGCAGCTGTTTCAAGTGATGACCTCGCCCCCAACTTGATCATCCCCACAGCGTTTGACCGGTCAGTCGTGCCGGCAGTTTCCTCAGCCGTAGCTGCCGCGGCAATTGAAGATGGCGTAACCCGAGCCCTAAGCGAAGCCTAAAATCACTAGAAGTCAGGGGCGCTAGCCCCTGACTTCTTAGCGTGGTCGGGACCGGCGTCGATCCGGTGACCTCACGCTTTTCAGGCGCGCGCTCTGCCAACTGAGCTACCCGACCGCGGTCCCGACGGGATTTGAACCCGCGACCTCCGGCTTGACAGGCCGGCGTGAACTCCAGACTTCACCACGGGACCAACCGTGTTTGCCCAAATAACCATGGGCAAGGGATTGAATTCTGGCGTGACGGATGTCTTATTGCAACCTGACAGGCCTTATTCACATTTACTTGTTGTTTTGAAACCCCTGGTTTAACTCATCTGGTTGTGCAGGTCGCATGAGTAACTCAAGTGCATTCCACAATGTTCTCGACACGGGATCGAACAGAACGGGAAAGATTAGACCGACTGGAGCGGCAACTGAAAGTAAGAATGATGTCGAAACATCGGTGCCGAAAATAACCAGAGCCAGAGTTACCACCGTAAGAACTAGACCCGAACTCACGACTGTGTTTACAGCTACAGCTCCTAGAGAATGACCTTCCATACGTTCAAAGTGCAAACCACAGTTTGGGCAATCTTGGACCATGGCAAACATGCCCCAACTGGTGAACAAGCCGCGGCAGCCGCAGACACCACAGGCCATGGTTAACCCCCGCCAAAGAGTTTTCATATTGTCAGCATGACTTTCTTCATTTTTAGAGCCAAATCACCGCGGCGCCCGATCTTCACTGCGTTGAGACCCCGCCAAGTTGCCAACAAGCGAAGCTCAATAGCGAGAGCTTCGATGGCCTGCTCGTTCATTCTGTTGGGTTCAGAATAAATCCCAAGAACATTTAAAACCCCAGCTTTAACGTCAGCTTTCACATCAACTCTCGCACGTAGGCGGTTGGCGTGAAGAAACGGCAAAACATAGTAACCATGTACTCGTTTAGCGGCCGGTACATAGATCTCCAAACGGTATTTAAAATCAAATAATCGTTGAGTTCGTGGTCGGAACCACACCATTGGATCGAATGGGCTGAGAAGGACAGACTTTGATGTTTCGTCCTTAATTTTAGCGTCGGATGAGAGGTAGGCAATCCGATCCCAACCGTCGACTTGAGTGGGTACTAACTGTTCGCGCTCCACTAGCTCCTGAACACGTTGCCGCCCCTCAATTTTTGGCAGTCTGAAGTAGTCGATGAGGTCTTCTGCACTGGCAACACCAAGGTGAGTTGCTGCTCGTCGTATTAGCTCGCAATGGGCATCAATTTCAGACATACGATCGCCCATGACACTTGCTGGAAGAACTTTTGACGCTAGGTCGTAAAATCGGGTGAAGTTTGCTCGGTGGCTTACAGATACTTGCCCAATCCAAAAGAGCCATTCGAGAGCGACTTTTGATTCTGACCAAGCCCACCAAGTTCCGCCCTTTGGTTTGCTTTGGAGCTGTCCCGCCGTTACTGGGCCATTTTTTGCCACATAGCTTGCGACCTTGTTAACAAAGTCTGGGTTATTGGCCACAAACTTTCGGATCCCGCCCCAGACTTCGCCTTGTTCAGCGCGCTGCATGCGCCACCTGAATAGAGGTAAATCATTAACCGGTAAGTAGCTAGCTTCGTGACACCAGTATTCGGTGAACTCGCGACGATCGTAAGCGGCACCTTCGAGCAGTTTTGTGAGATCGTCGTGACAGCCGCCGAGACGTGCCCTGAGTACCAGTAAATGAGAACGTGCGACTGCGTTTACAGCGTCAATTTGTAGAACGCCAAGTTTGCTGAATGCCCATCGTAGATGTCTGACGTCTAGACGATCTGACGAGAATCGATTTCCAGTTTGTAACCCTTGAGCAGATATAGCTATCGAACGAGCCTGAGCTGATGACAACTCAATATGTTTAATAACCGACATCTCGAGATGAGGGTTTTAGAGCAAAGCCCTCAACGCTCTTCTTTAAAAATCACGTGTTGTCGGATAACTGGGTCGTACTTCTTCAATTCAATTCGCTCGCGACTATTTGTTTTGTTCTTCCGCGTGGAATACGTATAGCCAGTTCCTGCTGTCGACTTCAGTTTGATTACTGGGCGCTTATCACTTTTCGCCATCAGACTTTCTCCCCACGACGTCGTAGGTCAGCCAAGACTGACTCAATTCCTCGTTTGTTGATGATTTTGATGCCCTTTGCGCTCACAGTCAAAGTCACGTGACGCTTTTCATTTGGGACATAGAACTTTTTCTTCTGGATATTTGGCTTGAACCAGCGTTTGTTGCGCCGGTGAGAGTGAGAAACGGTGAAACCAGTTGTAGGTCTGCGACCAGTTACTTGACAGACGTTGCTCATAAAAACTCTCAGCTTAAGGAAGTGTTGTGGAACGTCATGGTGATGACGGCTTTTCAGGTTAACAGCGAGGAGATCCAATCACCATCTTTGAGCTTCCAGTCTTCTCGTTTATAGGTTAGGAATAATTTCTTGTCCGATTTTCTCGAGGACTTCGAATCTAGGATCGAAATTCGGCAGAATCATCAGTTGGTCTAGCCCTCGTTCATCAAGTTCGACTAGCCGGTCAATAATTTGGTCTGCCGTTCCGACTATGCACGTGGCGTCGATCAGTTCGGGCGTCACAAACCTTTCTTCCTCAGGGAGAACCCAGCAGTTGTGACCAGCGTGTACCCGCTGATGGATGCGTTCTGGATCGTAGTCCTCCAGCATTGCCGTGTATTCATCCCATATATCGTCCAGCCTGCTTCCCGGTGCCCGACCGAATTGTCGGTACTGATCGTAGGAATAATGGATTGAAGCCATCGCCATGGCCCCCGCCTCTGCCTTTACTCTTGGACTTTCAATAGTTTCTCCGTCATCGAGTACGACAATTGTTGTAAGAGAAACAGTTAGATAGTCATCTCTGTTTAGTTGCCGACCTGCTTCTGTAGAGCCCCTTTCAATCATCTCCCACATTCGGTCCATGACTTGAGCATCTGGAGGGATAGACATAACCGCGCCGTCGCCGTGTTTGCCCGCCAAAGCCAATGACTTCGGTCCAAATCCCGAGACATATAAAGGAATTTCGTCATCGAAGTTCACGAACCCTTTGTCCGGCATGATGTGGCGTATCGGGCTTACTTGCCCGTTATAGGAGTGGGTCGCTTCCTCACCTTTCAGCAGCGGTTTTAATGTTGTTAGGTATTCATCGAACTCTGCAATCTTTTGGGGTTTGTGACCCATGATTCGCATAGCCGTATTACCCGTGCCCAAACCCAGAAAAGTTCTTCCCGGTGCTAACGCGTTGATAGTGGCGATAGACGCAGCAGTGACAGGAGCTGGACGGGTCCCAGATACCGATACCCCAGTCCCAATATTTATTTTCGATGTGCGGTCAGCCACTAAAGCCAAAGCCGCATAACAATCGGACCAAAGCATTTGGCTATCAGCTAGCCAGGCATGGGAATATCCCAGTTCCTCTGCTCTCACTACGTAGCCGATATCGCCAACATGTGACGCAACACAAACTCCAATATCCATGACGGCACCCTAGAACAAATGTCCTAGCGCTCGCCTATGGCAAACAAACCACCTTCACGAGAACCAACATAAATTCGGCCATCCCAAACTGCTGGTGTTGCCTCGATACAACCTCCGATTTCAATCCGCCAAATTTCAATAGGCTTAACCTTTGGCTGTTGAACGCTGTAAGCGCGGAGATAGCCGCCGCAGTCCCCAACTATTAGGATGTCATCAACAACAGCGGGTGAACTCCACAATGGTCCTTCGAGAAAAATTGTCCACATAATTTCTCCAGAAAAACGGTCGATTGACATCAATCGACCAGAGTTTGTGGTCACGAAGAGAACCCCCTTATGTAAAGCTGGAGTGCTCCAGATACCAGAGGGCAAAGTCTCATGTTCGTCTAGAGACCACACGACGGGTGCATCGGGTTTTCTCGGATCTAATTTCACTAGCTGCCCCACATCGCGCGATCGCGAGGTTGCGCGTTCGTACTCTGCAGCAACGTACAGAAAACCTTCGTCGTCGATTACGATTGTGGCGTCAACGTCGTCACCCATCCACCAGCGAAAAGTTCGTGATGGTGC
Organism: marine actinobacterium MedAcidi-G3; assembly: GCA_000817105.1. Classification (GTDB taxonomy): domain Bacteria; phylum Actinomycetota; class Acidimicrobiia; order Acidimicrobiales; family Poriferisodalaceae; genus MedAcidi-G3. The sequence goes on along the minus strand of JUEP01000003.1, from coordinate 133,537 downwards.
ATTCCCGCTCCATATTGGCTCTAGATCCCAACCTTGGACTAGTCCGCCCGAGTTAGCGAACCAAGCGGTGTTGCCGGAAACCGCCACAGAATTCTCAATGGAGACGTTGTTGTCGCCTAGCACGGCAAGTAGGTCATCGTCCCAACCTGGCGTTTGGAAAATTATTTGGGGATCAACGGTAACGAGGCCCGAGCCGTCTATCGAACGGTTAAGCCGAACTATGTGCAGCCAACTATTTTCTCCACCGGTGATGAGATGGTCATGAAGGATTAGGGGTGCCGCATCCCAATCATCGTTCCACATCACGGGATCGACCTGATCGCCAGCCAAGCTCCAGAGTTCGGTGAGATGGTCTGCCCGATCAAATGCCAAAATCCGTAAATGCCCGTCGCGCGATCCGCTGTAGATGAGAGGAAAGCCGTCCGGGTCTACTGTTAGAGAGCCCTTAACAATGTCACCTGTTACGAATGGCTTCTTAGCTGGTGAGCCTGTCGAGGTGTCCAGCAAGTGAATGCCGCGATCGTAAGCACCGACAGCTAGCCAGGTGTCACCTCCTGTCTGCCAAACAGCAGGTTGTCCGGTCCAGCCGATTCCGCACCAATTAGTTGTGCGACCTCCGGTAGTGGACAGAGAACACAAGTTCCCCTCTTTAGGGAAACGCCATAACACTTCCGGCATCAATGGAACTGGGCCGCGGCCGTACCATGATCTAGTTGGCGAGCCGCGAAAGGTAAGAAGACCCTCGACAACGCTTCCCCAAGCTGTCTGAACTTCCTTTGGGTCCCACCAACCTTGATAGGGCTGACTAGTGGTAGTGATTGGAGTAGAAGCGGTTTTGGTCGTTGGCGTTTTGAACCAAGTTGTTGAGGCTGTTGTTTCGGGGGGGAGAGATGACGAAGTGGTGGCAGATGAGTGTGAAAGAGTAGGCCGAGTCGCAACTGGCGCGACTGAGATCTGAGTTGAACATGCAACGGTCAGTAAGAACAGAGTTACGACAATGTCTCTCCAAAAAGTCTTTAGAGAACCCGAGCGGCTAATGGATTCAGGTCGGAGAGATCGACTGGTCATTATGGCGAAGATCCTATTCCGCGACGTGAGAGTAGCTACATCGGGGAATTCTCATTCAACGTTCATGTTGAGGAAGTAGATCTGTACCTGATGAGCTCGTCAGATAGGCCAACCGTTAATAATGCCGTGATTGGGATCGCTGATGACGATAAGAGAATTCGTCAGGCCTTGGAACGCGCACTCAGCTCTGAAAACTATGAGGTTCAGACTGCAAGTGACGGGCTAGACGCCATACGAATGTCAAGCCACGTAGATCTTATGATTCTTGATTTGACCATGCCAGGCCTTGGAGGAATCGAAGTGTGTCGTCGTTTAAGGTCTCAAGGCTCGGAGTTGCCTATCTTGCTCTTGACGGCTCGGCATGAAACTGAGCATCGAGTTAACGGTCTCGATTCAGGTGCCGACGATTATCTCGCAAAACCGTTTGCTTTAGATGAGCTACTAGCGCGTATAAGAGCGCTGCTGCGACGGAACAGACCAATGGAAGCTGGTTTTGATCTGGAACCCCTGGCTTTCGAAGGCCTCACGCTTGACAGACAAGCGCGGCAAGCTCATAGAAACGGTCAGCTGTTAGAACTCACGCGAACTGAGTATGAGTTACTTGAACTTTTTTTAGAACATCCAAACCAGGTCCTGACCCGAGATCAGATTTACGAAGCGGTATGGGGATACGACGCAGCGCTGTCATCTAACAGTTTGGAGGTTTACATCGGCTATCTCCGAAGGAAAACAGAGATAGATGGTGATCACAGATTGATAAGGACAGTCCGTGGTATCGGGTATGTCCTCAGGTCTTCATGAGTTTTCGTGCCCGAGTGGCTGTCCTAGTTGCTTTGGTGGTTGCTATCGCCGTGGCATGCGTAGCCGGGTCTTTTTTGTATTTGGCAAGAGGGCAAGCCGTCGAAAGCATTGATTCAAAATTGCGTTTGAGGGCCAGCGCAGTGATTCAGCTAAGCGAAAAATTTGGTCGGCTTCGAGAATTCGATCGCCGGATGTTTGGAGATTACGCGCCAGACGATGTGTTGCTGCAAGTCTTTGACGACAACCGCCGGATCTGGGCAAGCAATGTTGAGCCGCTTCCTATTCTTCCCGAAAATCTTTTGGTCGCTCAACGGAAAATTAGTTCACGAATATCAACCACGGAGATAGCGGGTTATCGGATGCGGGTTCTGACGCTTCCTCTTCGAACACCTGGTCGTGCAGCGATGGTCGCTCGACCTATGGATGAGGTAGACGCACAACTTGCTGGCTTGTGGCGGATGAGTATCCAAATCTTTGTCATTGGGGTAGCTGGATCAGGTCTGATTGGATTTGTTGTCGCAGGACGCGTCGTACGCCCGGTTCGAAGACTCACCGAAGCAGCCACGAGAGTCGCTGAGACACAAAATGTTGATCAACCGATTGACATTAAACGAGACGACGAATTTGGCCAGCTAGCCTCAAGTTTCAACGAAATGCTGGGGGCGTTGAGCATATCTAGAGAACAACAGCACAGACTGGTGACTGACGCCAGCCATGAACTTCGAACCCCGATTACAAGCCTTCGGACGAACTTGGAATATATGCAACGCAACTCTTCGATAGAAGAGGATGAGCGACGACTGATCTTGGATGATGTTTTGTTCGAACTCGATGAATTAACGGGTTTGGTTACTGAACTAGTTGACTTAGCGACAGATCAACATCACATGGGTGAAGCAGAGTGCATAGAACTTGATGAACTAGTTGATGCCGTCGTGCAGCGTCACCGGCGGCGAACCTCTTACAACATCGTCTACACCGCCACCTCATCACAAATCATAGCGGCGCCAGCTTTGGTCGAAAGAGCCGTATCGAACATGGTCGACAACGCATTGAAGTGGAATCCACCGGACTCCTCAGTTCAAGTTCGAGTAGAGAACGGATCGGTAAGAGTGTCGGACAACGGTCCGGGGATACCAGTCGAAGAGCACGAGCAGGTTTTCGAACGCTTTTATCGGACCGAAGGGGCTCGATCACTACCCGGTTCTGGTTTGGGTCTTTCAATTGTCCGACATGTAGCCGAGAGCTTCGGAGGTCAAGCTCGGATAATTGATGACGGTCAACCAGGTACAACAATAGAACTTTCTTTCCCACCAGTTGGATAACCGGGCTGAGAAGGGCCTATTGGTTGACAGACAAATTGGCACCCCCAACGGGATTCGAACCCGTGCTGCCGGCGTGAAAGGCCGGTGTCCTAGGCCGCTAGACGATGGGGGCCAGCAGGCCCAGACTAGGGGCCTCAGGTCGGGAAACCACCGATCTACGAAATGGGCGCCTAGTTGTCAGCGACTTCAACTAACTCGCCAAGCAAATGACTCAGGTAATGGTAGATAGCGCTTTGGTGTTGTTGAGGGTCATCATCGTCGAGAAAGTTGGGTTCATCCTCTTCGCTCACGTCTAAATGCGTGCCAAGGACAAGCCGTAAATCATTGATGGCCATGATCCAACAATTCAGAGTTTCCTGTCCAAGTTCGCGATCACTAAGTGTTGTTTCAACCGCATCAAGATTCGAAAGACGTCTTTCTAGGAGTTGATCTCTCATCGAACGTTGATATTCCAACTCTTGCTGAGCATTATCAGCGTAGGCGGCTGGATATAACCGTCTTAGCGAAGGATCTACTTCTCCTTCGGGGGCGGTCGAAAGGACCAGCTCTCTAAGTTGTCCGATCAGATTTACTAGTAAGAGTCGCTCATCTTCGGCAATTTTGATTTCTACGTTCCCGTTTCGCTTCACCCGAAAACGCCGGTCGACAAACATCTCAGGAGTCTTTCTGCATAGTTGCCCACAGGCCATATTCGTGAAGTCTGAAGACATCGAGTTCAGCTTTCTCTTTTGATCCGTTTGAGACAACAGCTCGGCCTTTGTTGTGCACATCAAGCATTAGTTGAGTGGCTTTTTCAGTGCTGTACCCAAATAGCTTTTGAAGAACATGTGTGACATAACTCATAAGGTTTATTGGGTCATTCCACACTAAAACAATCCAAGGCACATCTTCGTCTGTTGATGCTGTTGGGTCACCTTCTTCAGTAAGGACTGGGGAGTTCTCAACTTCTGTCTCAGATTCGCTGTTTAAATTGGAAAACAGAATAAACATCTCAGACTCCCTCGGTCGGTCTGCTACTGCTAGCAAGAAGCAGCCGAATAATAGCTATCCACAAAAGTGTGGCTCCGGCTATATGGCAACCCACAAGTAGGACGGGCAATTTAGTGAAGTACTGGGTGTAACCAATCGCTGCTTGACCCAGAGTGATGCCGAGGGCAATAGAGACTCGGCGTTTGAACAAAGACTTTTCCAGTTCACGCGCTTTAACAACTAGTGAAAGAGTCAAAAGGACGAGTAGCACTACAGCCGAACCATGGATTTTTGCTACGTATGGAAATGAAAAACCTAAACGGACAATGTTTTCATCTCCCCCGTGAGGACCGCTGGCTGTAACGACTGTGCCTGTCAAGATCACTGCAACTGCTGCTACGCCGACCGCTTGAGCGTGGTATCGAAGTCCCCTGCCTATAAGCGAATCGTTACGATTTGACTTATCAGGTCGAGCAATATCTTCGAGCACCACAGAGTTCCAGACCAAAACCATTGAGAGCAGGAAGTGACTCATCACTATTGGTGGCGATAAATGGCTAAGGACCGTGAACGCCCCGAGAATGATTTGTGCAGCGACACCTGCGACAAGGCCCCAAGACCATTTAGTCAGGCGCGTGAAATTTGGAACTCGTCTCGCAGATCCTAAAACTGCAAGAACTACTGCGATCGAAACAAGACCAGTGATGAGTCGGTTACCGAACTCCACCCAAGCATGAAAATTTGCTTCTGGGATAAGTTGACCGGGCTCACAGTTTGGCCAGTCGCTGCACCCGAGGCCGCTACCGCTGAGCCGGACGGCGGCCCCAGAAACTACTATTAGAGCCAGAAGCCAAAGGGCTATTTGTGTCAGCCGGTGGTATTGGCGAGGGGTCAAAGTAACAATTTTCACAGTCATGAATTTACGACTCAAACAACATTCTGCGCGAATCACGCCATCTAGTTGGGTCAGAAGGGCTTCTGGGCCGTATCGTGGCGCACGATGGAGGACGGCACAACGACCATCAGAACTGGCGACAGGGGAGTGATGGCGACACTCTCCGCCTTTGTCATGCTCACAAAGCCACGCATTATCGAGCTTCTTTTGATCACGACCGTCCCTTCAATGATTCTTGCCGAAGGCGGCATGCCAGATATTTCGTTAGTTCTGTTAACCGTCGTTGGTGGGACTCTTGCTGCCGGCGGCGCAAATACATTCAACATGTACATCGATCGAGATATAGATCGCTTAATGGAGCGGACTCAGGGCCGTCCTTTGGTAACAGGCGCTGTTTCTCCCAAGGCGGCGCTCGTCTTTGCGGTGATGTTAGAGACTTCGGCATTTTGCTTATTCGTACTCTGGGTGAATTGGCTCTCAGCAGTTCTGGCAGTTGGTGCATGTTTGTTCTACGTCTTTGTTTATTCCCTTTGGTTGAAACGAACTTCAAAACAGAACATCGTGATTGGTGGCGCTGCTGGTGCAGCTCCTGCGTTGATCGGTTGGTCCGCAGTAACAGGATCTCTAAGCCTCAGCGCATTTATTTTGTTCGCGATCATCTTCTTTTGGACACCGCCACACTTTTGGGCGTTAGCTATTAAGTACGCGGATGACTACGAAGCGGCCTCGGTACCGATGCTGCCAGTAGTCACGAGTATTCGCAGTACTGCCATAAGCATGATTGCGTACACCGTTGTAGTCATGGGTCTTTCACTTTGGTTTCACATTGTCGCCGGAACTAGTTTGCTTTATCTTGCAGTCGCAGTAGCGGGTGGTTTGGTGTTCTTGTGGCGTACGATTGAGTTGCTCCGCCGACCTAATTCGGTGCAAGCGATGAAGGTTTTTCATTTTTCGATCATCTACTTGGGGGCGTTGTTTGTTGCCGTTGCTGTTGATGTGTTGGTTTACGGAGCTTCCGCATGATTGTCTCTCAGCAAAATAAGTGTCGAAAAGACTATGACAGAACGAGCTTTCGAGTTTCATGACTGGCAATCTGGTGAGTAAAGTGCTTACTCAGCACCTGTGCGGGCTTGCCCGCGCATACGGGCACAGCCAACCGTCAGGTAGGCACCAATCCCTAGTTATCGAGGCAGCAAGCAGCAGGACACGATGAGCGAAAACAACAACGCTTCAACAGCCCCCGGCGTGCCCGTGGAAGACCCGACCCCTTTTGGGTGGCTAACGACCGCTGACCATAAGCGAACTGGCCGACTTTTCATCGTCTGCTCGGTTCTGTACTTGGTCTTAGGAACTGTTCTCGATTTATTAGTCAGACTGGATCTCACTTCAGCCACCGAGTTCGTCACTCTCAGCTCTGACAGCTTTGCTCAAGGGTTTGCCTTTTCTCGCGAAGCTTTAACGCTCCTTTTCATAATTCCAGCTTTCCTGGGTGTGTCGATGTACATCGTGCCCTTGCAGATTGGCGCTTCTAACCTTGCGTTCCCGCGTGCCGCGACCGCGTCTTTTTGGACTTGGAAAGTATCGGCGGTTGTATTAATCGGGGCATACCTAGGTAATGGGGGTCCTTATGGAGGCTGGGCCAACGGGGTTGACTTGCATCTTCTTGCATTGAGTGGACTTGTAGTGGCGTTGCTTCTTGGTGCTATAAGTGTTGCAACAACAATAATGACGATGAGGTCGCCGGGCCTCTACATGGATGAGACGCCACCTTTTACCTGGTCGTCTTTAGTTTCAGCGTCAATGCTGGTCGTTAGCCTTCCTGTTTTGCTCGGGCAGATAGCGATTATTTATGTAGATCATCGGTATGGACGAGTTTTCTTATTCGGTAACTACGGGGTTTGGGAGCGGATTGATTGGATCCACCGAACCCCACAACTATTTATTTATGTCGTTCCTGTCCTCGGTGTTGCAGCAGAAATAGTGCTTGCTAACGCCCGGCGTCGGGTAATAGAGCCCCTAGCGATGTACTTCACTATTGGGCTGGTTGGGCTTTTTGGTTTTGGGGCCTGGACCAACTTTGCGATAACCGGAGAAGGCGCGGACATTATTGATGGTGTTGAAGGCGTGGTTCTAGTTGCGCTTTACGGCGGAGCACTTCTCGGCACATTGGGACTGCTTGGACTCTTAGGTCTGGCAGTAATCCAAAATCGTAAGTTGCCAAAGATCAGCACTTCATTGCTTGCTGCCTTTGCAGCCGGGACACTAATCCTGGTTGGTGCGCTTGTGGGCTTCATTGGAGCAGCAGTTGATTGGCTAGAGATAGCTGGCCGAGGTAACGATGGAAACCCCCAACTTCGCATGACGACTTGGGTTACAGGTCAACAATCCGTGTTGATATATGGCGCTGGGTTACTTGGTCTTTTAGCTGCCATCCATTGGTGGGCCCCTAAGATTTGGGGGCGTCAACTGAATGAACTTTTGGGCCTGCTGAATTTTCTGGCGATTGGCGCAGGAGCACTTTTGGCGTTCGTTGGCCCAACTCTTTCTGGCCTTCTCACCGAGCAACCGGACTTTGTTTACGCAGACCCAAATGCAACTGCTGTGTATTCGGGTTGGATTGATGACAGCGGAGCCGAAGGGCTGAGCGCTATTGGGGCTGCAGGAGTAGCGCTTCTTATAGCGGGCGCTGGCTTACTTCTTCTCAATTTGCTCATTTCCGTAGGCTTGAAAAAGGGCCTACAGGCAGATGATGACCCTTGGGGTGCACTGTCTCCAGAATGGATGTTGCCGTCGCCACCGCCAATAGGTGAAGCAGATGACTTGCCGATGCTCACTTCGGGCACCCCTCTACTCGATTCCACTGACTCCGAAGAAGTAACTGCCTGATGTCAGATACCACCCCCGCTCTTACCACCCCGGCCCTTGCATCGGGACGACCTCAAAGACCTAGAACCCAACTTGTAGCAACTGGGTTTGCCTGTGCCGCGATCTCAATGATGATGGCAGGGGCGCTTGGCTTCTATATGGCTCGGCGGCATGCCTCAGGCCCCCACCCGGGTTCTGATTGGCTCGATGGTTTAGCTGTGCCAAACCCCCAATTCGATTATGCACTTCTAACCCTTGGGGCATCGATGATTACCGCCCACTGGGCGCTATGGGCTAGTAGGCGGCAAGATACGGCACATGCCTGGACGGCCATTGCCACGACTCTTCTTTTGGGGCTTGGGTTTGTAAATATGGTGATGTATAGCCTTAACCGTATGGGAGTAGAGATAGGCGCCGGCGAATATCAAAACCTTGCGTTTGCGACTACTGGTCTTGCGTTGGCCGTTGTTGTTGTAGGACTCCTTTATCTTGGGCTAATGGGGCTTCGGTCTCTAGGCGGCAGCGTTGGGCAACAAGGGAGTACAGCCTTTGGAGCCGCTGTCTTCTTTTGGGATTTCGCGGCTCTTGTATGGACTGTGACATGGTTCACGGTTTACGTGGTGAAGTAGGGGACTGATGCTCGGAATTGCAAGCAGATACTTTGCTGGACGCGTAACACTTGCCATTGCGGCAGCAGTCGCGCTTGGGTTAGTTACGGGTATGGATGGCGATGGCCATATCGTCTTTTTTGGCACAATAGTGCTGGGCACGGCCGCCGCAGCTTTCGCGCTTCTGGCAGGTTTGGCTTTGTCGATTGGTGATGGCGACTCGATAGATAGAGAGCGTGCCCACAGCCATCCTGCAGTTCCTGCTTGGTGGCCGGTAATGGGTGCTATCGGCCTCGGCATATTGATGGTGGGGCTGGTTGTCGATGGTTTTATTGCCATTCTCGGCATAGCGACCCTGCTCGTTTCAGCGGTCGAATGGACGTTTAGTTCATGGTCGGAACATTTGTCGAAGGACCAGGAAGCTAATGCTGTCGAACGGAAGCGGATTCTAGCCCCCTTTGAAATACCGCTCTACGGGGCTCTTTCAATCGCCCTTCCCGTTGTGTTGGTTTCTCGAATTTTCTTAGCTTCGAGCAAGAATGGAGCCAGTTGGTTCGCAATAATCGCGTCCAGTTTGGTACTGGCATTCGCGTTCGTTTTGTATGCGAAGCCGGACCTCCGTAAAGCTGTCGTGGCATCAGTGTTAGTGCTAGGCGGCTTGGCCCTGATAGTTGGGGGCATTGCCGCTACCGCTCGCGGCGAGCGTGATTTTCACCACCATGACGAAGATCACCACGGCGAAGAAGACCATGGTGAGGAAAGCCATTCGAGCGACGAGCACTCTGCTCCAGACCATCGCCTCCCGGTAGTTATCAAATGAGTCCAAGAATCCCCATATCAACCGAGGTCAAAAGCCTAGAAATGACCAAATCCCAGTCTGTTATGAGTCGACTGCTCCGACTACTCCCCCTTTTGTTGGGATCAATGTTAATTGCCTCATGCGCTAGTGGGCGAATTGACCCCACGGATCCAGTCGGAGACAATGCGAAACAAATTGACGGGATAATGCGGTTATCGGGTTACATGGCCGCCGCTGTCGGCTTATTTGTAGCTGGCGCAGTCATAACGGCGATTGTTAAGTTCCGTGAACGACCTACTGATGACCCCAATGAACTCCCTAAACAAATCCATGGGAACCGAAAAGCTGAACTGACATGGACACTAATCCCGGTGTTTATGTTGGTGTTCCTCGCAATCGTAACTATCCCTACCGTTTTTGATCTGAGCAGTAAAAGCGATGGAAGAACGATCAAAGTTGAAGGCCAACAGTGGTGGTGGCAGTTCAGCTATGACGTAGACGAAGATGGAGTTTCAGACATCGTCACGGCTAACGAGATAGTCATACCAGTAGGCGAAGAAATCAATCTAGATATCCGCTCAAATGACGTCATCCACTCATTCTGGATTCCACAACTCAATGGAAAGCGGGACGCCGTCCCCGGGCGGGTGCATTCTTGGCGCATTAGCTCACCTGTGCCAGGCATCTTCTATGGCGAGTGCACAGAATTTTGCGGGCTAAGTCACGCCAATATGCAAATGCGTGCAGTGGTACTCACCGACGAGGATTATGACGAATGGGTCCGAGAGCAATTAACGCCAGCCAACATTCCAGCAGCTGCAGCAGCAAAAAGCGGCTACGACTTGTTCGGTAGACATTGCGTCAGCTGTCACGTGATCAATGGTGTCTATGAGTCAGCAGCTGATGGGAACGCTAACTTGACTTCGGGATATGCACCCAATCTGACTCATTTGATGACCAGAACCTCATTTGCCGGAGCAATTTTTGAACTTTACGAAGAAGACGGCTCTGTCAATATTGCTGACCTTAAAGAATGGATTCGTAATGCCCCTGGCCAGAAACCTTCTCGTCCCGAAAATCGCCAGGGAATGATTTCTTTTGCCGAGACACTTTCAGACAAAGAGCTCGACGACCTTGTTACCTATCTAATGACCCTCGGTGGACCCCCACCGTTAATGCCAAGTTGACCCGCACGCAGCGGCTTTCAGGAGATCGATCCCTATGGCCATAACCGAGGAACGCCCAGAAATCCTCGAACTTGAATCTGGAGATACCAGTACGTCGACCGGCGCGTTCGCGCGCCCCACTAACGCCAGTGGCTGGCGGGCATGGGTCTTCACAGTCGACCATAAAAAAATCGGCATTATGTATGGTGCTGTCGCCATGTTCTGGTTTCTGTGGGGAGGCGTCGAAGCCCTTCTCATAAGGGCCCAGCTATTTACGCCTGATGGCACGGTCCTTACAGCTGAGCAGTACAACCAAATTTTCACAATGCACGGAACAACCATGGTTTTCCTTGTGATTATGCCGCTAGCGGCTGCGTTTGCTAATTACATCGTCCCGTTACAAATCGGGGCCCGCGATGTTGCTTTCCCGAGGATGAACGCCTTGGGACTTTGGATCTTCGTATTTGCTGGTATTTTCCTGAACCTCAGTTGGTTCCTTGGCGGTGGCCCCGACGGTGGATGGTTCGCCTACGCCCCCAACACTGGAGTTACGTACAGTCCAGGCGCTGGTATGGATTTCTATGCTCTTGGGCTTCAAATAGCGGGTATAGCTTCGCTGGTAGGGGCAATAAACCTCATCGTCACAGTTCTTAATATGCGAGCTCCTGGGATGACGCTGCTGCGTATGCCTGTCTTCACGTGGATGATCTTTGTGGTTCAGCTGCTACTTTTGTTTGCTTTGCCTGTCATCACGGTTGCTTTGATCCTGCTGAGCTTTGACCGAACGTTCGACGCGAATTTTTTCAACGTAGCGATGGGTGCCGACCCGCTCCTCTGGCAGCATCTCTTCTGGATCTTCGGCCACCCAGAGGTCTACATCCTCATTTTGCCTTCATTCGGTATTGTGTCTGAAACTTTGCCGGTCTTTTCTCGCAAGCCGCTATTTGGTTACTCGGTCATCGTCATATCGGGTGCAGCGATTGGGTTTATGGGTTGGGGGGTATGGGCCCACCATATGTTTGTTTCGGGGCTTGGCCCCGTCGGCGTGGCGGCGTTCTCAGCCACAACTATGTTCATCGCAGTCCCAACTGGTGTGAAGATTCTGAATTGGATCGCAACAATGTGGGGTGGCAACCTCAAATTCACAGTGCCCATGATGTTCTCAATCTCGTTGGTTTCGATGTTCACTATTGGTGGACTTTCCGGCGTAATGCATTCCGTAGCACCTGCAGATACACAACAAACTGACACCTACTTCATCGTCGCCCACTTCCATTACGTATTGTTTGGCGGCGCATTGATGGGCCTCTTTGCTGGGATGTACTACTGGTGGCCAAAGGCGTTTGGCTACAAACTCAATGAGTCTCTGGGGAAGTGGCATTTCTGGATTTTGCTTGTGGGCTTTAATATGACCTTTGGTCCAATGCATATAGTCGGGCTTCAAGGGATGGCGCGTCGACACAGTCGGTACGGGCCCGAAGACGGCTTTGACTTCTGGAACGCTGTTGTGACAATTGGCGCTTTTGTGATCCTTATCGGGATGATTGTTTTCGCTGTGAACATTGTCCGGACTTGGCTCGGTTATAAAGCTGGGACAGTTCCACAAGAGCCAGCGGACCCCTGGGATGGCCGAACCATCGAGTGGGCGATCCCTTGCCCCACTCCAGAACATAATTTCGACTATGTACCAGTGATTACTGACGTTGATGACTTTTGGCATAAAAAGTATCAGCCAGATGAGAATGGCAAACTTCGCAAGGTGGCGGATGGAAATGAGATTGCACAAAAAGGCGATCAAAACCCACATCTTCCGTCGCCCTCTTACTGGCCGATCGTGCTGGCTTCGGCGCTTCCGCTAATTGCCCTTGGGTTGATATACAACCTCTGGATCTCCGGTATTGGTCTTTTACTCTTGCTTGGCGCAATGTATGGGTGGAGCTTGGAGCCGGCTACCGACCCCGATGCTGGGCATGGTGATCACGCTGACGAGCATGGGCCCGATGACGATGACTCACCGGGCGATGAAGCCTCTGAAATAACTGAGGAGGCCCCTGTTGTCTGAAACTACCCATGACTCAGATGCCCAGATCGCTTACGGCCGCACAGAGTGGGATGACTATCATCACTTGCCGACGAATACAGGCCTTACCAACGAGAAAGTCACCATGTGGGCCTTCTTGGGCTCGGACTGCCTGCTTTTCGGTGCGTTAATATCGACTTATCTGCTGCTGCGGAACCGTGTTGGCCCGTCTACCACTGGCCCAACGGCGGCAGATCTTTTTGATATTCCATTTACTTCGGTAAGTTCGTTTGTGCTTCTAATGAGTTCGCTGACGATGGTGCTTGCCGTTACCTCGATACAACGAGCGGAGATGGAGCGCTGCAAGCTGTGGTTGTTAACCACAGCTGGCCTTGGGTCTATCTTTATTGCTGGCCAAGTTTACGAATTCACCAGTTTTTACCGCGAAGGTTTGGGTTTTACCACCAATATTTCATCCTCTGCGTTCTTTACTCTCACAGGCTTCCATGGTGTTCACGTATCACTTGGGATTGTGATGCTCGTCACTATGTGGGCTTTGGTTTCTGGAGGCCAATTGGGCCCAGAGCGAGCAGAAACTATTGAGATAATAGGCTTGTATTGGCACTTTGTTGACATCGTGTGGATTGTTATCTTCGCGGTTGTTTACCTGATCCCATAGGACTAATGGTCACATGAATACAGTTGCCGTTTCGGAAGAAGAAACACACGATGAACATCAAGACCATGGATTAAGTGACGTCGGTTATATCAAGATTGCATTACTTCTCGCCGTACTTACAGCGGTCGAGGTAGCGACTTACTTCTGGGATTTCGGCGTTTTAGAAGTCCCTTCGCTTTTAATTTTGATGGTCGTCAAATTTCAAATAGTCGTCTCGTATTTCATGCACCTCAAGTTCGACAGCAAGGTTTTCACATACATATTTGTCACCGGTGTAATCCTCGCGATGGTTGTGTTTGCAGCGATGGGAACTTCGATGGTGTTCTGGCAGAACCCCTCCGGGTGCGATCTGAGCGCTTATTGTTAACGGATCTGGCAACTCTTCGTAATATTTGATTTCTGTAGAGCCTGATACCCCGCTACCTTCAATTGTTGTGATCGACCTTCGACGGCTAAGAGACGAAACTGCTTATAGAGCTGGAGCAGAAAAGAAGGGCGCAGATCCTTCGCTTATTGAAGCAACTTTGGCTGCTGATGAACGGCGGCGAGCAGCTATGCATGCTGCCGAAGAGGCTCGAGCTGCCCAAAACCTTGCTTCCAAAGAGATTGGTCGAGCGAATCCAGATGAGCGCGAATCAAAAATTGCTGAAGCCGCCAGAATAAAGACTGAACTCGAAAAGCTAGAGGCAACAGAAGCAGAATCGACTGAAGAAGTTGACGAGCTAGCGCTTCAGATTCCGAACCCGGCTCATGAATCAGTGCCGGTTGGTGGCGAAAATGATTTCATTACCGAAAAAGAAGTCGGTGAGCAGACACCAGCTCGAAACTACGACCACGCTGAGTTAGGCGAATTGCTTGGTCTGGTTGATAGCGAAAGGGCCGTCAGAAATAGTGGCAGTAGATTTGCGTACCTGATGGGGCCCGCCGTGCGTCTCGAATTCGCGTTAGTCCAATTCACCTACGACATTCTCGAAAAACACGACTTTATTCCGGTTGTGCCTCCAGTTCTAGTGCGCGAAGAAATGATGATCGACGCTGGGTTCTTCCCTACTGACCGGCATCAGGTATATGAGATAGACGGCGATGATCTATTTCTGATTGGAACCTCCGAAGTGGCGTTAGCTGGTTTACATCGGGGCGAGCACGTCGACCGAGAATCGCTACCTGTGCGGTACGCAGGGTTTTCCTCATGCTTCCGACGAGAGGCAGGGACATATGGCAAAGACACGAGAGGTATTTTTCGGGTTCATCAGTTCGACAAAGTGGAAATGTTTACATTCTGTGATCCTGATGTCAGTTGGGACGAATTAGAAACCCTTCGATCCTTGCAGGAAGAAATCGTGTCTTCGCTCGAGCTGCCGTATCGAGTAATTAATGTTGCTTCAGGAGATTTAGGGGCAGCTGCGGCCAAGAAATATGACCTAGAAGTATGGCTTCCATCAGAAGGTGCGTACCGTGAAGTGACTTCTTGTTCTAACTACACCGACTACTCGGCACGAAGGATGCGGAGCCGATATAGAGATAGCGAAGGAACAGGATTGCTACATACCTTGAATGGAACTGCGTGCGCAATTTCTCGAACCTTGGTCTTCCTTATGGAGAATGGCCAACAGAGTGACGGTTCGATTGCGATCCCTGAGGCCCTTCAGCCTTACGTGGGATTCGACTCAATTGCTGGCCCCGATCATTCATAAGCTCCAATGAACTCCTAGCCAAGCGGCAGCAACTCCAGTGACTAATGTTCCGGCGAGATAAAAAGCACCTCGAGCTTTTGACAAAGCACTCAGGGAGTGGACTTCTTGGGCGAGGCCTGAAACGGTAGTCATAGCGCCGATTCCTGCAGTACCAAGGACAGGTGCGATTGGGCCGTCAAGACCTGAAATAAGACCAAGCCCAAAAGCACCAGATAGGTTGAGGATCAACGTCCCTAACTTTCCCCACCGGGCACAAGCCTTCCATCGGGTGAACGCACCTATCCCTGCAAACGCTGCAAATAAGACCGCTGTCATCGCGTGTCTCCAAATGAACGGCCTAGGTCGAAGCTAACTCCACAGCTAATCAAAGTTGCCGAACCCCAAAGAAAGACGAAAGCCCAGCGTTGTTCTTCTAACCCGGAACCGAGTAGCACTGCCAAACCCGCGAAGCTAGTTAATGATCCGCACAAGCCAACTGTCAGCCATGTTTGATCCCAATTTGACTGATTGGAACTCGAGGCCCAGCCAATGAGAGCGCAACCAATGATATTTGCCGCCAGTAAACCGCATGAGTCGCCGATTAAGGAACTGAAGGCCCAACGCGAGGCGGCTCCTGTGACCGCAGCAAGCCCTACTGCGGTCGCGGATCGTATTGCCATGGCATAGTGCCTAGTAGAGAAGTGGAGTTCAAACTGTGATGCCGGAATTAAACTCATTACAACAGATACGAGATCTCTTGATGACTGAGGGGTTGTCCAAATCTGAAGTACCAGACGATCCCATGGATCTCTTGAATTTGTGGCTGAGATATGCGCGTGAGCTTGGCTTCTACAACGCAAACGCGATGACAATATCAACTGTCAACAAACGAATGGAACCATCTTCTCGAAACGTCCTGCTTCGAGGCCAAGTAGATGGTGGCTTGATCTTTTACACAAATTACGAGAGCGCGAAAGGATCAGATTTAGGTCATAACAACAAGGCGGCAGCTCTACTTGGCTGGTTGGAATTGGAGCGACAGGTGCGGATTACTGGCTACGTCGAGGAAACAAGCGCGGAAGTAAGTGATGAATACTTTTTGTCTCGGGAACGAGGTTCCCAAATTTCGGCAGCTGTTTCGAAACAGAGTCGCCCAGTTAAAAACCGAGCTGAGCTAGAAGGGGCATGGGACGAGCTCAACGAAAAATTGGGCGATCGGTTGCCTGAACGTCCTAGCCATTGGGGGGGTTACATACTTTTTGTAGAGTCAATTGAATTTTGGCAGGGGCGCCATTACCGGCTTCACGACCGGCTGCAATATCGGAAGACCGATAATGAGTGGAACGTTAGCCGGTTAGCTCCCTAAGGCTTAAGAGCTTTCATAGCGAGCTGACCAGTCTCTAGCGGCAGTTGCTAAGCCGTTGATCAATGCTTCATGATGAGGTACTCGTCCTGGACCTTTGAATCCAGTCCACAGTGGGCTCTTGCCTCGAATACGAGGAGGAAGCTCGACTTGGACGCCACCACCACGAGTTAGGTTGACAGGATTCTTCGCGTGTTGCCCGCGTAGCCCGATAGGCATGGCCGAAAGATCGTGGACTATCTCGTACTGAGGTAAATAACCGATTAAGCGGCAAGCGACAAACTCTGCCAAATCCCTATTTTGGCCGCCTAAAAGAACAGAGCGAAGCAAATCTGGCCGTCCGAAACCGTGAATAGCGACTACCACATCAACGTGGTCTATAAAGAGCTGAAGATTTCTTGACTCTTCAGGGTTCACTAGGCGAGAAGGAATGTGCCACTGGTTGTTGGGGCCTTGTAAAACCCCGTAGTAGGACGCTCCAGACCGATCAGATGCAGCGCTTGCAATATCATCTGTCACTTCTTCCAACCAACCCCCGTGGAAGGCCATAAAGCCAAACCGCGAGCCCAAACGCAGTACTTCACTTACACCAGGTTGAGAAAGCAAGGCTTCGAAAGGTCGATCTGTTTCCAGAAGTTCATGATTCCCGAGATGTAACGCCACTACATAGCCTCCTCTGGTGCTTGATCGGACTGGGCTGAGTTTGATTGCAGTAGCCAGACCAGCAACCCAAGAGCCACGACAATGCTTAACAAGACTCCCGTGCGAACACCTCCGATATCGCTAACCGCATTCGTCAAATTCGAACTCCAATCCTCTATCAACGTCACAAACCAATTCGACGAACTTCCAGTTCGTTCAATCACCCAAAATATGACTAGATAGGAACCGGCCAAAATCATCAACGCGCCTGAAGCGCGGTCTACGTAGCGAACTAAAGATCGGAGTCTTTCAAGAAAGGCAGAACGAGCGAGAGCCAAACTGATTGTTAGGGCTAACAAAGTCACTGACATGCCGCAGGCATAAAAAATAAATGCTGTGAAGCCTGACCGGAAACCGGTAACTGAAGTGGATACAACGACAATAAAGGTAGGTAGACCACATGAAATGGATGCCACCGCATAAGAAACACCGAAAATCACGAGACTGCGTAAGTTTTTTCCGTCGGTCCCTCCACTGAATTTTGGTAGAGCAATATCTATTCGTCTACCACTAGATACCAAACAGCCAAGAATGATCAGAGTTACGCCAACGCCGATCGCTATCCAAGGAACAATTCCTCGGATAGCGGTGAAACCCAATGAAACTAATAGCCCAGCGATACCGAAGACGAATAGGAATCCTGCTGAAACAACCGATCCGGTCACTAGAGCTCTAGTGATACTTGAAGCGAGACTTGGGCTCGAGGTGGCTTCGATACCTAAGAAATAAGAAATGTACGCCGGCAACATTGCAAAGCCACAGGGATTAATGGTTGCGACGATTCCTGCTGTAAAAGCGAAGGCTAAATTTACATCACTCATTGCTGAACAGCTTTTCTACCCGGCTAACGAGTCCAGAATAGTCGAGCACCCCGCTGTGGCTCTCGAGAAGCCTGCCATCTTGTGAAATGAAAGCAGTAGTTGGCATAGCAAATCCATTAAGGCTGGCTAGAAGATCATCTTCATCAAGCCCGACGGAATAAGTGACTCCGGTCGATGCCACTATCTCCTTGGCCTGCCTGAGCTCCTCGATTGCTAGCCCCAAGATAGTGACTTGATTGCCATGGCTTTGGTGGAGCCTCTCGAAATCTGGCATCTCTTTCACGCAAGGTGCGCACCACGAAGCAAAGAAATTAATAATAAGAGGCTGTCCGGAGAAGGTGAAGAGAGAACGCCGATCGCCCTCGAATGTGGAAAACTCAAGAAGATATAAACCCGCACTCTCTGTTGGATTATCAATATCATTCGCGTTGGGGGTTACGACCTTTGACGGCCCACCTGCTCCACTGAATAAAAAAATCGAAGCGCCTAGGACGTAAAGGCATAAAAAGCCGATTGCTGATTTTCGCCAAGAATGAGCCATGCTGCTTTCAAGCGTCGACGTGTGCGATTCGCATAGATCACGGTACCTCTCAAACGCGTCGGAGCCCCCGGGTAATTAACCTGGGGGCTCCTCGACCAAACCAGTCCTAACGTTGTGCTGGCGGGCGGCCATTTCGGAGGCCCTCAGCGGTTAAGCGTCAGTCGTTTGTCAGAGGAGAAGGAAAGGCACAACTCCTCTTTTCGGTTACGCCGGAATCAATTCCGGCGGAATCGGGACTTCGTTGACCTCAAGGACTGGCTGTGGCTGCTTACGTGGCCGGCCTCGTCCCCGCTTGCCAATCACAACTCGACCATTCTCGATTAACTCTCCCCCCCAAATCCCCCATAGTTCTCTGCGGGTGAGAGCCGCTTCCAAACATTGAGTGGAGACGGAACATTTGGAGCACATCGCCTTTGCACGTGCTTGATGATTGGTGTTGTCCGAGAAGAACAAATGAGTCAATGTCCCGTTGTTGTCATTACATCGACCTGCAACGTTCCATTCATCGTCGGTTTCAATAAGGAGCTCAAGCATTAGATTCTCCATTTTCTTTCTGTTAACTGAATAAGGACTATTTGATGGGATAAAAGCATTAAGGCCGCCGGTTAACCGGCGGCCAGACAGTGGATTGCTTTGATGTGCTTTTGCAGCTACATCTGCTCCTCTGGAGGCCGCCATACCTGATGCTTAGTCCCAGCGAAATAAGTACCTGGATGCATCGAAGCAAATCCGGTCTTGGCGTTTGTTGATATACGCGAACGAGCCTCAGCAGTAGCACCAAGGACGCGCTCCGTCGTGTGTGATGTGCACGACCAATTTTGAGGAACGCAGTTACGCATGAGTTTCAAACAACTTTTACTTGAGAGGATTAACTAACTGAAGGTCATCACAAATGCCAGAGCCAGGTCAAATGAATAAATTCAGGCAAGCCTTCGTAACGCAGCTTAGAAGGTTAGCTGGTCCCCAGAACGCTTCCACTCGCTGTGAACCTTTGAAACCCAATCAACTATTTGAATGAATACTCTAAAACGCCGTCGGAAGCGCGAACAGCGTCACTCTCGCCGACTCGTCGCAAATGTTCAAGATGAGCAAAGGTTTCGGACTCCGCCATTGGCCCCCAAGAACGTTGTTGGAAAAGTTCCTTCATGTACTTCTGGACTGAAGCTTGACCCAACGTGTCGGAAACTTCTCGAAGCAAGTCGAGACGCTCATGATGATGTTGCTTTATGTCCTGAACGCGTTCTGGAAGATTTGTAAACGGCTGCCCGTGTGCAGGTAACCCTAATTTGATGCCGTCAAAGCTTGCGACTCGATCAAGACTGACGAAAAAGTCTTTTAAAGGATCCGCAGCTGGCCCAAAACCGGAGATGTGGGGTGTGATAGTGGGCAAAACATGATCTCCGCACAACATCAGACCTTCTTCGGGGTCGTATAGACATAAATGATCAGCTGTGTGTCCAGGTGTGTGAACAGCGACAAATTCTCGCCTAGCGAGGCTAATGCGATCTGCATCCTCGATCCGCCGCGTCGGCTTTGGCGTTGAAAACCAAGCCCCTCCCCAACCTTTTCTCATCATCGCGTAGCCAAGTCGACGATGCCATGGCATTTTGTAGCGTTCTCCGCCCCAAGGAGTAGGTCCTCTTGGCCCGGTCTCCAACTCGGCAAAGAGGGGGTCATCTCGAAGTCGGGCATTGTCGCCAGGCGAGACGACATTGTGGAGAGGTTCATCATCTTCTTCTTCTAAATTCCACCACATTCGAAAGTTTTTGTGCGTGATAATTTCGCACCCGTACTTGTCATGAAAGTGCCCTGCAGCCCCAAAATGATCTGGGTGGCTATGAGTAATCACTATTGAATGAATACGTTCTGGCGGTACCTCTGCTTGCTCCAAGCCTTTCATCAGAGCTTTCCAGTTGTTGGGCCCCGGTAGACCGGGGTCAACTAGTGCCGCACCTCGCTCATCGTCAAGGATGTAGCAGTTCACATGGCCGAGACCTGGCATAGACATTGGCAACTGGATTCGGCGAACGTTGGGAGCAAGTTCAATCACGCCGTCCTCAGGGGGACGCTGCTCCTCACGCATTGGCCGAGTCATCGCAGAAACTCTATCTGCTTATCTAATACGAATTCGATTTCTAGCTGTGGTTGAAGAAATGCTCCTTGTAATGACGTAATTCAGCAATGCTTTCTCTAATGTCATCAAGAGCTCTATGGGAAGTCTCTTTCTTCGGAATGCCCTTTAAGACTGCAGGGTTCCACCTGCGAGCTAATTCCTTAGCCGTTGAAACATCAATAGATCTGTAATGCAAGAAGTTTTCAATCTCAGGCATATACGCGTCTAGAAACCTTCGATCTGTCCCAATCGAATTCCCACACAGTGGAACAGATCTAGGTTTCTTCACGTGTTCCATAATGAAATGGAGAGTCGCTTCCGTCGCTTCTTCTAAATCGGTGGATGACAAACTTATCTGCTTCAGAAGCCCCGATTTAGTGTGCATATCTGTCACAAAATCGTCCATCTCTGCTAGCTGTGCATTATCAGCATGAATTACTAAATCGGGACCTTCCGCCACGATTTCCAACTGATCATCAGTGACAATGGTGGCAATTTCGACGATGACGTGACGCGCCGGGTCTAGGCCAGTCATTTCAAGATCCATCCAAACAAGCATTCCAACATGCTAGGCGTCGTAAGCCGCCCAAAGAGGGTGGCTGCACTAACGGCCAACTATGCATAGAGTCATGATGTGGTAGTAATCCCAGTCCAGCGCGTTAACTCCGATCTGCCGTTGCCGAATTATGCGAAAGCAGATGACGCCGGTGCAGACCTTTTAGCTAATGAAGACATGACTCTTGCCCCCGGAGGAGGGCGCGCTTTGATAGGCACAGGTATAGCGATCGCCATTCCTCCCGGCTATGCAGGATTCGTTCAACCACGGAGTGGATTGGCTTTAAGACATGGGATCACATGTCTCAACTCCCCGGGGTTGATCGATAGTGGGTACCGCGATGAACTCAAAGTTTTATTGATAAATACCGACCCGACCGAGTCGTATGAGGTTCATCGAGGAGATCGGATTGCTCAACTAGTTATCCAAAAAGTTGAACAGGTCACATGGGAAGAAACCGTCGAATTAGACGATTCTGAAAGAGGCTTGGGAGGTTTCGGCCACTCCGGACGTTAATTCTTATCCGAGGGTGTCCTTCCCCTCTGCGAAGCTAGATCTATGGAGATGACTACATCACGTGAGCAGCAAAGAACGACCGGGAATGACGTCAGTAATTTGAGCCGACTTAAAGCCCAAACTCGGATACGTGAATTAAATGCTGAACGGCATAGTCGTCAAAGTGTTATGGAAACATCAGCTCGACGCCACGCTGCTATAGCTCGGTCGCGCCGGCGCCGGCATGAAGCTGACGAAGTTGATAACGCATACTGGGTAAGGCGTCGCAATAGCATCCGTCTTGTCCAGTGAGTTGTCTGCAGAAAGCGTGAGGTGACATGACCCCTGCGATTCGCGTCGCTGAGGCTGCTGGAATCAAAATTGGCGTCTACCACTACGAGCATGACCCGAGTAACCGGCAATTCGGACTTGAAGCTGCTGAATCTTTGGGTGTGCCAGTTGATTGTGTTTTCAAGACCCTTGTCATCGATTTAGGTAGCCCATCGGAAAGCCGCTGTGCAATTGCGGTAATCCCCGTATCGCAAACACTAAACCTTAAGGCTGTCGCTCCAGTTTTAGGTTACAAAACCGCGACCATGACCGATCCAGCAAAAGCTGAGCGCGTAACTGGTTACATCCGAGGCGGTATAAGTCCTTTAGGAACTCGAACTGCCCTAGATACCGTCATAGACCTATCTGCGTCAAAGCTCGAATCGCTTTATTGCAGTGGCGGAAGACGTGGGCTCAATATATGCATTGAGTTGCAAGATCTTGTCGAACTTACTGGTGCCAAGACGGCAGCTATTGCTAGATAAACGTAGGCCGCCCGGGGCTCGAACCCGGCACCTTGGGATTAAAAGTCCCCTGCTCTACCCGATGAGCTAGCGGCCCACCATCATCGTACCGGTGGTCTCCTACTAGGTCCTCCGCCAATGGCGGTCATTTCTAATTCGCGCATAAGTATCTGGGTAAAGATTCAGATGAATGTCGCCCCCAACAAAACTAAAGAAATGAATCAAACTAAAGAATGTTTTGCCCTTCAGTCCCTAGTTCTAACGATTCGACTAGGGGGCGTTGTCGCATACCGCTAGCTCGAAGCCTCCCAGGTAAATTTTCAAACTCGAGGGGCTCAACTTTGCATTTTGGGCAGAGACAGGGCGGGTGCATTAACGGGTTAGGTGGGGACTCCCATTCGTTTTCGAGAGCACTGCACTCCATCTCATCCACAAATAGTAATTCTACGACAGGACAACGGTTCCAGTCCTGACGTGCTGATCGAACCTGGGTTAGCGGCACAAAGTTACCGACGAAGAGAAGAGGGCAGCCCCGATTTGCTCGAGTAAAGACCATGACGAATTGAGTGCAACCAGAGACTTAATGCACTCAATCAGTCGCGCTTGCTGAAACAAGTCAACGGAAACGGTTCGCGCCTATGGAATTTCACCACGAAGCCTTAGGGGAACTGAACCTGGAAGACCTCAGGATTATTATTATCAATGACTCGTTGAGCCTCAGCCTGAATCTAAACTGAAAGGGTGGAAAACAATGAGGACACGGCGGCCGACTCACGAACTCCCTTAATTGAATCGCAACTTAACGAATATGAGGTGGAGTTTTCAAAGGTCGAGTCGACCCTGAGTGCGCTCGCTGATGGAATAGATCCCACCGCAGCAGCGTCATGGATTAGCAAAATATAAAATTCTGCAAACCAATATGAAGATTGATCACTCCATGTATTGATCCAAAACCTCTTCAGAAAAATCTGCGGATTCTCTAGGGATTAGTTGATCGCTGAGCCGGTACCATCGGCCCGAAAGATTGTTTGTAATCGATGCTTCTTCTGCATCGGTGAATCGATCTAGCGCCCGAATCACGCCCGCGTGAGCGATTAGCAAAACATTTTTATTATTTTCAATTAATCGTTCCAAACAGGGCACCACTCTCTGAATCACCGAGTCATCTGATTCGTAACCCTCCGGCCAACGCTGGTCGGCAATAGCGTTAGGCCAGGAAGCTTCGATTTCCGATCGTGTTAGCCCTTGCCAAACTCCGGCGTGGCGTTCCCTAAATTCCTTATAAACACTTACATCGCCGCCATTGACTTGAGCGATGATCTCAGCAGTGCGACGAGCTCGGCGTAGATCGCTAGATGCAATTTTGTCGAAACCCTTGCAGACGCTGAGAAGCTTTTGAGCAGCCGCCTTCGCTTGCTTTTCCCCAACTTTAGTTAGCGGTGGATCGGCTTGACCCTGCCATTTCCCTTGAGCGTTCCACTCGGATTGACCATGTCGAAGAATAAGTAAATCCACCAGGTATCGATCTCTCTCGTAAGTACCTTCAAGAAGGTAGTGGTTTCAGAGGCAAGCGTTATGCCAACCGAAGATAGGATCCATGAATGGCCAAGGTAACGCTCCGACTTTTCGCAGGCGCTCGAGAAATTGCAGGAGCCGGGACAATTAGTTATGAAGCTAATACGGTCCAGGATCTACTTGCCCAAGCGCAAAGCGATCTAGGGCCTGAGTTTGTCCAAATGTTGTCCATAAGCCGGGTGTGGCTGAACGGAGAACCGGTCGAGGGAGATACCCAGATCTCAGAGGGAGATGAGGTGGCGGTACTCCCGCCAGTTTCGGGCGGTTGATGGACAATTTGCGGGATATCTTTGTTGCCGCTTATCGTCTAGGTAAGGGCTCTTTTGTTTATTACTCCGCTGGATTATGCGGACTAATAATTCTTCTACGAATAGGTGCTGTTGTTTTTGGGGTGGCCATAGGGCTTGCCGCTGTCCTGATGGCGGCCCGTTTGGCTGGACCCACTTTTTTCGAACGACTTCCACCCTCAGCGTTTATTTTGCTTGTTGCCTATAGCGGGCTCTTTAACGACTTTCGTTTATCGACGCTAGTTGTAACAGCAGCCATTATTAGTACTCCTTTGATCGCAGCGATAGATAACAGGGGGTCAAATTCCTTGTTACTTCAAACAGCGAGGGTCGCAAAGGTCTGGTTACCTGCAGGCCTCGCTGCTTCAAGCCTCACTACTTTGGCTGTCCGGGACCCGTCATCAGTCGGTTTGTTCTTAGTGCTCGTTTACTTCCATGATCTGGGTCTGAAGCTGTGTGCCGGTGGAGGATTGCAGCGCCGGTTGGCCCCCTTAGCAGCGTTGTGCGGTGTTCTAGTATTGCTATGGACTTCCATTCAAATCTCGGTATCGCCGATATCCCCCCAGCAGTATTGGCTGTTCGCCTGCGTGCTAGGTATCGCCATTCCGCTGGGACGGTTAGCAACGCAACTGCTAATAGTTCGAGATGAACAAAGGGACTTACTGCACGCCTCACATGCTTTGGCTGCGCCGCTCTGGACAGCAGCAGTTGTGGTTTTAGCGCTTTAAATTCGTTTCTATTCAGAATCGAGTGGAGTAGTTGCAGCTAGTGACATACCTTGGTCACTTGTGACAGAAGCTGAATTCCTCCCCATGTCTGATGGACCTATCCGCAGAATAGGCGTTCTGTCCATGCACACTTCGCCCCTTGACCAGCCGGGTGCTGGCGATAGTGGCGGTTTAAATGTTTACGTTCGTGAGTTAGCTGCTTCGATGGCGGACAAAGGTACCGAGTGTGATATCTACGTTCGTCGGACAAATCCAGATGTTCCGGAGATGGTGGAACTTGAGACCGGGGTTAACGTAATCCAAATTGAAGCTGGTCCTTACGGACTTGAAAAAGCCGATCTTCCAGCTGTTGTCGATATATGGACGCAGGGGGTTGCTGCATACTTGGGTCGACGACCTGTCGACGCTTTCCATGCTCACTACTGGCTGTCTGCCGTAGCAGGGCATCATCTAAAGCACGAATTTGATTTACCGCTTGCCGTTACTTTCCATACTTTAGGTCGCATCAAAAGCATTGCCGGTGACTCGGAGCCCGAAGGTCGAATTAGGGCTGAAGAGTTGGTCATTGGGTGCGCAGACGCTGTATTTGCGTCAGGAAGCGTTGAGGCTGACCAACTGACATCGCTGTACGGAATTCCCAGAAACCGAATTGAAATTTTGACTCCGGGTGTGGACAGCAAAATTTTCAATCCGAATGCTTTGAGCTCTGCTCGGACAGCAATTGGCCTAGGTGATTACCCCGTGCTGCTTTTTGTTGGACGCATCCAGGCCCTGAAAGGATTGGATGTCGCAATAGGAGCTCTCGCTTTGAGTAATAGTCGAGAGGCGCGACTGGTTGTGGTGGGAGGTCTTTCAGGTGACGAAGGTCCGAAAACTTATAAAGATCTAAAACAGCGAATTAAAAATAATGGGCTTGATGACCGCGTTATCTTCGTCGAACCTCAAACGCATCAGGCTCTGTCCACTTATTATCGAGCCGCTGACGTTTGCTTAGTGCCGAGTCGATCCGAATCATTCGGCCTCGTCGCCCTCGAAGCCGCTGCGTGCGGTACAGCGGTCGTAGCTAGCAATGTTGGTGGTCTCAGAGACAATGTGACGGATGGCGTCACCGGAATTTTAGTCAATGAACGAGATCCAGGGCGTTTCGCTGCAGCCGTAGATCAGTTGCTAGACGACCCAGAAATGCGGTCTGAAATGGGACGGCAAGGGGCGTTACGTGCCTCTTTGAATAGTTGGGACCTTGGAGCGGCTAACGCGATAGAAGTCTTTAGCCGGCTGACATCTAAAGAACTGGTTTTCTGCGGGTGACACGTGATGTTGCAACACCGGAAGAACTTTCTGCACTCGAGCAGATAATTGATGAGTGGTTCCGACAACAAAAAGAAAAGCTACCGATCCTCTTAGATGTAAGTCGAGACGAAGATATCCAGCGACGCTGGTACGCACGGCTCGAAGGGGAGGAACGCGACGTCACAACTGTGTGGCTTACTCTTGGTCAACGAACGCTGAAATACGAAACCTATTTTTTGCCTTACCCAGAAGACAACAAAGAAAAATTGTTTGAACTTCTGCTTCGACGAAACTATGACCTGGTTGGAGCCCAATTTGGGATTGGCCCCGAAGAGGGGATTTTTCTTACAGGGGAGCTGCCATTCCATGCTGTAGATGAAGATGAGCTCGACAGAATCCTTGGTTCGATATGGGAGTATGTAGAACGATATTGGCGTGCAGCGCTCAAAATGGGTTTTGCAAACCGCTTGAAAAATGAGAATGAAAAGAAGGCAGAGTAAATAGAGTCGAGTGGCTGGCAGAGCCGGCCGCTACCGTGGTCTTTATGGTTGAACTGCTGATTGTTGGCGGCGGCAAAATGGGAGCAGCGTTACTTGGTGGGTTACTGAGTAACGGGCATAAACCTGAAAGCGTGGTGGTCGTTGAACCATCGGCCAGCCGTGCTGAAGAACTCGCCCAAACTTACGGTGTGCGGGTATCTGACAGAATCGAACCATCTCAAGGTTCAATAATCGCGACGAAACCTGATGTTGTATTGACAGTTGCTTCGCAGGTTGCAGAAGTAGGGACTAATCGACTGTTATCAGTTGCTGCCGGAGTGACACTAACTGCCATTGGTGAGGCAACTGGAGGAGCGATTCCTATTGTTAGAGCAATGCCTAATACCCCAGCATTGGTAGGGGAGGGTGCCGCAGCCATTTCCGGTAACGCTAATACCGACGCCGAAGATTTAGCTTGGGCAGAAGAAATCTTGGGAGCCGTAGGGACTGTTGTCCGTACCGAAGAAAAGCTTCTTGACGCGGTGACTGGCCTTTCAGGTTCTGGTCCCGCATACATTTTCTTGGTGGCGGAAGCGATGATTGACGCCGGAGTAATGACAGGTCTCAGCAGAACGGTGTCGACAGATCTTGCCGTTCAAACTCTCCTCGGTGCTTCGAAATTGCTGGCGGAAGGGAAACCGCCTGCCGAATTAAGGGCCGACGTTACGTCGCCGGGAGGAACCACTGCCGCCGGGTTGAGGGAACTGGAGAACCACGGGCTTCGAGCTGCTTTCGCTGCAGCGATCGAAGCAGCTAGCCGACGCTCTCAGGAACTAGGTCAAAACTAAAATATGTCAGAATTCGGAACGATTACTTGCGTAACAGATTTAGGCACGGACGACGAATCCGTAGGACTGCTGCGATCCATATTGCACGAACTGAGCCCGTCTTCAAAGGTCATAGATCTCTGCCATAACATCGAACCAAACGATATTCGTGGGGGCGCCCTGATGTTGGCCAGAAGCGTCCCTTATTTATCGCCAGGGCTGTTACTAGCGTCCGTGGGTGATCTTGCAGGGAGGCCTGCGATAGCTGTCGAAGTCGGCGAAGGTCAATCAATCCTTGTCGGACCAGACAACGGTCTACTTGGCGCCGCTGTGGCCGTCGTTGGAGGAGCCAGCCAGGCAGTGCAGCTGACAAACGAAGATCTTCATAATGCTTCGCCGGGAGTAATACATCCAGCACGCGACATCATTGCCCCTGTAATAGGACATCTTGCAGCGGGAGGCCTACTTGTGGAACTAGGTCAACAGATAGACCCGAGCCGCCTGCTCCCGTCTTTGATACCTATGCCAAGAACAGAGGATGACGGTGCGATCTCGGCAGAGGTAATTCGTTGTACTCGACAAGGATCAGCTCAACTTAATATCGATCGAGAGACGTTGTCTGGTTTAGGAGACGTCATAATTCTGGAATTCGGTGACGATCGGCGGGTAGTCCGACTCCAGCACCCACAGGATGTTAACCCTGGACAATTAGCGCTTGTCGACGATGAGTATGGCTTGTTGGCAATAGCGACTGGCCAGCAAGAAGGAATAGTCCCCAACGGGCTTTCGGTTGGGGCAGAAGTGACGTTGCGGGAAGCTACGTGAGGCCCGCCACGACACTGGTCTTAACCACTTTGCTGTTAGTCATTATTTTGGCGGCAACCATTCAGTTGCTATCTATATCTTTATAAACCGACCGGAAAAAATTTCTGTGCACCTCCCCTCTGAAGTGGCAACAAGTCCGCGACGCTGCGAGAATGTTGCACCGAAGCAAGTCTTCTCCTGAACAAAAGGTTGTTATCTTGCACACTCGGTCTAGAACTCCGTTGACCTTCAAGCGAGGGCTTCATTGATTATCGCTACACGTTCAAGCCCTCTAGCTCGTTGGCAGGCAGAAGCTGTGTCGTCGCGCTTGAAATCTAAGGGAGTCGACACTGATTTTCTGCTCGTCTCTACAGAAGGTGATAAAGATCGCGAAGGAGTCTTCGTAAAGGAAGTCCAGATAGCAGTGCTTGAGGGTCGAGCCGATATCGCTGTCCACAGTGCAAAGGATTTAAGATCCAGACCAACTGACGGACTAAATCTTGTTGGGTTTCTGGAACGAGGGGACCCGAGAGATGCTCTTATAGGGAAATCGCTTGAAGAAATCCCGGAAGGCGGGGTTGTGGCCACCGGGTCCGCCCGTCGTCGAGTGCAATTGATCGACTTGCGGCCAGATCTTCATTTTGTTGGCCTACGCGGAAACATAAAGACCCGGATTGAAATAGCTCAAGGCGCGGATGTCGACGCAGTAGTAGTTGCGAAAGCTGCCCTTGATCGACTTGGAATGTCAGATTTAGCGGACTATGTGTTCGAATCTGATCAAATGATTCCGCAAGTGGGGCAGGGAGCAATTGCAATTGAATGCAGAGAAGATGACCTTGAAACACTCGCTTTGCTAACAAAAATCGTTGATGAGTTAACCGGTACGTGCGTTATTGCGGAACGCTCGTATCTGGCAGAGCTTGGCGGCGGGTGTGAACTCCCAGTGGGCGCCTATGCCTATAGAAGCGGAGATGATCTTTTTTTGGAAACGGTTCTAGCTTCTCTTGATGGGGGCACGGTACTGCGGGCAAAGCATCGGGGTAGTAACCCAGTTATGTTAGGCGCCCAAACAGCCCAAGAATTGTTGGCGAGCGGAGGCTACAACTTGCTTGACAAGGGTGGAAACATCTCTTGACCACTGATTTATTCGCAGGGAAATCGGTGGTAGTTACGAGGGCGTCTCACCAGAGTGGTGACCTCATTTCAGCTCTGCGCTGCGAAGGTGCCGATGTTGTCCCAGCTCCGGCTATTGCCATAGTCCCGCCGATGGATGGAGGCCAACCTTTAGACGATGCCCTCCTTAGGCTCGAGAGATTTTCCTGGATCGCCTTCCAATCCTCAAATGCTGTTTCCGCCTTAATGGCTCGAGCAGCGCGACGTGGTGTTCTGCGAAAATTTGATGGCCTGCGATTAGCGGCGATTGGTCCGTCTACTGCATCTAAGGTGCTATCTGAATTGAAACGTGAACCAGATCTGGTACCGAGTAACAATGACGGACTTTCACTAGCGGAAGCATTCCCTGCCCCTGCGTCTGATGATCGAGTCTTAATACCGATGGCTTCCGATGGCAGGCTTGAACTTTCCGACATTCTCACAAGTAAAGGTTGGAAGGTAGACCGGGTCGTTGCCTATAGAACCGTATTCCCGTCGTTAGCGGATGATTTAGTCGAGCGAGCTATAAAAGCAGATGTTGTGATCTTTGCTTCACCTTCGGCTGTAAAGGGTCACTTAGAACAAACACGAGGCCTTACAGCATCCAAAATCATTGCGATTGGACAAACAACAGCAGAAGAATGTCGGGTCCAAGGGTTAGAAGTTTCGGGAATTGCGAAATCTCAGTCGACAGAAGGCCTGCTCCAAGCAGTGATTGGAGTCCTGGTTTAACTATGGAACCAAGGGCATTAATTATGGATTTCGACGGGACAATAATTGACACCGAGAGTCCTGCTTATGAATCAACGGCCCAAATTTGGGCTAGTTACGGAATTGATTTTCCTATGGAGTGGTGGCTTGCGGGAATGGGAACTGATCGCAAATCCGCTTGGGTGCAAGAACTAGAGAATCGGCTTGGCACGCAGCTAGACCATGATTCAGTGATGAAGCAGCGTCAACGAATTAAAGATGAATTAACCGAAAGCCAGCCGTTACTGCCCGGAGTGCTGGAATTACTTGAAGCCACCAAGAAACTCGGAATCTTGACAGCCGTGGCTTCAAGCTCGCCTCATAGTTGGGTGGACCAGCATCTGAAGCGCGTCGGCTTATTTGAAAGCTTTTCTTATGTTGTTTGTCGAGATGATGTGGCTGGAGTTTCTAAACCTGCTCCCGATGTGTTTCTTCGTGCACTGCAACTTTTGGGTGTGACAGCAGGCTCTGCAGTTGCAGTGGAAGACAGTCCGAACGGATTGAAGGCTGCTTTAGCTGCGGGGCTCCGCACCATTGTTGTGCCGAACCCTTTGGTTGAATCTTTAAATTTCTCTGGTGCTTATGCCCGGTACAAGTCACTTGACGATCTGCCCGCCGACCAATTGCTCGATTTAGTGTTCCATGATCCGAATTGACAAAATATCAGCTGACTCTGCTATCCGAGATTGCAGTGAAGTCAATGTCTTCGCGATAAACGACTAATCGCGATCAGGAATCAGCCGAGCAAGTACTTTGCCAATTTCGTAAACAGACTCTGTGCCGCCTGCATCGTTATTAACCAAGTTGGTTGAAATTCTCATCACGAGTTCTGTCAGGACTCGCGATTGAATGCCAAGTAAGGTAAGGCGCCTCATCAAGCCTGGCTTACCCAGAGCTTCAGTAACCAATCTTCCCAGTCGGTAGTAGTGGTCGTAGCTTGAGGTAAGTTGCTTTTCGTAGCGGCGAAGCTCGAGGCCATCACGCTTCGCAAGTGCGTCATGGACGACAGAGGCGGCTAGCCGCCCATTGCTCAAAGCTGGCTCGACACCATCACCGTTAAAAGGATTTACGCTTCCGGCCGCATCGCCTACTACGACCCAGTTAGGCCCTGATCTCGGACGAACCGATGCGCCCATCGGTAACCGTCCTCCTTTTGGTTCATCTTCAATGTCATCAATGTGAACCCCCCAAGATTCAGGGATTTGCCGGATCCATTTGTTAAATAATTCACGAATAGATTGGGGGTCGTTTCCGTGATGGTGACTCAATAATCCGACACCTGTGTTCACGGTCCCATCACCAACCGGGAATATCCATCCATAGCCCGGTAGCTGATGGCCGGCGCTGTCGCGTAGATCGAAAACTGACTCGATGATGTTTTCACTATGACGGGGGCTCGGAAAATAACCCCGCATGGCGACACCTTGAGCGTAGGTCCTCGTCCGGGCGGTCCCTAAGGCTCTGCCAAAAGGAGAGAGCGGACCGTCCGCAATAATGACAAATCGAGCCCTCACCTCTATTTCCCCAGCGGGACCACTCCCGTGGCCCAAACCGACTGCCCGACAGCCACGTAAATGGCCGTGTTCGATTATTGGCTCAGTAACTTCAACACCGGTCCAGACTTGCGCTCCGGCATCAGCGGCATGTTGGACCAGAAAGTTGTCAAGCGTGTGACGTCGAATCACTAAACCGTGACTTGGGTGGTCATGGTCTGTAGGCCACTGGAGTTCGATGCTTTGACCATGGGCCGTCATACGTAATCCATGATGTTGATGGAAGTTCTCGTTGGTGACATCAATTCCCATGTCAGCTAGATGGCCAACTGCCTTCGGTGTTAACGCGTCACCGCACACCCGTTCACGAGGCATCGTTTCTTTCTCAAGTAGCACAACCATCCGACCGGATTTCGCGGCCCAATGAGCTGCTGACGTGCCGGCAGGTCCAGCCCCGATTACCAGGACCTCTGTAGAAAGACGCATTGTCATTAGCGCATTTCCTCCGGCTCCAGTTTGACGTTCTTAGATTCTGATCAGGCCGATATTGCAACGCTGGAACTAATGGCCGCCGCCTCCGTGGCCTCCGCTAACGTCCTTGCCGCCGCCTAACTCTTCCCATTCGGCATCACGAACAGCTATTTCGTCGTCGCTCAAGGTCTCTCCGCTTAATACTTCGCGAATATAACGGGCCACCGAATAGATCTTGTACTCGGTGAGCACCCCGCCAAATCCAGGCATGTTTGCGCCGGTTTCTCCTGAAATATGGGCGCCTCCGGGTCTATCAGTTGCACCATAAGGATTTCCGATACCGATGCCTTCAGAACCGACGGTAAGCCAAAGCATCAGCTCGGCGTCCAGCTTCGGGAAGGTCAATAAGACTTCGCCGTTATATAGAGGGCGTCCAACTCCTCCGCCTTCGCTCCCAGCTCCGTTGCCACCGTGGCAACTGGCACACTGCGCAGCATAAGTTGCGGCACCCTCAGTCATAGCTGTCACAGGCTCTGGTGGGGGTTCGGTCATTTTGACATAGACAAATGCCCACAACGGCAAGAAAAACATAATGGGCAAAACCCACATGGGAATTTTTGTTCTGGTGTTAGCAGCGGTGACCCATTCCGGTTCTATCTCTGTATGAGTAACTTGCTCTAGCTTGGCATCAGCCTTAGCTGCAGCAATTACATCTGCACTGCTAGGTCCGGAACTAACTCCGCTGCTTCCACTGTCTGCCGAATCAGAGGCGACAGCTCCGCCACCGCCATCGTCTTCAAGTAGGCCCAGCGCTACCCGCCTCTGTCTGGAACGCTCAAATAGATACTCGGGAACTTCGGTCACTTTGTCCTCCGCGAGATTCCAACCGGTAATCCCGCATTGCGGATTTTACTGTTACATAAATAAGATGCGTGCGCTCATCAAAGATAGGCGCTAGCAGGGGTAGGAGGCCAAGTTTGGCAGACGATTTTTGCCTAAGTTGTACTCGGAATGAAGTTCTCAAAAAAAATCCTGGTTTGGGTTCGGCATTCACTGCTCGCGAGTGCCACCATATAAGGCGTTCGTGAGTTGCGAATCCGTCGTGAATGCGTAGTAAAACGTAGACCGATCCGGGCGTTACTCCGATAGGTTTGAACGTAAGTCCATTATGTGGATTTGCATAGGCCCAGGTTCCTCGGAGTCTGGCCAATATTCAGTAAGCACGGACTGATAGTAAGTAGTAGATAGGAGGGCCAGTGGTCGCACTTGTGACATCAATAATGATCACGGGTCTTATGGTGTACGGAATCGTTGCCTACGGACGCCGTCGGCCCATTGACCGTCCCACATCCTGGGGCGAAGCGATGCTCGGTTCAGCATTTGTTTTCATGCTCCTTCTCATGGTGTTTGGAGTTGTGCCTGACCGTTGGATTCGTCTCACTGATAATGAATGGGGATGGTCTGTTGAGCGCATGCTCTTCACCGAGGGTCAGTTCCTCGATGGAAACCCAATTACGTTCCCACCGATGCGGATGGACTTAAAGAAGGTTTCTGACATCGTTGTAGTTATCGAACACATAGTTGCTTTGGCAGGACTTCCATTCCTGTGGCTTTGGTGGCAGAAACGAGATGAGAAAAAACCGGTTGTGGAACCGGTGTCAGATTTTGGTCGACCACTAATGAAGAGCAGTTGATATGGCAAAGACTGAGGCCAACCCGCCAATGCCGCGGTTCGTAGACGACTATGTGCTGCAAACAGTCGACGCCGATTATCTTGCTGCGGCGGTAAAACCAAAACAATTCATCAATATTGATCAATCCGAGTGCATCCAATGCGAAGGTTGCGTCGATATTTGCCCGTGGAAGTGTATTCACTACGTAGCTTTAGAGGCGATTGACGAAGCTATCGACGCAGACCTCCCCGGCCTGGATCCAGCAGATAATGCAATTTTTATAATTGATGACGACGTATGTACTCGCTGCGCTTTGTGCGTTGATAGATGCCCTACCGGCGTCATAACACTGGGCAAAGTAGTTGAAACTCCCCCCGCTGAAGGCGACACCCACGGTCGGACTCACACTCACGGCTACGCCTACGGCATGCGACTCTGAGGAATAGGCGGAATTTAGATGGCAAAAAATATGATCGAAAAGCCCAAGCAATCGCTGCCTGAAAAACTTCAACAAGGCGCTAGCGCCGCTGCTGATTGGATGCAAGACAGCCAGTTTTGGACGTCTGTGTTTCGCCCAGGTTCCATTTTTCGCAAGGGTTACACCGACAGCCCTAGGAACAGGTCCTATGTGATCATGAATAGCGTCCTGTATCACCTTCACCCTGTGAAGGTGAAGCGTCACGCAGTGAAAGTCAGCTACACGCTCTGCCTTGGTGGACTCAGCTTCTTTTTGTTTATTTTGTTGACGATTACGGGCATTTTCCTCATGTTCTTTTATCGCCCGACAGCTGCGGCTGCGTGGAGCGATATAGAGTCGTTACACACACAGGTGAGCTTTGGATTGCTTGTTCGCAACATGCATAGATGGGGCGCCCATTTGATGGTGCTATCTACCTTCTTGCACATGGCGAGAGTCTTTTACCATGGTGCATACAAAGCTCCTCGCGAGTTCAACTGGATCGTTGGCGTGATGCTCTTAAAGCTCACGCTTCTACTTTCGTTTACTGGCTATCTGCTGCCCTGGGATCAATTATCTCTATGGGCTGTAACGGTCGGTACAAACATGATGGGTTTCACTCCGGTATTCGGAGACCAAGTTCGCTTTGTCCTCTTGGGAGGTAAACAAATCGGTGCTGAAACCCTTCTCCGATGGTACGTATTACACGTATTGATGCTCCCGTTCGTCCTTGTCATCTTTCTGGCAATTCATTTCTGGAGAGTCCGCAAAGATGGCGGAATCTCCGGACCGCTATAGATAGGCGGTTGAAAGCAATCTCATGACTGAAATTCCTGAACACTTATTAAAAAGAAGTCAAGAAGCCAAAGCGGCAGCGGACGGAGGCTCAGCCCCCGTCAGTAATACCGCTGCTGATTCCGACGACGACGGCGAAACTATCCCGCGTTCTTTACTCGAACAGAGCCAACAGGGAGGAACCCCTGCAGCCACAGGTGGCGGGGTAGCTACTATTGCCCCACCTGCGATGGCAGGACCGAGCGGCAACACACATAGATTATTGACGGTAGTTAAGTCGGGCTCAATCCAGGATGTGAAGGCCAATCCGGGTGACAAGGTGCACGTCTGGCCGCATCTCCTTGCTGCGGAGTTCACGGCGGCGCTGTTCTTGACCGCTTTTATACTCGTCTTTTCGTTATTTATTAACGCACCATTGCTGGAGTATGCGAACCACAATGCAACTCCGAATCCTTCGAAAGCACCCTGGTATTTCCTAGGTCTGCAAGAGCTACTTACTATGTTCGATCCGATGATCGCGGGCGTCACTCTGCCTGGAATCGTTTTGGTGTTGTTGGGCTTTGCCCCTTACATAGATCGCAATCCTTCAAACGCCCCCGAAGATCGCAAATTTGCAATCTCAATGCAGACAATGCATCTGATGTTTTGGGCGGTCCTCGTAATTATTGGTTCCTTCTTTAGGGGCCAAGGTTTCAACTTCACCTACCCGTGGGATACAGGACTCCACGGCATCTTTCACCTCTAAGGAGCAGCGCAGTGTCCAGCGGTACAATCATCGCCATAGCTATCCCTGTGCTTGTTGTTTTAGCGGCATTGGTGGGGTTCACATCTTTGCGCAAAAGTGATGTGCAGGGGCTAGGCCAGTTGTCTCGTGAGACCCGAAAGCGAGATGCTGGATCATTGACGGTCGCCCCAGTTAGCGATGAGGCCAAAGAACTCGAACGTTCAGTAGCTCTAGCAAGAGTCGGGGGTGATGTGGCAGTCCCGGAGCCGACTGAACCTGAAATCTGGAGCCCACCTGACCCTGAAGAGATAGGGGTGACCAGGCGGCAATTCTTAAATCGAGCATCAATAACCCTTATGACCATGGGTTTATCTGCTTTTGGGGCTGCCAACATCGCCTTTCTATGGCCGCGTCCCACAGGGGGATTTGGATCCAAGGTGAAAATTGGAACAATTTCCTCTGTTAATGATGTCATCGCGTCATCATCACCGGCCGTTACATTTTCTTATTTCTCTGAGGCACAAACCTATTTGCAGCCTTATCCAATGGATGAAGCGACACAAAGAGCAGCCGAGTCGGTTTATTCGGGAGCTGTGCTAGACGGCATTAAAATGGGTTATGTAGCTCTGTGGCAAAAGTGTCCTCACCTCGGATGCAAAGTTCCATCTTGTGCCACCTCTCAATGGTTTGAATGCCCTTGTCATGGATCTCAATACAATCGAGTTGGCGAAAAGAAAGTTGGTCCGGCCCCTAGAGGTATGGACCGATTCCCAGTCATTATTGACGGAGACAAGGTTGTCATTGACACAGGAAGCCCCACGCAAGGGCCTCCAATTGGTACAGATACGACAGGTCAAGGCCTAGAAGGGCCCCACTGCGCCTGATGAATACATTCTCTGTCTTCTCAAATCACTGCATCGCGGCGGGAGTGACCAAAAGATGATTTACGCCGCCACAACCGAACGCTCGATCGCGATGGTTCTCTTAGCCATTGTGGTTGTTGGCTGGGCAATATACGTCTTCGTCAATATCCGACGGAGTAAAGGTGAACGAGGCAGCGAAATTGAGTTGGCTGCAAACCGCGGATCATTGCCAGATGATGAAACTCTTGAAGGAAGTCGTCTCGAAAGAGTTCAAGCATTCGGTGTTTTAATGCTTCTCATAATCGCGCTGGTACTTCCTATCTATTGGTTGAGAGAAGGTGGCCGCCGCGCTGGCGCCGAACAAGGCTTCGGTGAAAGAGCCGCTGCTGCCGGTGAGCGGCTTGCGCAGGAACTTGAATGTGTCGTTTGTCATGGTGCCGACATGGGTGGAGCGAACTACGCGCCCGTCGTCCTTGATATCGGTAACCAGTTCAGTGACCAGGACACTTATATTGTGAAAACGAGTTGGCGCGCTCCAGCGATCGACACGGTCTTTACCCGCTTCGATACCGATGCGGAGAAGCTAGATGAAGTCGATGAAGTTCGTCAGATTTTGAACTATGGCCGGGGGGTTATGCCGGCGTGGGGATTGCCTGGTGGTGGACCTCTGACTTCTCAAGAAGTCGACAATCTCATCGCGTGGATGTGGAGAGAAAGAATCCCAGACGAGGAAGCCGCTGAACGAGCACGTGCTGCAAAGGAAAAAGAAATAGCAGCCCATCCGGAAAAAAGCGAAGGACAAGTTTTATTTGAACTTCACTGTGCTCGCTGCCACACTCCGAGATGGCCGGCGCGAGGTCCAGCTCAACT
The DNA here is from genome assembly GCA_000817105.1 of marine actinobacterium MedAcidi-G3. Classification (GTDB taxonomy): domain Bacteria; phylum Actinomycetota; class Acidimicrobiia; order Acidimicrobiales; family Poriferisodalaceae; genus MedAcidi-G3. Next base: position 96,046 of record JUEP01000003.1, on the reverse strand, counting down.
GCCAAATAATGGTGGCGTAGTGGAAGTTATGCCCGGACCTGCAGGATCGGGACGATATGGCCCGGCTCTCAACGCTGTAAGCCTCGATCGTTTGTTCCCGGACATTGAAGATCAAATTGCTTTCCTTACTTCGGGCGCAGCTGACAATGTCGCATATGGTGAATTTGCAAGGTTGGGTAACTACGGCATGCCTGGTTTTGGGCGAATTCTTACTCAAGACGAGCTCCGTGCAATCTCGGAGTATGAGCGAGGCCTAGATCCAGCAGAGCAATCAACTGTTCAGTTTGCCGAGTTGCATACATCAAAGGACGAGCAATGAATTTGGTCGCTGTAGTGGGGTGGGACCCAGTCCTTACCGGTTATCTAGCGGTATTGCTCAGCATCATTGTCTTATGCGGATCGACGTATCTACTTCTCGCAACCAACCTTGGCGTCAGACTTGGTTTTCTTGTCGCGTGGACCGGTCTGTGGGGATGGAACCTGATAATGGGAATCATCTGGTGGTTTTTCGGAATCGGATGGGTTGGGCACGGCCCGGCTTGGGAAGTGACCCACGTAAGCACAAATCCCGAAGCTGTCCCTGTTGAGTTAGTTCAGGAGCTAAACAACGATCTAGCCAGTGAACCAACCAGCGGCTGGCAAGTTGTAATCGAAGCTGACGCGCAAGCGACTGCAGATGCGGCAGTTGTGTGCAGCGCTGGTGATCCTCGTCGTCTTGAGACAGTGAACACCTGTCTATTTGATGCTGCTACTGACTATCAAGTTCATAGGGTCATGCGCGTCGGCGGAGAACGCTACCGGCCACTTGGAATCCCAGATAACGCTTTAACCCAGTATTTTATTCCCAGTAGAGGCCGGCCTCACTATGCCGCTGTGCAACTGCAGCCTTACACGCCTACCGCCGATATTGACCCGAACACATTGGGGGCAGATGGAAAGGTTCTGCTACCTGTCGCGGAACTAGATCAGGCAGCACCGATTTATACCGTTGTAATGGTCCGAGACCAAGGCAATCTCAGGCTGCGACCAGCACTTGTAGCTATCTTCTCTGGATTGCTTTTTGGTTTAGGTTGTTATCACCTCCACCGACGAGATCAAGCCGTATGGGCTGTCCGAGAAGCAGCGGGGAACTGAATCAGGGGAAGGGGTAAATTTAGATGGAGCAGTATCTCCCGGTCCTAACTCTAGGAGTGCTCGGAGTTCTGTTTGTGCTGCTTAGTATTGTTGCCTCCCGCCTACTAGCACCAGAACGAGCCACCGTTGCAAAGAGGTCAGCATATGAGTGTGGCGTTACAGAACAAGTAGCGATACCAGAACGATTCCCAGTGAAGTTCTATCTGGTTGCCATGCTGTTCATCATGTTCGATATTGAAATCGTTTTCTTGTATCCATGGGCGGTTGCTAACGACGAATTAGGTCTGTTCGGGCTAGTGGCTATGACCATCTTTGCTGGCATATTTTTTCTTTCATTTGTTTACGAACTGGCAAAAGGTGGCCTTAATTGGGGACCAGGTCGGCAATTAATAACTCCGGCAACTAGCCCCGAACGGACTACCACCTCCACAATTCGAAAGGTCGGCCTTGAGGGCCGTATCGAGATTGAGACCGCTGCTGATGATTCCGAGGCGGCGTAATGGCAGACCTTTCAGATATCAAACACAAGCTAGGCCTTGGCGATGATGGACTCGCTGGGCTTGGCCACAACATAATCACAGCCCCGATAGAAGAGCTGGTCAAATGGGCACGGCGACGAAGCCTGATGCCAGCGACCTTTGGCCTCGCATGTTGCGCGATAGAAATGATGGCTACTGGAACCGCGCACTACGACATGGCCCGCTACGGGATGGAAACGTTTCGTGCGTCACCTCGACAAGCGGACCTAATGATTGTTGCAGGTCGAGTCAGTCAGAAAATGGCGCCTGTCTTGCGACAGATATATGACCAGATGATGGAACCCAAATGGGTTATCAGCATGGGTGTATGTGCCTCTAGCGGTGGCATGTTCAATAACTATGCGATTGTTCAAGGCGTTGACCAAGTAGTACCGGTAGATATTTATGCGCCAGGTTGTCCGCCAGGACCAGAAACGCTGCTGCATGCGATTCTCGCGTTGCACGAAAAAATTCGCACCGGTGAACTCACTCAGAGGCGCGATGAAACAGGGCGCGGAGCGGAAATCGAACTTGGGCCGGAAGCGGCGCTAGACGGTCAACCAGCGCCTGTCATTATCAAAACTGGGGATCTATATGAGTGATTTATCCCCGGCGGTCGAGGAAGAAACTGAATCAGAGCAACCCGAAATTCCTGAAGCAAGTGTCGAAATGCTTCATGGATCAGCTGTGACATCGGCGGCTGGTCAGACTGTCCTTCACCCCACTAAAGACGGATACCACGACCTTGTCCAAACTTTGAAGGACGAAGGCTACGGCGTATGTATTGATCTTTGCGGGGCCGATTATTTAGGAAATGAAACTCGATCATTGCCAATAACTATCTCAGGAGAACGTTTCGAACTCGTAGTTAATCTGCTTGATGTCCATGGATCTCGGAGAATCCGAATCAGACTCCAAGTTTCCGAGGCCGACCCAGTTGTTGCGACCATTACAGATATTCACCCAGGCGCGGAAGCAATGGAGCGAGAAGCTAACGACATGTTCGGCTTGGAATTTGAAGGCCATCCTGATCCAAGTCCAATTCTTTTGCCTGATGATTGGCAAGGACATCCGTTACGCAAAGACTTCTCATTGGGACGTATTCCGGTCCAATTCAAGGCGGTAGATGGCCGGTGACCACCCTAGATCATCTCCGAAATCGTGACGCTGTTCTGAGAATGTCCGAGTCAGAAGCAGAAGAACGGGCCTCTGTTGTCGACCCCGATGACGAACGAATGATCATCAATATGGGTCCCCAACACCCATCAACCCATGGCGTTCTGCGCGTGACTATGGAATTACAAGGCGAGACGGTCCTGCGTTCGAAACCAGTCATCGGTTATCTGCATACAGGCATGGAAAAAACTGCGGAAGACCTGACATACCTGCAAGGGCCGACAAACGTCACCAGAATGGACTACGCAGCGCCGTTGTTCACAGAGTTGACATTTTCGCTGGCAGTCGAAGCGTTGCTCGAAGTCGAAATCCCTGAGAGGGCAACTTGGATTCGAATGCTTATGTGTGAGCTGAATCGGATGTCTTCGCACCTCTTGTTCCTAGCCACTAACGCAATGGATCTAGGAGCTGTAGGCATGATGATCTACGGGTGGCGAGAACGTGAGGAAGTTCTTCGTTTCTTCGAAAAGGTCACCGGCTTGCGAATGAACCACAATTACATCAGACCTGGTGGCGTCGCCGCAGACCTGCCAGATGGGTGGAGGGAAGACATCCAAAAAATTCTTGAGGTGCTGCCCGAACGGCTCGAACAATTCGATGTTCTCATGACTGGGCAACCTATCTGGAGGGAACGAACTCAGGGGATTGGAGTTATCACAACCGAAGAAGCACTGGCTTTAGGTGCCACTGGCCCCATCTTGCGGTCAACAGGTTTCGCTTGGGATCTGCGTCGAGCAATGCCGTATCTGGCCTATGACCAAGTTGATTTCGACATTGTGGTTGGCACATACGGTGACACATTTGACCGCTATGCAATACGACTTAACGAAATTCGAGAGTCGATGCGCATTGTGGAGCAATGCATAGAAATGATGCCCGACGGCCCGTATCGAACTGAGGACAGGAAAGTGACTCCTCCACCGAGAGCTCGTATCGACGAGTCGATGGAAGCTTTGATACACCACTTCAAAATTTTTACTGAGGGTTTCAAAGTTCCGTCAGGTGAGGTTTACACATCTGTCGAGTCTCCTAGGGGAGAATTAGGCTGTTATCTGATATCTGACGGTGGACCAAAACCGCAGCGAATGCACATCCGAGCGCCTTCGTTCGTAAATCTACAAACCCTCCCGCACATGATGCATGGGGGCCTTCTGGCTGACGCTATTGCTGTTATTTCATCGATTGACCCAATTATGGGAGAGGTCGATAGATGACCTTCTTTACTGATGAAAATTTGGCTCTAGCTGAAGAAATTATCGGGCGCTATCCCAAACCGCGCTCGGCGATGATTCCTCTATTGCACTTAGCCCAAGAACAAGAAGGCTGGGTCACAGATGACGCGATGACGCAGATAGGTGAGTTAGTGGGTACCACCAGCGCAGAAGTGCTCGGCACGTGTTCTTTCTACGAAATGTTTAAACGCCACCCAGTTGGAAAATATGTGATCAACATCTGCACGACAATGTCATGTGCACTGATGGGAGCGGGTGACTTGATGAAACACGCTGAGTCGCGGCTCAACGTGAAATCTGGCAGTACCACTCCCGATGGCTTGTTCACTTTAGAAGGCGCGGAATGTCAGGCCGCGTGTACTGAAGCTCCTTGTCTACAAGTTAACTATCGACACCAATACAGAGTTACTACAGATCAATTTGATGAACTCATTGATGAGCTTGCCCTGTCGGATCATGACGTTCCAGACCATGGAGTCTTGTCGCAAATTCGCCAACATATACCTGAAGATCGATCCGTGGGTGCTGTACCCCCTGAAGACGTCAAGGTCGCGCCAGTTTGGTTCAGTGAAGATGGAGGATCCTAGTGAATGAAATGACTGGGACTCCAATCGCCCATGCACCGGGTTTCATTGCTAATGAAACGCCGCGAATTGTGACAGCTCGTTTCGATTATGAGGACTCGCACACGCTTGAGCGATACGAAGCAACAGATGGTTATCAGGCCCTAAAGAAAGCTCTGAAAAAGACCCCGGAAGAGGTCCACGACGAAGTTAGAGATGCAACTCTGCTTGGCCGTGGCGGTGCTGGATTTCCCGCTGGCGTTAAATGGGGATTTTGCCCGCCGGGTGTTTGGCCTCGGTACCTAGTTGTCAACGGCGATGAGTCCGAGCCCGGAACCTATAAAGACCGTCTTTTGATGGAATTGGATCCCCACCAGCTTATTGAAGGATGCCTGATCGCTTGCTACGCGGTTGGCCTCAGTCAGTGTTTCCTCTACATCCGAGGTGAAATGGCGGTAGCGCAAGAACGCGTCGCTCAAGCCTTAAATGATGCCTATGGAGCCGGCTATGTGGGAAAGAACATTTTGGGAAGCGAATTCTCCGTTGACATCGTTTTGCACTGGGGCGCAGGAGCTTACGTAGTAGGTGAAGAAACAGCGCTAATCGAAAGCCTCGAAGGAAACCGCGGGATGCCGCGGCTAAAACCGCCATATTTTCCTGCTTCAATAGGTCTCTACGGGCAACCAACAATCGTTAACAACGTTGAGACTTTGGCCAACCTGCCTTGGATCGTCCAGCATGGTGCAGATGCATTCACGGCCATTGGAACTGAAAGCTCCCCGGGAACTCGCATGGTCGCAGTTAGCGGTCATGTTAAGAGACCAGGCGTGTATGAAATCGTTAACGGAACGACCACCTTTCGCGACTTGCTATACGGCAACGACATGTGTGGCGGGATCCGAGATGACAACCAATTGAAAGCGTTTGTGCCTGGTGGCGGCTCGGCACCTTGGTTTACTCCTGACCAACTTGATTTGCCATTCGAAGCTAGCCAAGTAGGCCCTCAAGGGTCGATGTTGGGGTCCGGCGCGATCATGGTGATGGACGAAACTACTGATATTCCCGCTGCTGCCCTCACCTTGACGAAGTTTTATGCCCACGAATCATGCGGTAAGTGCGTACCTTGCCGGGAAGGTGGGACTTGGCTTGAACAGATACTTCGCAGAGTTGTAACAGGTCGAGGAACTGCGCGAGACCTTGAACTATTGATTGAGGTTGGAGAAACAATCTGCCCTGGCGAATTCCCTCATGCGGCGGTACCGGACAAAGGTATTGAGGCTGTTCCTTTTCCTTATCGGATGACCACAATTTGCTTTGTTGGCCCATCTGCCTTTGCCCCAATTCATTCCGCGCTAACTCTGTTCCGGGAAGAATTTGAGGCGAAAGTTGCTGGTAACGAAACCAGAACGATGATTGAGGTGGCCGTAGATGTCTGAGCAAGATGTAACTGAAGTCACCGTCACAGTTAACGGCACTGAAATCGAAGCGCAATCGGGCGAGATGCTCATTGCGGCTGCTGATCGCGCGGGAGTCCATATTCCCAGATTCTGTTACCACGAGCGGATGTCATCCGTCGGTATGTGCCGCATGTGTCTAGTTGATGTCGATACGGGCCGCGGTCCAATGCTTCAACCATCATGCATGGTCCCAGTATCTGAGGGAATGATCGTTGATACCGAATCGGATGATACGAAAAGAGCGCAAGAAGGGATTCTTGAGTTCCTCCTAGTCAACCACCCGTTGGACTGTCCGGTATGTGACAAAGGCGGCGAGTGTCCGCTCCAAGACCAGACGCTTGCCTATGGACCTGGCGAATCACGGTTCATTGAGGAAAAACGTCACTACGAAAAACCAATCCCAATTTCGGATCTAGTTCACCTAGATCGTGAACGGTGCATTCTTTGCGACCGCTGCACCCGATTTGCCGACGAGATTGCTGGTGATCCGCTAATTCAGTTCACGGAGCGGGGAAATTCGACTCAAGTATTAACATTCCCCGACGAACCATTTAGTTCTTATTTCTCGGGGAACACTGTTCAAATCTGCCCCGTTGGAGCCCTTACCGCAGCCCCTTATCGATTTAAGGCGCGCCCATGGGACCTGGAAGAGAACGAATCAACATGCACGACCTGTTCGATGGGTTGCCGAATTTCAGTCCAGTCGTCGAGAAACGAACTCGTTCGTTATCTTGGCGTTGACGTAGAGTCGGTAAATCATGGTTGGCTTTGCGATAAGGGGCGATTCAACTTCGAGGCCGTCAACAGTGATGAGCGTCTTACCTCTCCTTTTGTTCGAGACCCAGATAACCAACGACAACTACTAGGAACTGACTGGGGTTCAGCACTAGCAAGCTCAGCTGAAGCTATCCGTCGCGCAGGCCCTCAAAAAGTGGGAATTATTGGTGGCTCGCGATTGACAAATGAGGATGCATACGCCTGGTCAAAATTCGCGCGGTCCGTGATTGGCACTGACAATGTTGATGCACAATTAGGTGATGGTCTCCCAGCAGAATTGGTATTAGGTCTTCCGCCTGCAACGATCGCAGATGCATGCGAGGCAGACACAGTTCTAGTAATTGGTCCAGACCTTAAAGAGGAACTGGCGATACTGCACCTTCGACTTCGGGGCGCCGCTACAAAGGGTCGAACCCAAGTAGTTCAAATAGGAGCTGCCACGACTGGAAGTGACTCGTACGCCCAGCGTTCAATCCGTTGCCAGACAGGCGAGGCGGCAAAAACTCTCAGCGAATTGCTGAGCAGCGATGATCCGCTAGCAAAACAACTTTCCGATGGCTCGGTTGTAGTGATTCTAGGACGGTCATCAGTTGCTGAATCAGTAGACCCGGCGGTTGCTACCGCTGCAGTAATCCAGGCTGAACTGCCGCACGCCACGTTCTTAGTCGCAGTGCGGAGAGGAAATGTTCGTGGAGCATTAGATATGGGCCTAGCTCCGGGGTTTCTCCCCGGCCGCACCAGAATCAGCAATCCCAGTGCATCGCTTACCGAGAAATGGAAGCAGATCCCCGAAAAATCTGGTCTTGGGACTTCTGAAATGCTGCAAGCCGCAGCTGCAGGGCAAATCGAAACCTTGATTCTTTTGGGAGCGGATCCTCTATCTGATTTCCCTGATCGTAATCTGGCGGCGGACGCTATTCAAAAAACCAAAACAGTTATAGCAATCGATAACTTTGCTACCTCTTCTGTGGCACAAGCTGACATTGTTTTGCCAGCGACGGCGTATGGGGAACAGAGCGGCACCACAACAAATATTGAAGGACGTATCAGTCGAGTCGCTCAAAAAATTACTTCCCCAGGGTCGACCCGCGATGACTGGATGATCGCGACAGAACTGGCATGGCGTCTGGGTGGCGACTTGGAGTTAACGTCCAAAGAGGACATTTGGCGCGAAATTGAACAAGTCGCACCTAGCCACGCCGGCATCACTCTAGAAAGAGTGCAGAGTTCTGAAATGTTCGAAGGAATTTTGGTTCAACAAAGTTCGATAGATCTTGCTTTGCCCGTCCCGAAAGACACACCCGTTGCTGACGGTTATGGTTTACGGCTTATTAGCGGCCGCAAACTATGGGACGCAGCAACGACCACAGAGCAAAGCCCGTCGCTTCGACACCTGGCAGAATCACCCAGTATCAAAGTTCACCCGAACGACCTTCAACGACTTGGTATACCAAGTGGTACTGAAGTTCGGGTCATCTCTACCCGAGCCACCGAAAACTTGACAGTAACAGCCGATGACAACGTTCAACGGGGAACCGCAATACTGCCATTCAACCAACCGGGCGTAGGAGCAAATCGTTTTATAGATGCTACTGCTGTGATCAATGACATCAGGATTGAAACGTTGTGACGGGGGACCCGCTTTTTATTGATGGGGTTGACCTCGTCGACATTGGAATTATGGCGGCCAAAGTGCTGGTGGCTTTTACGTTTTTGCTTGTCGCCACTATGTTTATGGTTTGGTTCGAGAGAAAACTGATCTCGGACATGCAGAACCGAATTGGTCCCAACGTGGCGGGCCCATGGGGTTTATTACAAACTTTTGCTGACGGCGTGAAATTCTTTTTCAAAGAAGATCTTCGTCCAGAAAATGCTGACCCCTTAGTTTTTCGGCTTGCGCCCTACATAGCGGCAGTCACGGCATTCTTATCGTTCGCCGTTGTGCCTATCGGCGGCTCATTCGGTAGCGGTTCATCAGGAACCGTCACGATTTTTGGTCGAGAGACGTATCTCCAAGTAGCCGACCCACCCATTGGCATTTTGTTGCTGCTCGCGATGTCGTCAATCGCTGTTTATGGAGTGATGCTCGCGGGATGGGCATCTGGGTCAAAATATCCACTTATCGGGTCGGTGCGCGCTTCGGCACAGGCCATCTCTTATGAGGCAGCTCTAGGAATGGCTACGGTCGTAGTTGTAATCCTGGCAGGAACTCTCTCTACGCATGGCATTGTCGCCGCTCAAGCAGGTGGCATCACCAGATGGTTCGTTTTGTCTTCGGGAGTTGTTCCCTTCATCGTATTCCTCATTGCAGCAACGGCTGAACTTAACCGGCCGCCATTTGACTTAGTTGAGGCGGAGCAGGAGCTAGTCGGAGGCTTTCACACGGAGTATTCGTCAATTCGTTTCGCCCTTTTCTTCCTTGCAGAATTCATGAATGTGATCACTATGTCGGCGATCATGGTGACCTTGTTCTTTGGAGGCCCCGCCGGACCGATTTTGTTTGGAATGACTTGGTTCTGGCCAACTGTATGGTTCCTCCTCAAAGTCTTAGCCTTCTTGTTCGTATTCGTCTGGTTTCGAGCGACCCTTCCCAGACTCCGCTACGACCAACTGATGCACCTTGGTTGGAAACTGCTTATCCCTTTAATTCTGTTCTGGCTGATGTTCATCAGCCTCAAAGAACTCCGAGCGGCTAACGACTGGAATTGGATAGCAACCTACGGTGCGGCTTTCATTGCATTGGCTATTGGAACTGCCCTTCTCCTAGCGGGACTTCGAGCTGGAGATCGCGCTTTCCAAGATGAATTAGAGGAGGCGTAATGGGGTATCTCGGTGGCTTCAAAGTCACTTTCATGAAACTCTTTGAAGAGAGAGTTACAACTGAATATCCAAAAGAAAAACGCCCAAAGCCCTCACGTTTCCACGGTCGACATGTCCTCAATCGGTACGAAGATGGCATGGAAAAATGCATTGGTTGCGAACTGTGTGCTGGCGTATGCCCTGCAAGATGCATATACGTCAGAGGTGCAGATAACTCTGAATCAGATCCAGTGTCCCCAGGCGAGCGCTACGGATACGTATATGAGATCAATTACTTGCGGTGTATTCATTGCGATCTGTGCGTTGAAGCGTGCCCAACCGAGGCAATTACCGAGTCGAAACTCTTTGAATTCAGCTTTGCCAATCGCTCAGACGCGATTTACACAAAGAACGAGCTAGTAGTGGGAGACGATGGTTTGCCTCAGCGCCAACCATGGGAACTTTGGCATGAAGGTGATGATTTAGCCACATCCGGTTGGATGCGTGCCACCGCTTCGGCTGGGAATCCTGACTATGAAAATCGAGTTGGCTGGAGCGGCGAACTTGGCTACGGGACTAGAGACCCTGAATTAGGTCAACACGACTCAGCTAGTGATGAAAAACCCGAGACTCTGGCTCACGAACACGATCAGTTGGAGGATGTTGATTAATGGTTGACACCGTTGTCTTTATCCTCGCTGCAGCGATATGTCTGACAGGAGCTCTGGGAGTAATTCTTGCCCGCAATCCAGTTCACTCAGCATTGATGTTGGTGATGACATTATTTGGAATAGCGGTTCAGTTTGTAGCGCTAGAGGCCCACTTTCTTGCTGCGGTTCAGGTCATCGTTTATGCCGGAGCGATCGTTGTCCTGTTCTTATTTGTAATCATGTTGCTAGGAGTCGATCGAGCTCAAAACCTAGAGTTATCAGTTCTACCTGTCCAAAAATGGGCAGCCCTTGTTTTCGCTGCGGGCTCGCTTGCAATACTCGCTTTGCTCGTAATGGTCGTTAAAGAACCTGTTACTGGAGCAGAAGCAATAGGCGGATCGGCAACAGGAGATGAAAATGTGCGACTCTTAGCGCGTTCATTATTTTCTGACTACGTCTACGCATTCGAACTGACCTCTTTGTTGTTGGTGATTGCGGTTATCGGAGCCGTCGTCCTCGCACGCAAACCAAAGAACGTTGTAGGTGTTGCACCTGAACCGGGGAATGAAGCTTGATGGAAATCACCACAGGCTGGTACCTCGTCCTCGGTGCCATGTTGTTCGTAATTGGAGGAACAGGACTTTTAATTCGTCGAAACCCGTTGGTCATGCTGATGTGCGTTGAACTAATGCTGAATGGCGTGAACCTCAGTTTCGTTGCAATGGCCCAGCAACTCGATGATATTGGAGGCCAAACAGTTGTCTTCTTCGTCCTAGTGGTCGCTGCAGCTGAAGTAGTTGTCGGTTTAGGGCTAGTCGTAGCGATCCTCCGTCGTCAACCCGGTGCGACAGCAGACGACCTTTCGGCATTGAAGGGGTGAAGTCGTGGTTGAACTGATTTGGCTTGTTCCCGCTCTTCCGCTGCTGGGCTTCTTTTTGTTGCTTTTGATTGGGCACAAAGTTGGCGAACCGGGATCAGGATGGATAGCGACAATCGCAGCAGGGGGATCGTTCCTAGCAACTTTGGCGGTTTTCGTGGGCTTGTTGGGAAGAGACGGGCACGCAGGCGATCGTTCGTATGAATTTATTCTTTTCGAATGGCTTCCAGCAGGGTCGTTGAAAGTTGAAGCAGGATTTTTGGTCGACCCCCTCTCAATAACCATGGCGTTATTTGTTACCGGGGTCGGATCATTAATTCATCTCTATTCGATCGGGTATATGCATGGAGATCCCAAGTTTTCAAAATTTTTCTTATACCTAAACCTCTTCTTGTTCTCGATGCTTATGTTGGTGTTCGGCAACAACTTGGTAGTTACTTTTCTTGGTTGGGAAGGCGTCGGAGCCTGCTCTTATTTTCTTATTTCTTTCTGGCACCAACGAGAAAGTGCGGCCCGAGCGGGCAAAAAGGCTTTTGTCACCAATCGAGTAGGGGATTGGGGATTCATGATCGCCACATTCGCTATTTGGTCGGCCCTAGGTACTGTCACCTACACAGAAATTTCTAACTCCCCTGCGATGTCGGCAGCAACCGGCACAGCTGTTTCGCTTCTTCTGTTTGTCGCTGCGGCAGGCAAATCAGCTCAATTGCCGCTTTATGTGTGGTTACCCGACGCCATGGAAGGACCAACCCCGGTTTCGGCAATGGTGCACGCCGCGACGATGGTGACCTCCGGGGTCTATCTACTGGTTCGCATGAATAGCGTTCTTACTGACGATGCGCTGCTGGTTATCGCAGTCGTCGGTGCCGCAACCGCTTTGTTTGCTGCGCTATGTGCAGTGGCCCAACATGACATCAAAAAAGTCTTGGCATATTCGACTGTCAGTCAACTGGGATACATGTTCCTTGCTATTGGCTCTGGTGCATACGTAGCCGCGATCTTCCATGTGATCACCCACGCATTTTTTAAAGCATTGTTGTTCTTGGGATCAGGTTCAGTGATTCACGGAATGCACGACGAGCAAGACATGCGAAAGATGGGGGCGTTACGCGCAGTCATGCCCATAACGGCAGGCACGTTCATTGTCGGATGGTTGGCAATAGCAGGCGTTCCGCCGTTTGCCGGATTCTGGTCCAAAGATGAAATATTACTAGCTGCCTGGGAACAAAAAAATATTGGACCCTTGCTGTGGTTTGTTGGCTTAGTCACGGCGCTACTCACGGCTTATTACATGAGTCGCCAAGTCATCTTGGTGTTCTTTGGAAAACAGAATTGGGAAGAAGACGTCCACCCCCACGAATCATCGTGGACGATGACGACTCCGTTGTGTTTGCTTGCTGGAGCCGCAGTAGTTGGCGGGGCCATCAATTTGCCGCTCGTCAAAGACTGGCTCGTGTTAGAACATTTTCTGGAACCAATTTTCCATCATCCTCACCACTTCAGCTCAGGAACCGCAACAAAGATAGCTTTGGCCGTGATTTCAGTTGTGGCTGGACTGATCGGCATATCGATCGCGATACTCAGTTGGCTGACCCGACGAATTCCCACAGATCGCCTAGAACCTGAATTCCTCGAAAACGCGATGTATGTAGATGCAACATACGCGCGAGTAGTTGGTGGTACTGGAACTTCTGCTTTCCAAAAGACAGCCGACTTCGATTCTTCGGTAGTTGATGGCTCGGTTAATGGCTTAGGCCGTCTGATAATGAAATTTGGTCAACTAATACAGCCGACTCAGTCCGGATATATGCGCAATTACGCCATTGGAATAGCGGTTGGCGCTCTAGCAATAATTGCGCTCTTAGCATGGGGGCTACTGCTGTGATGCAACTACTAACAGCCCAGAGCGTTGCGTCTTTTCCGGTCCTAAATGCGTTGATTATCGTCCCTGTCGTAGGGGCTTTGGTAGTGGTGTTGCTGCCCAACAGTCGGCCCGAGTTGATGCGTCCGGTTGGAGCTATTTTTGCGGCTATAGCCGGAGCATTTTCGCTCTATGTCATGGCTGAGTTCTCGGTTCAAGATCCAGGATTCCAATTGCAGTCAATTCAGTCGTGGATTCCGAGTTTGGGGATCAACTGGCATGTAGGAGTCGATGGAATTTCGTTGTGGCTAGTCGTTCTTACTGGGCTAATTACTCCAATAGTTCTCATAGCAGTTGACCCGCACCACGACCCTAAGCCATACACAGCATGGCTACTTTTGTTGCAAGCTGGTTCTTTTGGGGCGTTTTTGGCGCTTGATCTATTCCTGTTTTTTGTGATGTTCGAAATCGTCTTGGTTCCCATGTACATGCTGATTGGTGGCTGGGGATACGACGACCGGCGTTATGCGGCAACCAAATTCTTTCTATACACAATGGCTGGTTCGGCGCTCATGCTCGTCGCGATTATCAGTGTCGCTACATTGAGCTCGGGCGGCCAAGACATAACGTTTAACGTCATTGAGTTGGCACAACGGCAAGCACTTTCTACAAACACAGCCCGCCTTTGCTTTCTAGCCTTTGTCCTCGCATTCGTGATCAAAGTGCCTGTCGTCCCAGTCCATACCTGGTTGCCCGATGCTCACACTCAAGCGCCGACCGCTGGTTCGGTGGTCCTAGCCGCGGTCATGCTTAAATTGGGAACCTATGGGCTCCTGCGATTCGGCCTCTACCTGTTCCCCGAAGCATCTGTGTGGGCGGCCCCAACACTGGCCACTTTGGGTGTTATAGGAGTGATCTACGGCGCAATTGTTGCGACCATGCAAAAAGACTTGAAGCGACTCGTTGCATACTCCTCAGTCGCCCATATGGGCTTTATAGTGCTGGGCATTTTTGCGTTCACCACGCAAAGCCTGGAAGGAGGAGTGCTGCAGATGATCAATCATGGTTTGTCGACCGGAGCACTATTCCTCATGGTTGGCATGCTCTATGAAAGAAGAAAAACTCGAGCGATATCAGAACTCAGTGGCATCCAATCTGCGGCTCCCATTTTTGCCGGCTTTTTCACCGTCGCAATGCTGTCGTCGATAGGTGTGCCTGGATTGAACGGCTTTGTAGGTGAGTTCCTTGTGCTAATCGGCTCCTACGAAACACGACGTTGGTGGACGGTCATAGCGGCAACCGGCGTAATTCTCGCAGCTCTGTACCTGCTTTGGGCTTATCAGAGGGTCTTTCATGGTGAGCCAACTGCAGATGATGAGAAAACTGCCGACCTCAGTCTCAAAGAGGGATTGGTGTTAACTCCGTTCCTAGTAGGGATCGTTTTTCTTGGCGTCTACCCCAAACCGCTTCTAGAGCGAATAGAACCAGCTGTTAACAATCTCATTTCACATCTTGAAGACCATTCCGATTATGTCCAACCTGACCCTGGCGCTCCCGTAGTTGTAGAGAGAGACCATGGAAGTAAGGACGACCACTAATGGGAAGCCTGCAGCTCGTTGGTTTCGTAGGACCATCAGTTAATTGGTGGGCTTTACTGCCACAAATTATTCTCCTAGGAGCAGCGCTAGCTGTTCTCCTTGTTAGTGCACTTGCCCCGCAACGAGCGTCGACTGTCTTTACAACTGTCACCACACTATGTGCCGCCCTTACCTCGTTTGTGGTAGCTCTCGGTCTCTGGAGCGATGTCAAGGCCGATGGGCCGTCATCATCGATTGCCTCGGCTTTCGGAGTTGACGGGTTCAGCATCTTTTTTACAGTGCTGATTTTGATTGGATTAGCAACTACCGCATTACTTTCACACGGTTACCTAGACCGTGAAGAGATGGACCCGCCTGAGTTTCATGCGCTGCTCTTGTGCTCGGCAGCTGGCGCCATCGTTATGGCATCAGCCAATGACTTAATAGTGATGTTTTTAGGGCTTGAAGCTCTATCTATTGGGATCTACGTAATGATTGCAATGCATCACCGACGATCAGAAGCTCGCGAGTCGGCGATCAAATATTTCGTGCTCGGAGCCTTTAGCTCCGCTTTCTTGCTCTATGGGATAGCGCTTACATATGGAGCTACAGGATCTACGAACCTGGTCCATATCCGTAGCTATCTTGATGCCGTTGTATTCCAAGATCAGCATCTATTAATGGCGGCAATGGCGCTTTTGCTCGTGGGTCTTTCTTTTAAGGTCGCAGCAGCCCCATTCCATTTTTGGGCACCAGATGTCTATCAGGGTGCCCCAAGCCCCGTTACTGGATGGATGGCCTCAATAGCGAAAGCTGCGGGGTTCGCTGCTTTGCTAAGAATTTTCTTTGCTGCCTTTGCGAGCCACGATGTTGATTGGGCTCCGATAGTGGGCGCGTTAGCCGTTATTACGCTGGTTATAGGTTCAGTAATGGCGATATTGCAGACCGACATCAAGCGAATGCTTGCGTTCTCATCGGTCAGCCATGCCGGTTACGTACTTGTGGCCGTCCATTCAGCAAGTGCTACGGGCACTTCGGCAGCCCTCTTCTATCTGTTTACATACACGCTGATGGTGTTGGGCTCATTTGCCATTGTGGGGGCGATGGGACCTGACGACGAACATCCTCTCAGCCGTTATACGGGCCTTGGCCGCAGTCGACCGGTAATCGCCATTGGATTCACTGTGCTCTTGTTAGCTCAAGCCGGTATCCCGACGACCTCAGGATTTATCGCCAAGTTTCAAGTCATAGCAGCAGCGGTCGAAAGCGAGAGCTACTTCATCGCAGGAGTATCGATGGTGACTGCTGTTATCGGCGCCTTTATGTACCTCCGCATAGTTATGGCCATGTACGTGGTAGATGAAGGAGAAGAAGGGCCACGACCAATATGGCATTGGACTACTTCGGTCGTGGTGCTGGCCGCAGTTGGCTTTACGATTATTGTTGGCTTAGTGCCACAATTTCTCATTGAGTTTGCCCGAGACGCAGTCCCGGTTCTGGTTCGAGGGTGAGGTTCCAATCTGTGTTAACTCAGCATTCCAAGCCTCTTGAGAGAAGAAACAAGAATCGTGGGCAACAATCACGTCTTTTATGCTCCAAGCACGATAACTTTCACTACGTCCGAAACCCGCGGAACGAGGCGCCGCGCTGGGTTTTGGAAAGTCCTGCAGCCCCTAACTAGCCTCAACAATTGTGTCGGAACTACTGCGGAGCTACCTGACTGTCGGGATATTTGGTGTAGCCGCTATTGCTATGGCCGGGGCCATGCTCACTATTGCCCGAATTCTGCGCCCGAGTCGCCCCACGAGGCAAAAGTTGATTGCCTACGAAAGCGGGGTAGACCCCGTGGGCGGAGACTGGGCCCAAAGCCAGATTCGCTACTACGTCTTCGCAGTCCTGTTTGTCCTCTTTGATGTCGAAGCAGTTTTTATTTTCCCATGGGCTACTCGACTTGAGGTTTACGGAGTTTTTGGGCTGGTTGAGATGGCGATTTTCATTTTCATTCTCTTACTTGGTTTGTTCTATGCATGGCGTAAGGGTGTTTTGAGATGGGTTTGAGGAAGGCTTAACAGATGGGACTCATTGAAAAAGGCAAGATGCCAAAACCACTCAGTTGGCTTCTTAACTTCGGGCGCGCCCGTTCACTTTGGGTATATCAGTGGGGGCTTGCGTGCTGCGCGATTGAAATGGGTGCCGCTTTTGGATCACCGCGTTACGACGTTATGCGGCTGGGTGTAATCCCGTTCCCTGCTAGCCCCAGGCAGGCAGACTTAGTAGTCATTTCGGGAACTGTCACCGACAAAATGTCCCCAGTTATTCTTCGGCTGTATGAACAGATGCCTGAGCCTAAATACGTTATTTCCATGGGTTCCTGTGCAAACTGCGGCGGCCCTTACTGGGATAGCTATTCGGTCACCAAAGGCGTTGATCAATTGATTCCGGTGGATGTGTACGTCCCTGGTTGTCCGCCAAGGCCAGAAGCACTGCTAGAAGGCATCGTTCTGTTACAAGAACGCATCCAGGCAGAGGACATAACTGAGAAGTGGCAGGGTCCACCCATAGTGGTAGAGGGGTGAACTGATGACTGACGAAACTCCCCCGGAAGAAAACGTTGATGTTGATGAGAAAAGAGAAGCTCTTATAACTTCCTTCTCCGAAATCCTCGGAGAAGACCTTGTTGAGTCGCAGCTTCGCCCCAATGAAGACCTATGGCTGCGCGTCAGGAGCGAGAGTTGGCAGGACTCGATTCGGGCAGTGCAGTCCGCAGGTTTTGAATACTTCGGTTTCCTGTCAGCTATTGACTGGGAAATAGCCCCCGAAGGACGCTACGAAGATACTGAGTTTGATGGTGGTCTTGACGAAGAAGATGACGAGCCTGTCGAAGTTGACAGTTCGACAGGCTACGCGGGTGGGGAAAGCCGTTTCCAAATTTTGGCTCAGTTCTATTCTCTTAGCCAACAGGTCGGGGTGATACTCAAAACCGATGTGGGTGAAGATATGACCATCGATACCATTCGTGACATCTTCCCTGGCGCAGACTGGCATGAACGCGAGACATATGAGATGTTCGGTATTTCCTTTCGAGGTCATCCAACTTTGCAGCCCCTTTATCTGCCGACCGAATTCGAAGGACACCCGCTGAGAAAAGACTTCCCTTTGCTTGCTCGACAAGTAAAACCATGGCCCGGAGTTGTCGATATTGAAGAGATCCCTGAACATCTTGAAGCTCAACTCGAAGCCGAAGTAATGGCGGCGTTTGAGGCGAATGGGGGTGCTTCATGACTGCCACCTCAGATCGTGAACAGATGGCTTACATAAGTTCTCAAGCTGCCGATGCTCGAGTAAATGTTGAGCTTGACACCGGGGACATGACCTTAAATATCGGGCCTCAACACCCGGCCACTCACGGAACTCTGCGTATCGCCTGCCAGCTTGATGGTGAACAAGTTATTCGCGCTGAACCAATGATGGGCTATATGCATCGCGGCTATGAAAAGCTTTGCGAAGTTCGCACTTATCCGCAATGCACGACTCTCATTAACCGCATTGACTGGCTAGGTAGTTTTGCCAATGAAGTGCCATTCATTCTTGCTGCGGAACGGTTAATGGAAGTCGAAGCGCCGCCCCGGGCCCAGTGGATAAGAACAATTCTTTTTGAGCTCAGTCGAGTCGCGAACCTGGCGTTGTTCCTTGGCGATATGGGCGTTCAAATTGGGGCCCTGACACCAGTATTTTTTGCGTTCCGAGATCGCGAGCGTGTCCTAAACCAAATTGAAGAGGTTACCGGTGGGAGATTCCACCCTAACTTTGACCGGATTGGTGGACTAAAAGACGATATTCCAAAGGGGTGGATAGAAGAAACTCGTTCCGTCATGGTCAAAATGCGGACCTTTTGTGATGAGATGGAAGATCTCCTCGTAGGCAATGAAATTTTTCAAGCCCGCTGTCGTGGCGTCGGCGTCATACCCCCTGAAGTAGCTCTTGGCTACGGACTTTCTGGAGCAAACCTTCGTGCCAGCGGCGTTGATTGGGATTTACGTCGAGATGCGAACCCTGGCTTGGCTTGGGATCAAATTGAATGGCGTGTCTGGACACATCCAGATGGAGATTCGTTTGCTCGATATTGGGTAAGACTCCAAGAAACCCGAGAAGCGACTCACATGGTCGACCAGCTTCTTGATGGACTTCCCAGTGGGCCGATCATGGCAAAAGTTCCGAGAATAATTAAGGTTCCGGCTGGTGAGGCGTATGTGTCTACAGAAAATCCTCTCGGAGAAATGGGCTATTACGTCGTTAGTAAGGGCGATTTAGGGCCGTTTCGGGTCAAGATTCGGACACCTAGCTTCAACAATATTTCGATTGTTCCATGGGTGATGAAGGGCGTATACGTCCCAGACGTCATCACTATTTTGGGCTCCCTGTACTTCATCTTGGGAGATATCGACCGGTGACGACACTCCTTGCTCTTCCTTACTGGCAAGAAACCGGTATCAAGCTCGGTTTAGCTCTAGCGATAATTCCTACCACTTCGCTAATTTTGGTCTATCTATTTCTGTTCAAAATGATGGCTTTTATGCAGAGTCGCCTAGGCCCCAATGACACAGGCCCGTATGGAACGCTTCAGCTGATAGCAGAAGCAATCAAGTTTTTGCAGAAAGAAGATATTCACCCAGCTCAGGCTGATCGTCGAGTATTTCGTATGGCGCCAGTGGTAGTCCTTGGTTCTACTTTTCTTTTGTATGTGATTCTTCCGGCTGGGCCTGATGCCGTTGTTGAAAATCTCGACACTGGGATCTTCTACGCGATGGCTGTTTCGTCGCTGTCAGTTCTTGGAATCTTGATGGCGGGTTGGTCCTCGGCTAACAAGTATGCGCTGTTGGGTGGTTTGAGGGCTGCCGGCCAATTAATCGCCTATGAGCTTCCTCTGATTCTCGCCGTGATGGGCGTTGTGATCCAAGCCGAGACACTTAATTTGCAGGAGATAGTGGTTGCGCAAGCGACCGGAGAAATTTTTGGCTTTGGCGGAATTGGTAATCCCTTTATCTTCACTCAATTCTTAGCTTTCCTGATCTTTATGATCGCTGCTCAAGCTGAATTAACTCAGACGCCATTTGATATGCCCGTCGCAGAAACTGAACTTGTGGGCGGATTTCACATTGAATACACGGGATTCCGTTTCCTACTGTTCTTCATGGCGGAATTCGGCACAGCATTTGCATTTGCGGCGCTGGCATCAGTGATGTTCCTAGGGGGTTGGTGGATTCCCGGTTTTGACGTTGACGACAACATCCTGAACGTGTTGGGTCCGGGAGTGATGCTCGGCAAAATCCTTTTGATCTCATTCTTCATTTTTTGGGTGCGATTTACCTACCCGAGACTTCGCGAAGATCAACTGCAGAAGTTCGCGTGGAAAGTATTAATTCCTTTATCTCTGGCAAACATCGTTTTGACCGGAATCTTTAAGGTGGTCTTCTGATGCCGCAATTACCTGGCTTGATTAAAGGTCTTGGCGTAACAGCTAAAACCGCTGGGCGTACGCTGTTTCCGAAGCGTGGATGGAAAACGCTGATCCCAGCTCCTCAAAAAGGTGCAGTGACTGTTCAGTACCCCCATGAGAAAGAGGCACCACCAGAGCGGGCTCGAGGCGTTATTGCTCTGCATGAAGAGAACTGCACCGCCTGCATGCTTTGTTCGCGGTCCTGCCCCGATTGGTGTATCTATATCGAGGGCCACAAGGTAAAGGCGCCACCTCGAAGAGAAGGCGGTAAACCTCGCACGGTCAATATGCTCGACCGATTTGATATCGACTATGCACTCTGCATGTATTGCGGCATCTGCGTCGAAGTCTGCCCATTCGATGCGCTCTTTTGGACACCAGAATATGAATACAGCGAGCCTCGGATTGCCGATCTACTCCACGATAAAGATCGATTAGGTGAGTGGATGGATACAGTTCCCGACTTCCTTGACTATGAACCAGGTTCTGAACAGACGGTCAGAAAGGTCCCGAGGTAAGACTTTATGGTCGCTCAAAATATCTTTTTTGGGATTCTCTCCGCCATAGTGATCGTTTCTGCGTTGCGGATGGTCACGACGCGAAACATCGTGCATGCTGCTCTATATCTAGTTGCGGTTTTAGCTGGACTCGGCGCTCTCTATGTTCTCCTGACAGCTGAATTCGTAGCTACCACTCAAGTTCTGGTCTATATCGGTGCAGTGATGGTGCTCTTTTTGTTCGGCATCATGTTAACCAAAGCCCCGCTTGGGAATGAGATGGAAATGACAGGCAAGCAGTGGCCTCTAGCCGCCCTTGTCGCCGCACTTCTTGGCGGAGTTACGATTTATTCTTTGCTCAATGGTTTTGGCTCTGATCGCCTTGTTACTGATGGCCCGGTTTACCGAACTGCAGACGTTTCGGATGAAGTGTTTTCTACCTATATCATCCCGTTTGAGGCGGTATCAGTGCTTCTTCTCGCAGCCTTAATCGGTGCGATCGTTTTAGCGAGAAAGGACTGATGTGTTACTAAACCAGTTCTTGATTCTTGGAGCCGTGCTATTTGCTGTCGGCGTATATGGAGTTCTTGCCAGAAAAAACGGCGTCATGGTTTTGATGTCTATTGAATTGATGCTCAATGCGGTCAATATCAACTTGGTTGTCTTTGGTGTTCAACACGGCGTTGTCTCCGGTCAAGTATTTGCGCTGTTTGTCATAGCCGTTGCTGCTGCTGAAGTTGGCGTTGGCCTGGCCATCGTCCTTCTTCTGTACCGCAACCGAACCAGTATCGATGTCGAAGACTTCGATTTGATGCGGGGATAGGGCAGAACTATGTGGATGCTAGAAAACGCCTTCGTTATTCCGCTGATCCCAGCGATTTCCTTTGTCGTAATTCTCTTTTTTGGAAAGCGTTATATAGGCGCTGACCGAGTACATATCGTCGGCATAACAGCGCTAGGGCTTGTTTGGGTTCTATCTGCTGTCGCTGCATTTCAGTGGACCCAAAGGGTAGAAAATCCGCCACCAGATGCGATCGTCCAAGTCCATGACCATGGCGATGACCATGGCGATGACCATGGCGATGACCATGGCGATGACCATGGCGATGACCATGGCGATGACCATGGCGTAGGGTCTGGACACGCTGGTGACGGCCATGGCGGAGGTCACTCAAGTCCGTTGATTCGCCCGGTCATATCAACATTCTCGGATTGGTGGTCCAATGCCGGCGTCAACTTTGCCGTAGGAACCTTCGTAGACGGCCAGACGGTGCTTTTGTTGATGGTGGTCGCCTCAATCTCTCTCCTAGTGCATATTTATTCCACTGAATATGTGAAAGGCGATCGTAGGTACGTTCACTACTACGCTTTTCTAAGCCTTTTTACTGCGGCGATGTTGTTCTTCGTCATGGCTCAGAACATCATCCAACTTATTGTGGGATGGGAGTTAGTAGGTGTCTGTTCTTTCGCACTGATTGGTCATTGGTGGGAAGACAAACCAAACACCGATGCAGCCCTAAAGGCGTTTTTAACAAATCGTGTGGGAGACGTGGGTCTCTTGGTCGGGATGATTGTCCTCTGGGGGACTTTCAAAACCTTTGACATCGATGTGATCAACACAATGATCTCAACCAATCCTGGTGCTCACCACCTTGCATTGCTAGTTGCCGCTTGCTGTTTAATGGCAGCGGTTGCTTCTAAATCCGGCCAATTCCCTCTCCACACCTGGCTACCAGATGCAATGGCTGGACCAACTCCCGTGTCAGCGTTGATTCACGCTGCGACCATGGTTGTTGCTGGTGTTTACATGATCGCCCGCTTGTACCCAGTGTTCTACGAAGGGTTCTCAATCGGCACCAGCTCGATAAACCTCATGGCTTTCATAGGTGGATTCACTGCGCTGATCGGTGCGGGGCTTGCATTTGCCCAGTGGGACATAAAAAAGGTCCTCGCCTACTCAACCGTTTCCCAGTTGGGTTACATGGTTATGGCTCTCGGAGTCGGGGCTTGGACCGCTGCCATATTCCATCTGTTTACGCATGCCTTCTTTAAAGCTTGTTTATTCCTCGGAGCTGGTTCAGTGAGCCACGCAGCGCATCACACTTTCGATATGCGCAAGATGGGTGGGCTGAGAAAGGATATGCCGCACACCTATCGCACCTTTGTGATTTCCTCACTGGCCCTCGCTGGCATCTTCCCGTTCGCCGGGTTTTGGTCAAAAGATGAAATTTTATTGGGGTCACTTGTAGGTCAGCAAAATGGCTATCCGCTGATGCTCATCTTCGGCTGTGCGGTGGCACTAATGACGGCCGCATACATGACACGTGTCATTTGGTACACCTTCCATGGCGAATTCCGTGGCCATGGTCACCCGCACGAATCCCCGAAAGTAATGACCGTTCCGCTTTGGATTCTGGCAGGAATGGCAGTGCTTGCGGGAGCGTTCAACTTGCCAGGACCCGTTCTAGAGCCCATAGGACTCGAAGGTCTTGCCCATCGGATTCAAACTTACGCTGAACCCTCAGTTTATTTAAATGGCTTAGGGCTTTCGCACCCTGACCCGTCCCTAACGATGGCCCTAGTAGGCCTGGCGCTAGCTGTATCTGGAATACTCATTACTTATTTGTACTACTGGCGACGGATCGGATTACATGGTCTGACCGAACGCAACCGGTACGCCCGAAGGGGATACACAATCCTTGAGAACAAATATTATCTTGACCATCTTTACAATGACGTAATCGTTGAGACAGTCAAACGACCAGTCGCAAAATGGGCCAATAGGTTCAACCAGAACGTCATAGATCGAACCGTAAACACTGCCGGAGAAACCGCTCGAGATGTCGGTCGATGGGTGTATAAGTGGATCGATCAAGGTGCCATTGACGGTTCTGTCAATGCCGCCGCCCGCGGCGCGGATTCCTCTGGTGAGGGTCTTCGCTCTATCCAGTCCGGAAAAGTTCAGAACTACGGACAGTTGCTTTTCGGAGCAGCTGCCGTTCTGGCCATAGTCTTCGTGATCGTCGTATAGGAGCAGCACAGTGGAAGTGACAGGATTTGATACCTGGGTCTTGAGCCTGGCGGTGTTCCTGCCCTTGGTAGGCGCACTGATCGTCATGTTGATCCCAAAAGCCTATGAAACCGAGCTCAAATTAGTTGCCTTGGGTTCGTCGCTGATAGCGCTTGTTGTTGGGGCTTACATAGCGATCCAATTTGACTATGGTGCGGCCGGCGAGCTTCAGTTCGTGGTCGACAAAGGCTGGATTGATGTCATAAACAGTCGTTACATCGTCGGATTAGATGGACTTTCACTACCCCTGCTGTTGTTATCGCTTGTTGTAGTTCCCCTATGTCTGATCTACAGCTGGAATCACATTCCTGATCCCGGTAACCCCAAAGCCTTTTTTGTGCTGTTGCTTATTTTGTCGACAGGAATGAACGGTTCGTTCGTTTCCCAAGACATGATCCTTTTCTTCGTCTTCTTTGAAGTCGTGCTCCTGCCCATGTACTTCCTAATTGGTGTGTGGGGTGGCGAAGATCGGCGATACGCGTCACTCAAATTCTTCCTGTACACCCTGTTCGGCTCAGCATTGATGATCATTAGCTTTCTCGCCCTGTTCTTCCTGTCAAAGGATGCTTCGGGACAGTTGCTTCAGACGTTTGATATGAGAGTTCTCACTGATGTTGCAGGCGTGGGAATCATCAAGAGCACACAAGTCTGGATTTTCGCAGGGTTATTCATGGGCTTTGGCATAAAGGTTCCAATGTTCCCATTTCACACCTGGCTACCGGATGCACATACACAAGCTCCGACCGTCGGCTCTGTGATTCTTGCGGCTGTTCTCCTAAAACTGGGCACCTATGGCTTTATCCGAATAGCAATCCCGTTTTTACCCGAAGGAGCCATTGCTTGGGCGCCTTGGATAGGGCTTCTGGCGGTAATAGGCATCATCTACGGGGCATTGGGGTGCCTGGCGCAAAAAGATATGAAGCGCCTTATCGCCTTCTCGTCAGTGGCTCACATGGGCTTTGTCATGTTGGGAATAGCTACCCTCACTGATTTCGGTATTAACGCAGCTGTCTTTGGGATGGTTGCTCATGGCCTGATCACCGGCATGCTTTTCTTTGTCGCTGGATCAATCAAAGAGCGTTATCACACGCTTGAAATCGCTCGCCTTGGAGGCCTTCTTAAATCTGCTCCGCGAATGGGTTGGATCCTTGGATTTGCATCCATGGCATCTTTGGGGTTGCCAGGGTTAGCCGGGTTTTGGGGAGAATTCCCAGCGATCCTGTCTGCATACAATCCAGGCGCCGGTCTGTCTGAAGAGGTCTTCCGCGTCTATATGGTGATTGCGGCAATTGGCACCGTATTGGCTGCGGGGTACTTGCTTTGGTTATACCAACGAACAGCTTTTGGCGAACCAACTGAAGAATTCGCAGAGCAGAAAATAGCCGACGTTAACCGCGACGAATGGATTGCCTGGATGCCGTTCCTAATTGGCATTGTGCTATTTGGTGTCTGGCCGAACTTAATCTTTAATGTCACTGACGACGTAGTGAGTGGGATAACCGCAAGCGTCGAGGCGATTGCGGCCGGTAACTGACGATGGAAGCTCTGCTCGCCTTCTCGCGTCCTGCGCTTGATTGGCATGCCCTCGCGCCTGAACTAACGCTCCTTGCATTTGGCACCCTGATAACTGTTGTTGACATCATCTGGGATGATCGATCGAAGCAAGCAATGCCCACCTTGGCAGGCATAGGTCTGCTTGCAACTTTGCTTCCAGTCATAACCTTGGCGCTTGATGGTACTGACCGGACAATGTTTGGTGGCGCTTACGTCATAGATGACTTTTCGCTTGTCCTAAAGGCCCTTTTCCTAATATCGGGCTACGTGGTAATTCTCATGTCGGTTGACTACATCCGAGACGGTGACTACTACGAAAATGAGTATTACACCCTCATGCTCACCTCGTTGTTGGGCATGGTGATGATGAGTAGTTCTCGAGATCTCATTAGCGTTTTTGTTGCCCTGGAACTGCTTTCGATCCCGGCTTACATGCTGGCAGCTTGGAGGAAAGGAGGCGCCAGATCCAACGAAGCAGGACTCAAGTATTACTTAATGGGGGTTTTCGCCTCTGCCGTCATGCTCTATGGGATGTCCTTGGTATACGGGCTTGCAGGCTCGACGGCTTTCGGGGCAATAGCGGAGGAACTTGGCTCACTTGATTCAAGTCCAGTCGCCATTCTCGGAATCCTATTCATCTTGATTGGTTTTGCCTTCAAAGTTTCGGCCGTGCCCTTCCATACATGGGCACCAGATACCTATGAAGGAGCTCCCACACCCGTTACTGCCTTCCTTGCTGTTGCTTCTAAGACCGCAGGCATGGTGGCCTTAATACAGCTTGTTTTTGTTGCCTTCGCTGGGCGCGACGATGTCGTGCAACCCTTTTTCTGGTTGATCGCTGCTTTGACGATGACGATCGGCAACCTCATCGCTCTTCGCCAGACGAATATTGTTCGTTTGCTTGCCTATTCAGGCGTTGCCCAGGGCGGCTTTATGTTGGTGCCATTTGCTGTCGCTGCTGATGCGCCGGCACGAGCGGTCGAAGCTGTCGTGATCTATATGGCGATTTATGCGTTCATGAATTTGGGGGCATTTACTGTTGTCTTGGCGGTAGCTAGAAAGACGCGTTCAGGTGAAATTGATAGCTATGGGGGTCTTTTCCAATATGCCCCAGGCCTCGCCGTTGCGATGACAATTTTCTTAGCAGCCCTAGCTGGAATACCGCCGGCAGGTGGTTGGTTCGCCAAATTTGGACTTTTCAGAGCCTTATTGGATGCCGGTGGCGGTTGGGCAGCAGGTTTGGGAGTTGTAGTAGCTGTTAACACAGTTATCGCATTCGCCTATTACGCGCGTATTCTCGGCCAAATGTGGTTCCAACCAGCACCCGATGGAGACGAACGACCGGTTGTAATGACTGGTTCTTTGAAAGCGGCTCTAGCGATGACCATAATCGCAACCATGGCCTTTGGGATTTTGCCCGGTCTTGTCGGTCACTTTGGCGAGGTGTCGGTGCTGTCCGCATTGGGTGGATAGGAAAGTCAGATTGACCCGTTTTGTCGGGCATACTTCCTGATGCGCTTCGACTTGTATGCGGAGGAAGCCCTCTACGGTCCGCAGGGTTTCTACACGCAACATGGGCGAGCAGGAACTCAAGGCGGCGATTTCATAACGTCCCCCGAAACGAGCACGCTTTTTGGTGGCTGTGTGGCCTCGTATCTAGATCAGGTATGGCATGAATTGAAGTGTCCAGACCCTTTTGTAGTGGTCGAAGCTGGATCGGGGATTGGGTCGCTTTGTAGAGACATTTTCTTGTCAATTCAAGACTGCGCAGATGCTTTGCGTTACGTCATGATTGAGCGATCAGACCACCAACGCGAAACCGCATTTGCGCGAGTCACCGAAAGTTGCTTCATAGATCGAGAAGAAATTCCTGTAGCTGCACTGAAAGACCTTCCTGTAGGACCCTTTGTAGGAGTAGTTCTAGCCAACGAATTGCTGGATAACCTTCCACCGCGAGTTGTGCGAAAGGCCGCTGAAGGGTGGCTCGAACTCCACGTAGAAAACGGGAACGAAGCCTGGCAGCCTGCAGAAAATTCAGCTGCGACGATGGCAGCATCTCTTGCACCTAAAGCGTCGCCGGGGACAACGCTTCCGTTACACGTGAAGGGTGCGGTATGGATAAATCGCGCTATGAAACTCCTGGAGCGAGGAAGGATCTTGGCGTTTGACTACGGAGTTGAGAACTCTGAGGCGCTGCTTGATCGACCCTTAGGGGAATGGTTACGAACCTATAGAGGACATCATCGAGCTGGCACGCCATACGCCGAGCCAGGGACTCGTGACATTACCTGCGACGTAGCGTTCGACCAATTACCAGGTTCGCCCCGTATTAGTCTCCAAGCGGACTGGCTTGTTTCACAAGGCATTGAATCGATGACGGAATGGGCGCGTGAACAGTGGAGAGATGCCGCTGCGTCCCCAGATTCGACGGCAGTGGCGGCGCGACAAGTTCTAGATGAAGCCGCTGCGCTTACGAGTCAAACGGGTCTCGGAGCATTTCTAGTGGCTGAGTGGCAAATCAGTGATTAATTAGATCCCACCCGAACCTAGAGGAACTAGGAGCTAGGCTCGCAAGCTGTCGAGTCGAAGTTAGGACGCCTTCCACAAAGGGGAGCAAGATGGCTGAACCAACGATCGAGGATTACTACGTAGAAGACCGCAGCTTTGCGCCTTCAGACGCTTTTCAGAGTAACGCGATAGTGACTGATAGAAGTCTGTATGAGGAAGCCGAAGCGGACAGACTTGGCTTTTGGGCTCGCCAGGCTAGAGAACTCGTCACCTGGTTTGA
This sequence comes from marine actinobacterium MedAcidi-G3, assembly GCA_000817105.1. Taxonomy (GTDB): domain Bacteria; phylum Actinomycetota; class Acidimicrobiia; order Acidimicrobiales; family Poriferisodalaceae; genus MedAcidi-G3. The sequence goes on along the minus strand of JUEP01000003.1, from coordinate 68,019 downwards.
AGACTTTGACACAGTGCTTGAATGGGAACTCCCGTTTGCCAAATGGTTTCTAAATGGGAAGCTCAATGTTTCGTACAACTGTCTGGATCGACATGTAGAAGCCGGTCGAGCAGACAAGGTTGCCTTCTATTGGGAAGGCGAACCTGGAGACACCAGAACCATCACTTATGGGGACCTTCTCGAAGAAGTATCAAAATTCTCGAATGTCTTAAAATCTTTGGGAGTCGAAAAAGGTGATCGCGTATGTATCTACATGCCAATGATTCCCGAACTCCCAGTTGCAATGCTTGCGTGTGCAAGAATTGGTGCTCCTCACTCAATTGTCTTTGGCGGGTTTTCAGCGGACTCGCTGTCAGATCGGATTGATGACGCGAGCGCCAAACTTTTGATAACCGCTGACGGCGGCTATAGGCGCGGAGACACATTTCCACTTAAGGACACAGCAGACGCTTCTGTAGAAGCAACTAAAACGATCGAAAACGTTGTGGTGGTGAAACGCACAGGTCAAGAAGTCGTCTGGAACGAGGCAGTTGATAACTGGTACCACGAATTGATGGAAACAGCCTCATCCGACTGCCCAGCGGAGCAGCTCGATAGCGAAGATTTGCTGTATCTGCTGTACACCTCTGGAACAACAGCTAAACCCAAAGGAATTATGCACACCACGGGGGGCTATCTGACCCAAGTTGCATTCACCCACAAATATATTTTTGATCTCAACGCAGATTCCGACGTCTATTGGTGCGCTGCAGATATTGGATGGGTTACTGGTCACAGCTACATCGTTTACGGACCGTTAGCTAACGGGGCGACCTCAGTGATGTACGAAGGAACCCCTGATACTCCGCGCCCAGAATTTCGCAAAGGCGAAAGAGGTGATTGGCCAAAGGATCGCTTGTGGGACATAGTCGAGCGATATGGGGTAACGCAGCTATACACAGCGCCAACCGCTATACGCACCTTTATGAAATGGGGAGCTCAGGAAATCGACGAGCACGATTTGTCCAGTTTGCGAGTTTTGGGGACTGTGGGGGAGCCAATAAACCCAGAAGCTTGGATGTGGTATCACACGCACATTGGGAATGAACGTTGCCCAATTGTGGATACATGGTGGCAAACCGAAACTGGCGGCCACATGATCACTCCTATGCCAGGCGTAACCACAACAAAGCCGGGATCAGCTACGCATGCTATTCCGGGCGTAGTAGTTGAGGTAGTAGATGACAGTGGAAATAAGGTAGAGAAAGGCGGCGGGTACCTAACGATTACGGAACCCTGGCCATCGATGCTCCGAGGTATCTGGGGCGACCCAGAGCGATACAAAGAGACCTATTGGTCAGAATATCCTGGCCGATATTTTGCTGGTGACGGTGCAAAGATTGACGACGATGGCTACTTATGGTTGTTGGGAAGAGTCGATGACGTGATGAACGTATCAGGGCACCGCATTTCAACAACCGAAGTTGAGTCGGCGTTAGTTGACCACTCCTCAGTGGCGGAGGCAGCAGTCGTTGGTGCCACCGATGAGACCACGGGCCAAGCAATAGTTGGATATTGCATTCTGAGAGGTGGGAATGACCCAAGCGACGAACTGCGAGAAGAAATAAGACAACACGTTTCGAAAAAACTTGGAGCTATCGCAAGACCTAAAGCGGTTGTTCTGGTTCCCGATCTGCCTAAAACTCGCTCAGGGAAAATAATGCGACGGCTCCTCCGTGATGTTGCTGAAGGCCGGCAACTCGGAGATACCACCACTCTTGCCGACGCAACTGTTGTCGATGAAATCAGAGATCGCGCTGAACAGGCGCCGCAGGAGGATTAACTCCTGCTGCCCGCATTATGAGGAAGATCCCTAGACATTGGCATTGGAGGCAAATAGCCGACCAACCAGGAGAGTGTGTCGTTGTCGATATTGACGGCGTGTTGGCTGATGCAGCACATCGCCAACACTATCTAGATCCCCCGTGGCGCGACTGGGATGGATTCTTCGCAGAGTGCGGCGGGGATGGTGTTTTTGAAGAGAACAAAACACTGCTGGAACTGTTGGCCCTCGAATTGACAATCGTCCTTTTAACATCCAGGCCAACGTGGATTCAAAAGGCGACTCTTGATTGGTTACATCTGCACAAAATCCGTTACGACCTCCTGATCATGAGGCCACTTGGAGACTTCCAGCCATCGCCAGGTTTTAAACGTGAGGAGACCGCGACCCTCAGGCATCAGGGCTACATTCCGATGTTGGCCATTGACGACGACATGAGAAACGTGCGTATGTACAAAAGTGAAGGCATACCCACAATATTTTTAGACAGCGGATATCACCCTCATTAAATGTGATCGGTCTGTGGGGAATGTGCCCCTAGAAGACGGTACGTTTAGGGATAAGCACCAACTCTGGAGGGAATCCGAATGAAAAATACCCTCAAAACCACGATGCTGCTTGCTGCAATGGGCGGGCTCATCATGTTTATTTCCAGCTTTTGGGGATCAGGCGGACTTACGATTGGTCTGTTTCTTGCATTGGCGCTAGTCGGTGGCAGTTACTGGATGAGCGACAAATTGGCTATCCGCTCAGCTCGAGCTGTCGAGGTAGAAGAAGACCAGCTCCCCGAATACTGGTCAATAATGAGAGAGCTATGTGATCTTTCTAACCAACCAATGCCCCGAATCTATGTAAGCCCCGATCCGCAGCCGAACGCTTTCGCAACAGGTCGAAACCCAAGCCACGCGGCGGTGTGCGTTACCGAGGGACTCATCCAGCATCTTTCGTGGGACCAAATACGAGGCGTCTTGGCGCATGAGATGGCGCACATAAAGAATCGCGACATCCTTATCGGTTCGGTCGCTGCCGCAATAGCGATGGCAATCAGCTTTGTCGCGAACATGGCCCAATTTGCGATGATTTTCGGAGGTGGCAATAGAGATCGGGACCGTAATCCGCTCGTTGACATACTCCTGATCATTATCGCCCCGATAGCTGCGGCTCTTATTCAAATGGCGATCAGCCGAAGTCGAGAATTTCAAGCAGATAGAACCGCTGCGCGAATGATCGGCGACGGTGAACCTCTTGCCGCTGCATTAGAGAAGCTAGATCTTGCCAGCCGCTCGATTCCAAGTTTGGCAAATGCGAATCAAGCACAAATGTATATAGCGAATCCCTTGGCTGGCCGTCAGATGGCCTTTCGCAACCTTTTCACGACGCACCCTCCTATGGAAAAAAGAATTGCCCGATTGCGTGATGAAAGTTGGCGCGAGGGTATTTAGGTCAGTCTCGGAAGTTTTCAAATTGCAGCGGCAACTCGAAATCTGCTTCCTTCATTTTTGTGATTACTGTCTGCAGATCATCGCGTTTTTTGGAAATTACACGAACTTGGTCACCCTGGGTTTGAGATTGAACACCTTTAATTCCTAGACCCTTAATGAACTTATTTAATTCCTTTGCTTTTTCGCTGTTAATCCCAGCCTGAAGCGCTGCCAGTTGGCGAACAGTCGCTCCTGATGCCTCTTCGACATCCCCATAACTAAGTGTCTTTAGGCTGACCTTTCTTCTGACCAATTTCTCTTCGAGTACCTGTCGCAGAGCGTTAAGCCGGTCTTCGCTACTACTCGCCAGAGAAATTTCGACCTCTGAGAGAGTTATTTGGGACCCGCTATCTTTGAAATCGTAACGAGTGGACACTTCCCGTGCTGCCTGGTCCACAGCATTGCGAACTTCCTGCATATCTAATTGAGAAACAACGTCAAAAGAACCCATGAAATGCAATATAGCGAGCGGTTAGCAAACTCGTCATTGCTTAAACCGGTCATCTTCTTTGGGGCAATGGAACCAAACCGATAACGTAACCGCCGTTGGGTCGGTGCCCGAGCGGCCAAAGGGAACGGGCTGTAAACCCGTCGGTTCACACCTACGGAGGTTCGAATCCTCCCCGGCCCACCACCGCGCCTGGTATGTGGTGGATGCGCCTCCAAGAGCTAACACGCCGCATGAACGAGCGGCTCGCTATTGACAAGTCATCGCTCGCCAAACCAGAAGAAGAGGCGCCCTATCGCGCTCATGAGCTAACTTCCGAGGATGGCTGATTCTTGTTACGCAGAACGTGACGGTCACATATTCACTGTCACAATTAACCGACCCGAGCGAATGAACGCGCTGCACCCACCTGCTAACGCAGAGATGGCAGAACTATTCGATGAATTTCAAAATGACCCCGAGCTATGGGTAGCCATAGTTACAGGCGAGGGTGATCGGGCTTTTAGCGCAGGCAATGACTTGCGGTACCAGGCCGAAGGTGGAGATCGCTCCGCTATGCCAGCTAGTGGCTTTGGCGGATTAACATCTCGATGGGATCTTGATAAACCTGTTATTGCAGCCGTCAACGGAGTCGCTATGGGCGGTGGCTTCGAAATCGCCCTTGCTTGCGACATGATTATCGCCAGTGAAAATGCACGGATGGCGTTGCCCGAACCCAAAGTTGGCTTGGCTGCTTTAGCTGCCGGAGTCCATCGTCTTCCTCGGCAGATTGGGCTGAAACGCGCTATGGGGATGATGTTGACTGGCCGCCATGTCTTGGCTCAGGAAGGTTATGAGCTGGGCTTCGTAACAGCTGTGACACCAGAGGGAGAAGCTCTTAGCGAAGCTCGCCGCTGGGCAGAAATGATTCTCGAATGTTCTCCGATGTCGATTAGGGCAACAAAACAGGCCGCCATGCAAGGGTTAGACCAGGCTGGTGTGCGAGCTGCCCACGAAGGTAAATACGAGGCTGTAAAGGCGATGAGTAAGAGTGAAGATTACGTCGAAGGACCAGTTGCGTTTTCTGAGAAACGTCCTCCGCAATGGAAAGGTCGTTAGAGGTCATTTGATGGAGCCAATAAGTAATGGCTAACGCTGAGAGAACCGCCGCAATCGCAGCGGCGATGTCAGACATTAGAGATATTGATGCTAAAGGGATTGACCGTGACTCCGTTGAGTTGATTCGGCATCGTCTCGTTGAATTGGCGAAACAAAAAAAACTGTTCCCGTGGAGTGACTTCCCATCTGACGAAACAAGAGACGGCAGTACCCTTTATTTATTGTCCCAAGATGAAGATCATCGGTTCGCGCTGTATGTGCAGTCAGTCGCCGACACAACTCAAGCTCCACCACACGACCACTTAACTTGGGCGTGCATTGTGGGTTTAGAAGGTCGGGAAACTAATCGCCGATATGCAACGGTTGCTGGACAAGGGCCGCCCAAAGTCCTAGAAGAAATGGTGGTTGAGCACGGGACAGGTATCGCCTTCCTAGCTGATGATGTCCATTCCATCCATGTGCAGGGCGGGTCACTAAATTTCCACTGCTATGGACATGATCTGCTCGATCTTCCGCCACGTAACTATTGGAGCGAATCTGATAGAGAATGGCGAACTATGAAAATCCGGTATCCAATCGTTGATGCTCGCGCGTGATGGACAGCATTTCGGTTAGCAGCCTGGTCGATGCAATCAGGAGCCCTGAAGAGTTAGCGATCGTCGATCCCCGAGATCACGAAAGATATCGCGAAGGTCATCTTTTGTGGGCGGCCAGCCTACGCCTCGAAGATGTCCCGGACGCCATGGAAGTTCTTTTACCTCGACGCTCAGTTCCAATAGTTATTGCTGGTGATGAGGAAGAGGAGCCCAAGTCGCTCCAAAATATTCTTGAGACACATGGATGGACAAACGTAAAAGTCTTAGAGGGTGGGATTAATTCTTGGACAGGAGCAGGGCACGAACTTTATTCAGGCGTAAATGTTCCATCGAAGCTGTTTGGTGAGCTAGTCGAACGCCACTACGCAACACCACATGTCGCAGCGGATCAATTAAACGAATGGATTACCGAAGGCCGCCCTCTAGTCATTTTGGACTCGAGAACCGAGCGCGAATTTAACCGAATGAGCATCCCCAAAGGACGCTCTTGTCCGGGAGGAGAACTGGTATACAGAGTCTTCGATTTACTTGACCCGGGCGTTACTGTTGTCGTCAATTGCGCAGGCCGAACTCGAAGCATCCTTGGTGCAGAATCCCTGGTGCGTGCTGGAATTCCTAACCCTGTAGTGGCATTAGAGAACGGGACCATGGGTTGGGAGCTCGCTGGCTTAGCTTTAGAGCACGGCAATATCGACACGGCGTCCGTTCCGAGCGAGACAGGCCAACGAAAAGCGGTGGCAGCCGCACTACAAGTTTCCGGGCGTTTCGATATCAGACGAATAAACGAAGCGACCATGAATCAATGGAAATCTGATGCCTCACGGACCTTGTACCAATTTGACGTGCGAACTCCAGCTGAATACGACGCCGGTCACCTCCCTGGTTTCAGAAATGCTCCAGGAGGTCAGCTTGTCCAAGCTACCGATGAGTACGCAATCACCCGAGGCTCTCGAATAGTCCTGACGGATAACGACTTCACAAGAGCCACAATGACTGCTTCCTGGTTGACCGAAATGGGATGGGAAACCTATGTGCTTCAAGATGGGCTAGATGATGGCAACTCGATTGAATATGGGAGCAACGAGTTGAAGCTCAGTCCGCCACAGGTCGTATTACCGTACGACCCGGGGGATGCAGAAGTAGCGCTAGAAGCAATGCAAGAGTATCTCGACTGGGAAGTGGCGTTAGTTGCGCAGTACGACCGGGACCCGCTGGCACGATTTACTCGCGCCAGTTGGGCGTGAAGGGTTTAAAGATCCGAATATTTCGCGATGATATCTCCGAAGCGGAGCGCATCTTCAGGTGAATCAATCAGCGTAGGCATTCCCGCCATAGCAGTCACCGGCACTACTAACCGATCAACACCTCGCGCTTTCATTTTTGGGATGTCATCGGGGTTCTCCGGGACTGGCATTGTGATTTCTAGGGCTTGAGGATCTCTTCCACATTCCTCAGCGGTTCTGCGAGCGAGATCAATGCGCTCTTGAGGAGTATCGCGAGCTGGGAAGTAGCCATCACCAAGTCGACCAGCTCGACGGGCCGCATAATCAGTATCTCCGCCCACAATTATTGGTACTGAGCCAGCAACGGGTCTCGGTAGGCAGTAAGTATCAGCGAACTGAACAAATTCACCGTCGAACGAGGCGCAGTCATTTGCCCACAGCTCTCGCATCGCTGCGACGTACTCATCTGTTCTTGGTCCTCGCCGTTCAAATGGAGCACCAATCGCATCAAATTCTTCTTTGAGCCATCCAACACCTATGCCGAGAAGCACCCTTCCGCCAGACATGTAATCCAATGTCGCCACCTGAGCTGCACAAACCACAGGAGAATGCTGGGGCAAAATCAAAATAGCAGTGCCGAACTTAATTTTTTTTGTGGCCCCCGCCATGTGTGCCATCCAGATAAGGGGATCCGGCAGAATCAAATCTTCCGCACCCCCAGCGATTTTGCCGGATTCGCTATAAGGGTAAACAGACTCGTACCCGGATGGGATAACAGTGTGTTCGACAGTCCAGGCGGACTCGAATCCAGCTTCTTCGCCAGCTTGTACAAGCTCAACAGCAAGCGATGTGTCTGCCGCATATTTGTCAGTATTGCAATATCTAAGACCAAACTTCATGATGTCCCCCATAACGTACCCCCCTAATCTACGTCTATAAGCCTTAAATTTTCAGGAGTCCAATGTCCTACTTGCCGAATGTTTCAGACATCTTTGATGCTTCGCGATGGCGCGAACTGGAAAGATTCGATTTCAAAGACATCACGTACCATCGAGCAGTAGATCAAGGAACTGTTCGAATTGCGTTCGATCGTCCCGACATTCGAAATGCTTTTAGACCCAACACAGTCGATGAGCTTTACACCGCTCTAGATCATGCGCGCATGAGTACTGACGTAGGAGTGGTCTTACTTACAGGAAACGGACCCTCTACCAAAGATGGTGGGTGGTCTTTTTGTTCCGGAGGGGACCAAAGAATTCGAGGAAAAGATGGATATAAGTACGCGGGCGGAGAGACAAGCGAAACAATCGATCCAGCACAGGTAGGAAGACTTCATATTCTTGAGTGTCAACGTCTCATCCGAATGATGCCGAAGGTAGTGATGTGCGTCGTCCCTGGCTGGGCGGCGGGCGGCGGGCATAGCCTTCACGTGACGGCTGACCTGACTCTTGCTAGTCGAGAGCATGCGCGTTTTAAACAAACCGATACCGATGTAGCAAGTTTTGATGGAGGGTTTGGTTCGGCATATCTTGCAAAACAAGTTGGTCAGAAAAGAGCGCGCGAAATCTTTTTTCTAGGACGCACTTACGAAGCCGAGGAAAGATTTTTGATGGGTGATGTTAACGCAGTTGTAGAACACGCCGAATTAGAAACTGTGGCATTGGAATGGGCCAAAGAAATCAACTCTAAATCGCCCACCGCTCAACGGATGGCAAAGTTCGCACTCAACCTCACCGATGACGGTTTAATAGGGCAACAAGTTTTCGCAGGCGAAGCGACTCGATTGGCATACGGAACCGATGAGGCGATAGAAGGGCGAGATGCGTTTTTGGAAAAGCGTGAACAAGACTTCACACAATTCCCGTGGCATTTCTAACAATCGTGAGTTCATCCTCTAGGAGTGAGTCGCTGCATAAGGGTTACGTCTAGCCATTGACCAAACTTACGCCCGACTTCTTTTTCCACCCCCACGAGTTCGAAACCATGTTTCTTGTGGAGAGAGATTGAAGGAGAGTTTTCTCCGGCTATTCGAGCAAAAATTGAATGAAACCCGTGCTCATCTGCAAGCCGCGTTAATTCTGCTAGTAACAAATTTCCAACCCCATGACCCTGATGGCTTTGATGGACGTAGATCGAATCCTCAACACTTGTTCCATAGGCGGGTCTATCTCTGTATTTCGAGAGACAGGCCCAGCCGACTACGGCATCATCTGTGTCAATGGCGACAACGCAAGGCAAGGCACCCGACCGATCGCGAAGCCATTCCCGCTGCTCTTCAAGAGATTTTGGGACCAAATCGAAGGTCGCCACGCTAGAAAGAACTTCATGGTTATAGATCTCTGCGATTTCTGGGGCATCAGAAAGTTTGGCCAAACGGACTTTCATATATACAAAGGTACCGTTCAAGGGGTTGTGGATCATCGGTGTTGATCCGTAAGCTTCGAAGCCTGCGCGGGTTCGCCCGTTCATGGTTGCCGCGATAGCTCAGTTGGTAGAGCGCCTCCATGGTAAGGAGGAGGTCCCGGGTTCGAATCCCGGTCGTGGCTCGCTCGAAAGAGCATGGCGGGATAGCTCAGTTGGTCAGAGCGCACGGCTCATAATCGTGAGGTCCCGGGTTCGAACCCCGGTCCCGCTACAAAGTTAGGATTGAAGGCCACACCCAAGATCCATGACGTGGTGGCATTTTCCCCAAACTCCAACCAATAACTATTCAGGCTTGCCAACAGGCCATGTAAATGACGAGTAGCGTCGGTCTATGCCAACACCGCAAATTCGTGCTGACGTCGCAGCTGCCCGGGGAGGCGATGATGATGCATTTGAACGTCTTGTTGAGGCAACATATAACGAAATATTCACCCTGGCTGCGCGTCTAACCCAAAACCACGATGACGCGTTAGACGTTGTGCAAGAAGCTTACCTGCGGGCATATCGCGGCCTGATTGACTTTCGCGGCGAAGCAAGATTCACCACTTGGATGCATCGAATTACTGTTAACTGTGCGAGTACCTTATTAAGCCGTCGAGGTCGTTATCGGTGTGACCAAATCGAACAAGACGTCATTGAACTAAACGGTGAATATCACCCTGAACGGCGACTGGATGCCTCGGAAATCAGCTTCGAGGTACAAAGCGCGTTAGATGACCTTCCAACTAATTTGCGAGTCGTTGTTGTGCTTAAGGACGTCTTCGATCTAGCCCATACCGAAATAGCTAACCAATTGGGAATTTCAGCTACTGCAGTGAAAGTGCGGCTCCATCGGGGCCGAAAGCGGATGCGTCTATCGGTGCAGGCCAGTCGCGAGACTCGGGAATCTATTGCTTCATCTAGCGCGTCGTATCAGGTTCGCCATGCGATGTGAATCGCGACAACGCCAAATCAGAGCCATGGCTAGAGGCGAAATCATTGGATCCTCAAAACTTCGAGAGCATGTTCGCGGCTGCCTTCGATGTCAGGCTGAAATGTCTCGCGAACGGCGCATACAGCGCGAACTTCTGGCGTTACGCGATGAATTACCTATTCCAGGGGGATTAGCTACTCGCATTCTGGAGTCGGTTAATTCTTTGGACAGAGAGTCTCTTATCGTCCGGAAGCAACGATCGAAAATCGCTGGCTTGTGCGCTTTGGGAGTTGCGCTTGCTGTTGGATTGACTTCCAGACCTGGACGTCGTCGGGTAAGCCAGGCAAGCTAAGGAACAGCTGAATATGCTTTAGGAAAGGAAACTCATAAGCTCGCTGCTATCGTTTTTCACTGCCTCATTGTAAGGATGTTTCTTTCCGCTGAGGGCAGTAGCTCAATTTGGTAGAGCACCGGTCTCCAAAACCGAAGGTTGTGGGTTCAAGTCCCTCCTGCCCTGCTCCGCTGTTGCCCTCAACAGTTCATTTATTCACCTCCGACCACGGACCAAACACATGGCTATGAATCGACAAACACGAAGGCATCTGCAGAAGCAGGGCGAAATGAGCGCAGACGGTGCCCCTATTGCCAATCGTGACCGTCGCGGTGCGGCAGCGGGAGCATCTCCGGATACTGAACGCGCAGGTCCGCGCCAGTTCGTAAGTGAAGTCAAAGGTGAGTTACGCAAAGTGGTGTGGCCTACCAAGGACGAAATTGTCAACTATTCCGTAGTCGTCTTCGTCACCATTGTGGTCTTGACTGCAATGATCGCAGGCCTGGACTACCTAACCGGCGAAGGGGTATTGCGCCTCTTCGATGTGAACTAATGACCGACACTGATTCCTCAAACACAGATCCAATGGCCGCCGCCAGGCGCTTATTGGGCGCAGAAACTTCTGCTGATATCGAAACTGCAGCTGAAACAGATGGTGGCGTCGTTGAGACCGACCAGTCAGAGGTCGCTGCCGTTGACACCGAAATAATTGACGAGGATGAACTTCTTGAGGAGACCACAAAAGAAGTTTCTGCATACGACAGACCTGGAAAGTGGTTCGTTGTTCACACTCAGTCAGGCTATGAAAAAAAGGTGAAACAAAACCTTGAAGCCCGAGTTCAGTCTTTCGATATGGAAGACAAAATTTATGAAGTCGTGGTGCCGATGGAGGATGTCACCGAGTTTCGCAATGGCCAGCGGGTCGTCGTGCAGAAAAAGATGTTCCCCGGCTATTTGTTGATTCGGTCTCGCCGAAACGACGATGTGCATCACATGATCCGGAACACGCCTGGCGTGACTGGGTTCGCGGGACCTGGTGGGAAACCATCGCCACTTCGCCGAAAAGAAGTAGACAATTTCTTAGCAATCAAAAAAGATGGCGAAGAGCCGCAACGAAAGATCAAACCTCGTTTGCTATATGAACTCAACGAGAGTGTGCGAATTAAAGAGGGCCCGTTCGCTGATTTCCAAGGCGAAATAGTGGAAATAAATGAAGAGCAACTGAAGGTAAAGGTTCTCGTAAATATTTTTGGTCGTGAAACACCCGTAGAACTAGATTTCGCTCAAGTCGCAAAAATTTGAGCTTGCGCTGGTTGTCTTCTTGAAGTCAACCCGAAACAATGACATGTCTCGCTTTTGCTAAAGCAAGAGCCCCATCAATTATGGAGAACGCTAATGGCGAAAAAGAAAGTCGCCGCAATGGTCAAGATTCAGATACCAGCCGGACAAGCAAGCCCCGCGCCGCCAGTCGGTACGGCGCTTGGTCCTCATGGCGTTCAAATTATGGACTTTTGTAAGGCCTATAACGCTCAAACTGAGGATCAGCGAGGTTCTATTGTTCCTGTTGAAATCACGATCTTTGAAGATCGATCATTTTCATTCATAACAAAAACATCGCCAACCTCTGTCTTGATTCGAGAAGCTGCCCGTCTTGATAAGGCAGCTCATGAACCTGGGCGAGAAGATGCTGTTGGCTCGATTTCCCAAGCACAATTAGAAGAAATAGCCAATATCAAGATGCCTGACTTGAACGCTAATGATTTGGAAGCAGCCAAACTTCAAGTTGCGGGTACAGCTCGCTCAATGGGAATTGAAGTTCAAGGTTCTTAATTTATAAACGCTCGTCGGGAGGACCTCGCCCGATGATTGCGTTCGAAGAGGGAGCTGAAAGGCGACATTAATGAGTGGTAAAAAATATTCCGACGCTAGCGAACGCTTTGACAGGCAAAAGTTCCATGAACCTGTTGAGGCGATTGGTTTGGTCAAAGAGTTAGCTTCGGCGAACTTCGACGAGGCGGTCGACATTGCGGTTGGACTGGGAGTAGACCCGCGTAAAGCGGATCAAATGGTTAGAGGCACCGTTGCCTTACCGTCCGGAACTGGTGGGGATGTTCGTGTCGCAGTCTTCGCTCAAGGAGATTTGGCTGCTGAGGCTACTGAAGCCGGAGCTGATGTTGTCGGAGCTGAGGATCTGGCGAAACGTATTGAAGACGGATTTACCGAATTTGACCTTGCTATAGCTACGCCCGACATGATGCCGTTAGTTGGCAAGCTTGGTCGTGTGCTCGGGCCACGTGGTCTGATGCCTAATCCAAAGTCCGGCACTGTAACAAATGAGATTGCCAAAGCTGTGGGTGAATTCAAAGGCGGGAAAGTCGAATATCGCACTGATAAATATGGCAATGTGCAACTTGCCATTGGCAAAACTAGTTTCGAGCCGTCTGACCTTGTAGCTAATTTTTCGGCTGTTATGGACGAAATTGAGCGGGCGCGACCGGCTTCAACTAAGGGTCGGTATATCAAAAAAGTCACTCTTTCATCGACGATGGGTCCTGGTATCAAGGTTGACCCAAGCAGACTTGGTGACTGAATAAATTTAAATCATAAGTGCCGGTCAGTTTGCAATCGTCTATCGCGCCCCTAGCCTGATCAGACAATTGAATTCTGCTCGCCGTAGACCTCTGGTGGCCCTAGGCCCCAAATTGTTGTGGGAAACCATTACAAGCCCGAATAGGTGAATTCTGAATCCCCGTCGAACTATTTCGGCCACGGTTTCGGTGTTCGCTTTGCGAGCACCGACTACCCGAAGGGGGTGAGACATGAGTCAAGAAAATCGAGAAGCGAAATCCGCCGTTATTGAAGACGTACGCGAACGATTCAACGAAGCTGAGGCGGTTTTAATTACCGAGTATCGAGGTCTTGATGTCGGCCAAATGGCTGACCTGCGTGGCGCTTTGCGCGAGGCCGAAACTGTTTACAAGATCTATAAAAACACTTTGGTACGTAGAGCGCTTGATGAAGGAACTCCTGAAGGTTTAGTCGACATGCTTGTTGGCCCAACCGCTCTGGCATTCGTAGAAAAAGACCCCGGCGCTGCGGCCAAGGCTCTAAAACAGTTCTCTGCTGCCAACGAAGCCCTGATCATTAAAGGGGGTCTCTTAAATGGCGACCTTCTTGATGAAGCGCAGGTTCGTGAACTTGCTGATTTGCCGTCTCGCGACGAACTCTTGTCTTCAATCGCTGGTGGATTGGCAGCCCCGCTCCAGCAAATCGCATCGATGATGAACAACTTGCTCTCTGAAATGGCTAATTTGCTTCAGGCGTTGGCAGATAAGGGTGATGCGCCTGCAGCTGAAGAACCTGCAGCTGAAGAGGCTGAAGAACCTGCAGCTGAAGAACCTGCAGCTGAAGAGGCTGAAGAACCTGCGGCTGAAGAGGCTGAAGAACCTGCAGCTGAAGAACCAGCGGCTGAGGACCCTGAGGAAAAAGCTTAGAGCAAGGTAATTAATAGCCGGGTGCAGCAGTGCAGTCGGAAATGGAACTAGCAAGCTAGGAGAAAGAAATGGCAACCACCGAAGAGATCATCGAGTCAATTGGCAATATGTCGGTCCTCGAACTCGTCGAACTTAAGAAAGCGTTTGAAGAGACGTTTGACGTAACAGCTGCAGCTGCGGCACCGGTCATGATGGCCGCTGCGGGCGCTGGCGGAGACGCTGGCGGCGAAGCTGCTGAAGCTAAAGATGAATTCGATGTTGTTCTTACAGGCGCTGGCGACAAGAAGATTCAGGTCATCAAAGAGGTTCGTGGCTTAACTAGCCTTGGGCTCAAAGAGGCCAAAGATCTTGTTGAAGGAGCACCGAGCAACATTCTCGAAGGAGTCTCCAAAGAAGATGCCGACAAAGCCAAGGAAGCTATTGAAGCTGCCGGCGGCACGGTCGACTTAAAGTAACTGCACTAACCGTTAGTGGTGTTCAGTTTGTTGAAAGCTGTCCTGGCCGCTAACCTGTGCGCTGTCGTGGCTTTGGTGTCGTCTTTTTTGGAAAACACTAAGAGCTATCGCGCGCCCCTGCTTCTCATGGCCGTTGCACACGGTCGCAACTGAATATTTTAGGAGATCCCGTTGTCTTCTCGCGCTGCCCGGGAACGGTATTCATTCGGCAACCTCGAAGAGGTACTGCCATTACCTGACCTAATCGACGTCCAGAAAAAGTCCTTTGAACGCTTTCTTGCTATTGGATTAGCAGAAACCTTCGCTGACATAAGCCCTATAACTGATTTTACGGGGAACCTTGAACTCGAATTTGAGTTTGATAGCAGCGACGAAGACCTTAAGGGGCCTCCAAAGTTCTCAGAAAAAGAATGCAAAGAGAAAGATCACACGTATTCAGATCAGATCTTTGTTCGCGCACGGTTCCTAAATCGCAACACAGGCGAAATCAAAGAACAAACAGTCTTCATGGGTGATTTCCCGAAGATGACTGACAAAGGCACTTTCATCATTAATGGCACAGAACGTGTAATTGTTAGCCAGCTGGTTAGGTCGCCGGGGGTCATCTTTCAGCCAGGTGAGAGATACCGGCTTCGTAATATGCAAAAGCACCAGTTAGTCACTGGGACCATTCACCCTTATAGAGGCGAGTGGATTGAATTTGATGTCGAACATAAACCGGGTAAAGACGTTACGGCTGGAGCTCGAATTGCTCGCAAACGTCGCCTAAGTGTTTTCACAATTTTAAGGGCACTCGGATACGACGAGGCCAACCACCCCGGCTTCCTTGAGCGGTTTGTCCAACATTTTGATTTCCTAGAAGGCCAATGGGAAACCGAACGAGATAAGTGGACCCGAACTGAAGAAGACAGCCCAGTTGACCCGACCCAAGAAGAAGCTCTAATAGAGATATATAAACGAGCTCGCCCAGGTGAACCACCAACGGCTGAAGCTGCAGCAAATTATTTTAATAACGCTTATTTTGATGATCGTCGCTACTCCTTATCCAAAGTTGGTCGATACAAGCTGAATAAGAAGTTGAGCGCTGAAATTGAAAAGCTTGAAGATCTTTTTGGGTTGAAGCTTGAGCGCCCAGCAGTTGACTCACAGGTATTAACCAGGTCAGAAGTACTGGCATCGATTAGCTATCTACTTCACCTTGCTGATGCAGAACCTGGCTATCGTTTAGATGATCAGGACCACTTCGCCAATCGCCGAATTCGGTCCGTTGGTGAACTAATACAAAATCAGGTTCGCATCGGGCTCAGCCGTATGGAACGTGTTGTCCGGGAACGGATGACTACCCAAGATGTGGAGGCAATCACCCCCACCACACTGATTAACACGCGTCCGGTAACCGCGGCGATTAAAGAGTTCTTCGGTACTTCGCAATTGTCGCAATTCATGGATCAGGTCAACCCATTGTCAGGTTTGACTCACCGGCGTCGTCTGTCAGCGCTTGGCCCTGGAGGTCTCTCACGAGAACGGGCAGGCTTCGAAGTTCGCGACGTCCATTTCAGCCACTACGGCCGGATGTGCCCCATTGAAACGCCCGAAGGACCCAATATTGGACTGATCGGCGGACTCGCAACGTTCGCGCGAGTAAATGAATTTGGTTTCATCGAATCTCCATACCGATTGGTGAAGCAAGGGAAAGTAACTGACGAGATCCGTTATTTAACCGCCGATGAAGAAGAAGAATTCGTTGTAGCGCAGGCTAACGCTCCACTCAATGAAAATAAGACGTTCCGCAACCCGCGAGTTCTCGTACGCAAGAGTCCGCAAGGTGCAAGTCTTGCCGATCTCAAACTTCAGATGGAACGTGACACTTACTTCGCTGCGACCACCGAAATCAGCTATGTGCCAGCTGACGAAGTTGACCTAATGGACGTTTCTCCGAAACAAATTGTTTCTGTGGCAACGGCGTTGATCCCCTTCCTTGAGCATGACGATGCAAACCGCGCGCTTATGGGAGCGAATATGCAACGTCAAGCAGTCCCGCTGCTTCGCGCTGAAGCTGCTTATGTAGGTACTGGCATCGAAGCACGCGCCGCTGGCGACGCTGCTGACGTGATCCTCGCTGACGAAGACGGAGTAGTGACCGAGGTAACCGGAACCAACATCAGTGTGGAATATAAAAAGGCTGGAACGTTAAGCCACCAACTGCTCAAGTTCGAGCGCTCAAACCAAGACACATGCATAAACCAGAAGCCGATCGTACGCGAGGGAGACAAGGTTAAGGCAGGACAGATTCTTGCTGACGGCCCGTCTACTGACAAAGGTGAATTAGCTCTCGGCAAAAACCTTTTGGTGGCCTATATGGCTTGGGAGGGCTACAACTTCGAAGACGCGATCATTCTCAGTGAGCGACTCGTGAAAGATGATGTCCTTACATCGATTCATATTCATGAACACGAAATTGATGCTCGGGACACCAAACTCGGCCCGGAAGAAATTACCCGAGATATTCCCAATGTGGCTGATGATGTCCTAGCCGACCTTGACGAACGGGGCGTTGTTCGCGTTGGTGCTGAAGTAGGTCCTGGGGATGTGCTTGTTGGAAAAGTAACGCCAAAGGGCGAAACAGAACTGACCCCAGAAGAACGTTTGCTTCGAGCCATTTTTGGTGAGAAAGCACGCGAAGTTCGTGACACCTCGCTCAAGGTTCCTCATGGAGAACGTGGAGTAGTAACGGACGTTCGGGTACTTCAACGAGACGAAGATGAAGAACTTCCGCCAGGCGTCAATGAGCTTGTGCGTGTCTATGTCGCTCAAAAACGTAAAATCAGTGTCGGTGACAAGCTTGCCGGCCGTCACGGCAACAAAGGTGTGATCTCGAAGATCCTGCCAATTGAGGAAATGCCGTATTTAGCTGATGGAACACCAGTCGACATCATCCTCAGCCCGCTTGGCGTGCCGAGTCGAATGAACGTTGGCCAGGTTCTTGAAGCTCACTTGGGTTACGCAGCGCGCTGGGGTTGGGAAGTCGACGGTACAGCCGTTGGAAACGAACCTATGTCGAATACAGCGCGCAAAACTCGTCCACGCACTGAACCGTCAGTGTTCGTGGCAACGCCTGTATTTGACGGCGCTAGCTGGGATGAAGAAGACCGTGCTGGTGCTCACCCAACCATCCAAAAAACGCTGGAGAATTTGCGACCAGAAGCCTCATCTGGCGAACGGATGATGACTTCTGCGGGCAAAGCTGTTCTCTACGATGGGCGATCCGGAGAGGCATACGACCAACCCATCATGGTCGGATATAGCTACATCCTTAAACTGGCTCACCTTGTCGATGACAAGATTCACGCCAGGTCTACCGGCCCTTACTCAATGATTACCCAACAGCCGTTGGGCGGCAAAGCTCAGTTCGGTGGCCAGCGATTTGGCGAAATGGAAGTATGGGCTCTGGAGGCATATGGAGCTGCGTATCTCCTTCAAGAGCTCTTGACCATCAAGTCTGACGACACGTTGGGAAGAGTCCAGGTATATGAGGCGATTGTTAAAGGCAAGAACATCCCCGAACCAGGGATTCCAGAAAGCTTCAAAGTCCTAATCAAGGAAATGCAAGCGCTTTGCCTAAATGTTGAAGTGATCTCGTTGACCGGTGACCAAATAGACATGCAGGGCCTAGACGAAGATGTTTTCCGAGCCGAAGAAGCATTAGGAATAGATATAAGTCGCCCTGAGCGAGGATCTGACGAAGAAGACGCACTCCGGAGGCAACAACTGTGAGCACCGGCGCCCTACACAAGACCCCTTTTCGAAGTGAGAGCAGCAAATGATTGACGTTAATGAGTTCTCAGACATCCGGATTGGCTTGGCGACTGCCGATTCCATCCGAACTTGGTCTAACGGGGAAGTCAAGAAACCCGAAACCATTAACTACCGAACGCTAAAGCCTGAGAAAGATGGCTTGTTCTGTGAAAAAATCTTCGGTCCTACCAAAGATTGGGAATGCGCCTGTGGAAAGTACAAGCGTGTTCGTTTTAAAGGGATTATTTGCGAGAGGTGCGGTGTAGAAGTCACGCGCCAAAAAGTTCGTAGAGAGCGCATGGGCCATATTGAGCTTGCTGCACCAGTTGTACATATCTGGTATCTGCGCGGCACGAGAAGCTGGCTCGCATATTTGCTTACAGGACTCGAAATTCGAGAAGAACTTAAGGCTAAGCAACTCGAACGAGTTATTTACTTCGCAGCAAACCTCGTTACATGGGTTGATGACGATAAGCGTCATGAAGATCTGCCGCGACTCGAGCTAGAAATGCGCGAAGAGCTCGACGTAATTCGAGAAGAGTTCGACGACGAAATATCAGAACGACTCAAAGAACTCGAAGAAGAAATAACCCAACTTGAAGCTGAAGGTCTCAAAGACAAAGACCTTAAGGCTCGACGTCGAGACGCCGACCGAGACGTTGAGGCTCTAAAAACAGAGTGCGCTACCGAACTCGAAACCGTTGAACGTGCTTTCGATGAATTTCGCGATCTGCACGGACGAAAGATCATCGAAGATGAACTTTTGTGGCGCGAATTAGAAGACCGATACGGCGACTATTTCGAAGGCGGGATGGGTGCAGAATCTATCGCGCAACTCATGGAGCGTATTGACTTCGACGACGAAGAAATTCTTCTACGCGAAGCCATTGAAGCCGCCGATGGTCGACGTCCCTTGTCGGCCCAAAGAAAGCAAAAAGCCATTAAACGACTGAAGATTTTGAGTGCGTTTAATCGTAGAAACCCGAACGAAAAGCGTATCAACGACCCCCGAGCAATGATCCTTGATGCTGTTCCGGTCATTCCTCCTGATCTCCGACCAATGGTCCAACTTGATGGTGGCCGCTTTGCCACATCGGACCTTAACGACTTGTACCGACGCGTTATTAACCGAAATAACCGCTTGAAAAGACTGCTGGATCTTGGAGCGCCCGAAATCATTGTTAACAATGAAAAAAGGATGCTTCAAGAAGCAGTCGACGCATTATTTGACAATGGCCGTCGCGGACGACCAGTCACCGGTCCCGGCAATCGGCCCCTGAAATCACTCTCAGATATGCTTAAAGGGAAACAGGGACGATTCCGGCAAAACTTGTTAGGGAAACGAGTTGACTACTCCGGACGATCAGTGATCGTTGTTGGCCCAACTCTCAAACTTCATCAATGCGGACTCCCAAAGTTGATGGCTTTGGAGCTATTCAAGCCGTTCGTAATGAAGCGACTAGATGACTTAGATCTCGCCCCGAACATCAAGTCTGCAAAGCGAATGGTTGAGCGCCGC
The DNA here is from genome assembly GCA_000817105.1 of marine actinobacterium MedAcidi-G3. Taxonomy (GTDB): domain Bacteria; phylum Actinomycetota; class Acidimicrobiia; order Acidimicrobiales; family Poriferisodalaceae; genus MedAcidi-G3. The sequence goes on along the minus strand of JUEP01000003.1, from coordinate 48,420 downwards.
AGATCAGAAGTTTGGGATGTTCTAGAAGAGATCATAAAAGAGCATCCCGTTCTTTTGAACCGAGCACCGACCCTTCACCGCCTTGGCATCCAAGCTTTCGAACCGGTTTTAGTTGACGGCAAAGCGATCCAGATCCACCCGCTGGTTTGTGCAGCATTCAACGCTGACTTTGATGGCGACCAAATGGCAGTTCACCTGCCGTTGTCTGCGGAAGCACAAGCTGAAGCCAGAGTTTTAATGCTTTCGGCAAACAATATTCTTTCACCAGCTGATGGTCGGCCGATGACCGTGCCTAGCCAGGACATGATTATTGGCGGCTACTACCTCACAGAACTGCGTGGGGAATATGACGGGCAAGAAGAACCAGTCTTCAGGCACTTCCATGAAATAGAACGCGCCGTCGCATTAGGCCAGCTTGAACTTCATCGGCCAATCATTTGGAGAACTGATGCCCTCGCTCTCGAAGACGGCGGCCATCAGGTAACCACCGCTGGTCGCGTGTTGTTCAACGACGCGCTCCCAGAAGGGTTCCCCTACGTAAACAGGACAGTCAAGAAGAGCGACATGGGAGACATCGTCGGAGAACTTTCCGACGGATGGCGCACTAATGAAGTCGCCGCTGCATTGGACCGGATAAAAGACCTGTCCTACAAATATGCAACTAAATCTGGGTTAACGATTTCCATTGATGACGTGCGCGTGCCTCCAGACAAGGCCGAAATCCTCGAACGCTATGAAGGGGAAGCAGAACGCGTAGAAAACCAGTTCCGTCGCGGCATCATCACAGATGGCGAGCGCCGACAAAAAGAAGTCGAAATCTGGACATCAGCTACGGAGGAAGTCCGGGCATCTCTTGAACGTGAACTAAAAGCAACCGTGTTCAACCCGATTGACATGATGGTTGGCTCTGGAGCGCGCGGAAATATGATGCAGGTGCGTCAAATCGCTGCAATTCGCGGTTTGGTCGCAAACCCACGCGGTGACATTATTCCCCGTCCGATCAAGTCTTCTTATCGTGAAGGCCTCGCGATGCTGGAATACTTCATCTCGACCCCTGGGGCCCGAAAAGGACTCGTCGACACCGCTCTGCGGACGGCTGACTCGGGATATCTCACTCGACGTTTAGTAGACGTCGCTCAAGAACTCATTATCAACGAAGAAGACCCGTTTGAACGTTCAGGGCCAGTGTTAGGCCTCTGGCTGGAAGATATAGGGCCTGACACAGCTGATAAACGAACCTATTTGGAAACACGACTCTTCAGTCGATGTTTAGCTCAGGACGTCGAACTTACCGATGGCGTTATGGAAGCCGGAAGGCTCATCGGTGATGAAGAACTGGTGATCTTGCGCGACGATCCCAAAGTCACCCGAGTGCAAGTACTTTCTCCATTAACCGACAATTCAGAGTTTGGTGTTTCGGCGAAGGCATACGGCTCTTCACTGGCAACCCGCCAAATGATCGAAGTTGGCGAAGCGGTGGGCGTAATTGCTGCCCAGTCAATTGGTGAACCGGGAACACAGCTCACTATGAGAACCTTCCACACGGGCGGAGTTGCTGGAAGCGATATTGCCGGTGGTCTGCCACGGGTAGTTGAACTCTTCGAAGCACGAACACCGAAGGGTAAAGCCACACTTGCAACACGAACCGGTGTCGTCAGAATTGGAGACGATGATGGTCGAGGGCGAGAGGTTCTTGTCGTCGGAGATGATGGTGAAGAAGAAACCCACACCGTTTCTACTATCGCACGCCTTGCGGTAGTTGATGGCCAAGAAGTAAAAGCCGGTGACCCATTAGTAGATGGACCACGCGACCCGAAAGAATTGTTAGAAATTCGGGGCGTTCGCGAGACCCAGCAGTACCTGGTTGAAGAAGTCCAAAAGGTATACCGCGAACAAGGTGTGTCAATTCACGATAAACACATCGAACTCATTATCCGGCAGATGACTCGACGGGTGTTAGTCGGCGAACCTGGTGAATCAGTGTTCCTCCCAGGCGAGCAGGTTGACCAACGCGTTTATGCCGAAGTTAACCGAAGCTTGGTCCAAGAAGGACAACGCCCAGCCGAAGCTCGCCCAGTAATAATGGGAATCACTAAAGCATCACTCGCTACTGACTCGTGGCTATCTGCAGCATCGTTCCAAGAAACCACCCGAGTTCTTACCGAAGCGGCGATCGAATCAAGACGAGATGACTTGAAGGGTCTGAAAGAGAACATCATCATTGGGAAACTGATTCCTGCAGGAACAGGTCAAGGCCAATATCGCAACATTGATACAACAGCGCCTGATTATGAACCCATGGAGTTCTTTACATCTGATGAAGATCTCGATCCGGCAGAATGGTTGGCCACCATAGGGAGTGAAGAAGGTGGCGACGTTGTTCAACTTGGTGACGCAGGTTAACTAAGCGCCACATGCGACTTGTCGTGGCAAGCACCTTCTTGGTGCTTGCCATTGGCGCGTCCAGTTGCGCTAAGACAACAGTCGATTCTCAACTTCATCATTCAACCTCCACGTCAGTAGATACCAACCTCTCCATCGGCGCGGTTGAGCTCCTAGAGACTATGAATTGGCCTTCAGGAGTTGCGCCAATAAACCTCTCATCTGTTGCAGAGAACCAATTGCGACGAACAATTTTTGAAGACGTTGAGCTGGCGGCTTCGGTAAGAGACATTGCAGCCGTTGGGCTAACGATTGATGGACAACCGAACGGCGCGCTCATGCTTATTGGCGTTGCCGACTCGGTCATCGGCAACATCAGTTTCCTCGACGGTCTCAAATCAGCAGCTCTCGCTTCAGCGGAACCTGCTTACTGGGGCCCAATAACAGGTTCTTCAATGCGATCTGATGACCAGATATGGGGGATGCTTCCGCTTACTTCAGTGGTTGTTGTCGCAGTAACGAATGAAAGATCGCAGCTCGATAAGGTCATGAATTCGCTAGTTAGAAGGTTCACCAGGCCCTAGGTCTGGGCAAATCTAGTTAGAGCGAGCCAAAATAGGGGATAAATATGGGTTGGTAGGGCACTTCGAGGTTGCCTCTCCGTTACGCGACTCGTAGCATTATCAGTCGGTCTTGTTCCGGCCCGGCGAGGTGGTTCGTGTCGAGGAGACCTACTGCAACCCGTAACACATGTTGCCTAATCAGAGGAATTTGGTGCCTACAATTCAGCAACTGGTCCGAAAGGGCCGCAAATCCAAACCAGCGAAGGCTAAGACCCCTGCATTAAAGGGCTCTCCTCAACGTCGTGGCGTGTGTACCCGTGTGTATACACACACACCAAAGAAACCGAATTCGGCTCTACGAAAAGTTGCTCGTGTTCGATTGACAAGTGGTATTGAAGTAACTGCATACATTCCGGGCGAAGGACACAACCTCCAAGAGCACAGCATCGTGTTGGTTCGTGGAGGGCGTGTAAAAGACCTTCCCGGAGTTCGCTACAAAGTTGTCCGTGGATCACTGGATGCCTCCGGAGTGTCCGCCCGCCGACAAGCTCGTTCTCGATACGGCGCAAAGAAGGAGAGCTGAAATGCCTCGTCGCGGTGCTGCCCCCAGACGTGAGCTCGCAGCCGATCCGGTTTACGACTCGACTCTTGTCACCCAAGTAATTAACAAAGTTCTCCAAAGTGGTAAACGAGCAACAGCAGAGCGCATTGTTTATGACGCGCTCGACATGGTGTCAGAAAAAACTGGCGGTGAGCCATTAGACGTTCTGAGACGAGCTGTAGATAACACAAAACCACAGTTGGAAGTGAAAAGCCGACGTGTCGGCGGTGCCACCTACCAGGTCCCCGTCGAAGTTCGACCGCGACGGGCTAACACGCTTGCGATCCGTTGGATCGTCGATTATTCCCGCGATCGACGCGAACGAACAATGGCTGAGCGACTAGCCAATGAAGTCCTTGATGCATCAAACGGCACAGGTTCCGCAACAAAGCGCCGCGAAGATACGCATCGGATGGCAGAAGCTAATAAAGCTTTCGCTCATTACAGGTGGTAACAAAAGAACTGTCTGTCACCCCAAAGACCTTATAAACCGGCACACTAGATGTCGGAAGTGCTCCATCGAGCGCTCACCAATTTTCCCCTTAACAACCCTGACCCCTAGAAGACCGAGGCAGATATCCCATGCCACGCAATCAACCCCTTGAACGCGTTCGAAATATTGGCATCATGGCCCACATTGATGCTGGCAAGACAACAACAACGGAGCGCATCCTCTATTACACCGGAGTGAACTACAAGATAGGTGAGGTCCATGACGGTGCAGCGACCATGGACTGGATGGAGCAGGAGCAAGAACGTGGAATAACGATTACTTCGGCCGCCACAACGTGCATGTGGAATGACCACGTAATCAACATCATCGATACGCCTGGGCACGTGGACTTCACAGTTGAGGTCGAACGTTCACTCCGAGTGCTTGACGGTGCTGTAGCGGTGTTCGATGGTGTGGCGGGTGTAGAGCCTCAGACTGAAACTGTCTGGCGACAGGCCGATAAGTACGGCGTTCCGAGAATGTGTTTCATTAACAAACTTGACCGTACCGGTGCCTCTTTCTACGACTCGTTGGCAAGCATCGTTGACCGACTTGAAGCCAACGTTGCAGTCCTCCAGCTCCCCATTGGAAATGAAGCCGACTTTGCCGGTGTTGTTGATCTTGTGGCCATGAACGCAATTGTTTGGCAGGGCGAGGACCTCGGAGCGAGTTATGACATCGTCGATATTCCCGAGGATTTACAAGACCAAGCTCAGGAATATCGGTCAAAACTTCTAGAAGCGCTCGCGGACGTCGACGAAGACATCATGATGGCTTACCTCGATGGGGAAGACGTTGATGAAGAAACACTGCATGATGCAATTCGTCGAGGAACTATCGCAAACCAAATAGTTCCGGTACTTACCGGGACTGCCTTTAAAAACAAAGGTGTTCAGCCGCTACTAGACGCAGTGACCCGTTACCTACCATCACCTTTGGACATCCCTGCTATCGACGGGACCACCATTAACGGTGAAGAAAGTCTGGAACGTCAGCCCAAAGATGATGAACCATTCTCTGCGCTGGCATTCAAAATCATGACGGACCCTCACGTCGGAAAACTTGTCTATTTCAGGGTTTATAGCGGCAGCTTGGAAAAAGGCGGCCAGGTTCTCAACACAACTACTGGCAACAAAGAACGAATTGGCCGCATACTCCAGATGCACGCCAATAATCGCGAGGACCGCGACGACATTCAAGCAGGCGACATCGTTGCCGGGATTGGGCTAAAGAACACCCGAACTGGAGACACCCTGTGTGCCCCGGACAAGCCCATTGTCCTAGAACAGTTGACTTTCCCTGAACCCGTAGTGCACGTCGCCGTTGAGCCACGATCAAAAGGCGACCAAGACAAACTGGGGAAGGCGCTCTCAGCGTTATCCGAAGAAGACCCGACATTCAGGGTTAAGACAGACGAAGAAACCGGTCAAACTGTTATTTCAGGAATGGGTGAACTCCACCTTGAAGTCTTAGTCGACCGTATGTTGCGAGAATTCCGAGTTGACGCAACAATCGGAAAGCCGCAAGTGGCCTACCGAGAAACGATCACAAAAGCGGTAGAGAAGTTTGAATACCGTCACATTAAACAGAGTGGCGGTTCAGGCCAATACGCGGTCGTCGTTATCAACCTCGAACCCAGTGATGCTGGTGAGGGGTACGTGTTCGATGACACGATTAAAGGTGGCGTGATACCTCGCGAATACATCAGTTCTGTTGATGCTGGCTTGAAGTCTTCAATGGACAATGGTCCACTCGCTGGATTCCCGATGGTTGATGTAAAGGTATCGTTAATCGACGGCTCAACTCATGACGTGGATTCTTCGGAAATGGCATTCAAAATTGCTGGCACGATGGCTATGCGCGAGGCCGCTCGCAAGGCTGGGCCCGTGCTTTTAGAGCCCATTATGTCGGTAGAAGTTGTCACCCCAGAAGACTATATGGGCGACGTAATTGGAGATTTAAATTCGCGCCGAGGCCGAGTTGGCCAGATGGAAAATCGTGGATCAGCACAAGTAATTGACGCTCAAGTGCCGTTATCGGAGATGTTCGGTTACGCTAACGACCTGCGTTCACGTACTCAGGGTCGGGCTACCTACTCGATGCAGTTCGAGAACTACCAGCAAGTCCCCCCCAATATCGCCGAAGACATCGTAAAACGAATCCGCGGCGAGTAACTACAGCAATTAATCAACTTACTAACTAATCAAATATCGATCTAAAGAAAAATAGAAAGACACCGGAGAGAAATCATGTCCAAAGCAAAGTTTGAACGGACTAAGCCGCATGTGAATGTGGGCACGATGGGTCATATTGACCATGGCAAGACCACGTTGACGGCCGCTATAACCAAGGTTTTGGCTGAATCCTCAGGTGGCGAAGCTACAGCATTCGAAGATATTGATAAGGCGCCCGAAGAAAGAGAGCGTGGTATCACGATCTCAATTTCTCACGTCGAATACGAGACTGAGAACCGTCACTATGCCCACGTCGATATGCCTGGCCACGCTGACTACATCAAGAACATGATCACCGGCGCAGCTCAGGTTGACGGTGCAATTCTTGTTGTGTCTGCAGCCGACGGACCTATGCCTCAAACTCGAGAGCACGTCCTGCTGGCTCGCCAAGTTGGCGTTCCCTACATCGTTGTTGCCCTGAATAAGGTCGACATGGTTGATGACGAAGAACTCTTGGAACTGGTAGAACTCGAAGTTCGCGAATTACTCAGCGAATATGAGTTCCCCGGTGATGATGTCCCAGTCGTCCAAGTTTCTGCGCTAGCTGCTTTAGAAGGTGCCGATGGAGCTGCCGACAAGATCATGGAACTCATGGCAGCAGTCGATGAAGCTGTTCCCGAGCCTGATCGCGATACCGACAGACCTTTCCTAATGCCAGTCGAGGACGTCTTCTCCATTACCGGACGAGGAACGGTAGTCACCGGCAAGATCGAAACTGGTCTATGTAACACCGGCGAAGAGATCGAAATCGTAGGTATCCGAGACACTCAGACCACCACGATCACTGGTGTCGAAATGTTCCGAAAGATCCTTGATGAAGGCCAAGCTGGAGACAACGTTGGGCTCCTCTTACGAGGTATCGATAAAGAAGACGTCGAACGTGGTCAGGTTTGTTGCGCAAAGGGCTCTATTACACCGCACACCAAGTTTGAAGCCCAGGTCTACATCTTGACCAAAGAAGAAGGTGGCCGCCATAAGCCATTCTTCTCCAACTATCGTCCGCAGTTCTATTTCCGGACCACCGATATCACGGGAATGGTTGAGTTACCTTCAGGTACTGAAATGTGTATGCCTGGTGACAACACCGATATGACTGTTGAGTTGATCAACCCGATCGCTATGGACGAAGGTCTGCGCTTCGCTATTCGCGAGGGTGGCCGCACAGTGGGTGCTGGTCGAGTCACGAAAATTATCGAATAATAACGATGGCTGCTTCCCAGAAAATCCGTATTCGTCTTAAGGCATACGACCACGACATTGTGGACCAAAGTACCCAAAAAATTGTTGAAACTGTTCTTCGGACACAAGCCAATATCAAAGGCCCCGTGCCTTTACCCACCGAAAAACATAGGTTCACCGTTGTTCGATCGCCACATAAAGATAAAGACTCTCGAGAACATTTCGAAATGCGGATCCATAAGCGGTTGATTGACATAGTTGAACCATCGCCAAAAACGGTGGACTCGCTACAACGCTTAGAATTACCAGCTGGGGTTGATATCGAGATCAAAATTCAACAGAACTAGCATTGATAGATCAACCGGGGTGGTGATTGGGCTATAGCCCCGGTATCGTTTACAGCCCGTGTGTCTGAATTTTAGAGACACGAATCGAAGTCCGGCGAGGCCGGCCCTAGGGTCGGAACCGGTCGGCACAACCTAATTTTCGCTCCGCCGGCTTTGCCGAGCGGAGCGTTTGCGTGAACGGCGGCCAGCCGGCCCCATTTGGAAGAGGAAGACATCGGACATGGCGAATAAGGCGATTGTCGCCACAAAAGTGGGTATGACCCAGTTGTGGGATGATGAAAACCGGGTCGTGCCCGTCACCATGCTGCAGGTCGAACCATGCCGCGTAGTGCAAGTAAAAACAGACGAGCGTGACGGCTACACAGCTGTCCAGGTCACCTTTGGCCAACGTGAAGCTTCAAAGTTAAGCAAACCCGAAGCAGGACATTTCGAGGCGGCAGGCGTAGAACCAGGACAGCGACTAGTTGAACTGCGTATTGATGACGTCAGCGAAATCGAGATTGGGCAGGAACTAGCAGCAGACGTTCTCGAAGCGGGCGAAAAAGTTGATGTAACAGCAGTATCAAAGGGCAAAGGCTTCGCTGGGGTAATGAAGCGCCATAATTTCAGTGGCCAAAAAGCCAGCCACGGCGCTCACAGAGTTCACCGAGCCCCGGGCGCAATTGGCGCATGTGCGACACCTTCAAGAGTCTTTAAGGGAACGAGGATGGCAGGCCGTATGGGCGCAGAGAAAGTCACAACCCTCAATCTCACTGTTGTTGAGGCTGACCCAGAGCGCGAACTGCTGCTCGTTCGTGGTTCAGTTCCGGGACCCAAAGGAGGCGTTGTGGTCATCCGCGACGCCGTGAGGGGCTGATAATGGCGACGACGTTAGATCTGAGAACCCAAGATGGCGGGACTTCGGGCACCGTTACCCTCGATGAAACAATTTTCGGCATTGAACCAAACATGGCTGTTCTGCATCAGGTAGTCACGGCTCAGCTAGCTGCAAAGAGAAGCGGAAGTGCGAGCACTAAAACTCGTGCTGAAGTAAGAGGCGGCGGAGCTAAGCCGTATGCGCAAAAGGGAACGGGTCGAGCCCGGCAAGGGTCAATTCGAGCACCACAATTCACAGGCGGTGGAATTGTCCACGGTCCAAAGCCACGTAGCTTCCGAAAAAAAGTTAACAAGAAAATGAATCGGCTCGCTTTGTGTTCTGCGCTAAGCGACCGGGCCCAAAGTGATCGCGTTGTTGTCGTTGACCAGTGGCAATTCGAGACACCCAAAACCAAAGACGCATTGGCTGCTCTGAAAAACCTGGAACTCAACGGAAAAATCATGATGGTCGTCGCTGAAGCTGATGAGAAAACGATTCGGAGCTTCAGAAATTTGCCGACAGTGCAACTCGTTCGAGCTGCGGAGCTCAACGCGTATGACGTTCTTTGTTCAGATTGGCTTGTTTTTACTTCCGAAACTCTTCCTGGGGCAGATTCATGAAAGATCCACGTGACGTCGTAATTGCGCCTGTCGTTTCTGAAAAGTCGTACGAACAGCTCGAAAAAAATGTCTATGTATTTAAAGTCCAGACATCTGCTTCGAAGCCCGAAATTCGTAACGCAATCGAATCAATTTTTGACGTAACTGTTACCAAGGTCAACACACTCAACCGTAAGGGCAAAGTCCGCCGTAACCGACGAAATAACACGTTAGGAAAACGAGCTGATACCAAGCGGGCCATCGTCACCCTTGCCGAGGGCGACTCGATCCAGATCTTCGAGACATAGCCATGGGAATTCGCGTACGTAAGCCTTCAAGTCCAGGTAGACGTTTTCAAACGGTCTCCGATTTCAGCGAGATAACCACTACCAGCCCTGAAAAATCTTTGCTGGCAAAAAAGCATTCGACAGGCGGCCGAAATAGCAACGGCAGGAAAACCTCGCGTCACCGTGGAGGCGGCCATAAGCAGCGTTACCGGATAATTGATTTCAAGCGAAACAAAGATGGCGTCCCAGCAACCGTCGCCACCATTGAGTACGACCCAAATAGAAATTGTCGTATAGCGCTGCTTCACTACCACGATGGACAAAAGAGTTACATCCTTGCTCCTGCGGGACTTGAAGTAGGAGACAAGATCGAAAACGGCCAGCAGGCCGAAGTCCGAGTCGGTAATGCCCTACCTCTCCGCTACATGCCAGTAGGAACCACCATCCACAATGTTGAACTAAAGCCCGGCGCTGGCGGTCAGATGGCTCGTTCAGCAGGTGCCGGGGTGCAACTCGTCGCTAAAGAAGGAGTTCACGCAACACTACGTTTGCCGAGTACGGAAATGCGTCGCGTGCCCATCGACTGTCGCGCGACAGTGGGCTCCGTCGGTAACGCAGAAGCAGATTTGATCAAGATTGGCAAGGCCGGACGTAACCGTTGGAAAGGCGTCCGTCCACAAACTCGTGGTGTTGCAATGAACCCGGTGGATCACCCACTCGGCGGCGGCGAAGGAAAAACCTCAGGTGGCCGTCACCCCGTGTCCCCATGGGGCAAGCCAGAAGGTCGTACACGCAAGAAAAACAACAAGTCGAACGACATGATTATTCGTCGTCGCCGTACCCGCGGATCGCGGAGGTAACAAATGCCACGTAGCTTGAAAAAAGGCGCTTTTGTAGATGACCACCTTCTTAAAAAGGTTGACGCGCTAAACGAAAGCGGTGAAAAACAAGTCGTCAAGACTTGGAGCCGACGGTCAACGATCATTCCGGAAATGATTGGCCACACCCTCGCTGTTCACGACGGCCGCAAACATGTACCCGTTTACATCACAGAGGCAATGGTGGGACATAAACTGGGCGAATTTTCGCCGTCACGAACCTTTAAGTTTCATGCTGGCCAAGAGCGAGGAGGCAGCTAATGAGCGGTCTCATTGATCTCGGTACAGTCGCTGGAGCGCGCTCTACCCATAAATTTGCACGCCTCTCGGCATCAAAAGCGAGAGTTGTCTTAAACCTCATTCGCGACGCTGATTTAGAGCAGGCTCGAGAAGAACTGCAGTTCTGCGATAGAGGTGCAGCAACAGTTATTTCTAAGGTGCTCGAGAGCGCTGTATCGAATGCCGAAAATAATGAAAATCTTTCAGCCGACGAACTGTATGTAGCTGAATGTTGGGCAGATGAAGGACCTACCCTCAAAAGATGGCGCCCTCGTGCTCGCGGCCGTGCCACACGAATTAATAAACGAACTTGCCACATAACCGTAGTAGTTGCTCAGCTTTCCGAAGATGAACTCGAGATGCGGGCAGACCGTCTCGCTGCCTCAGGACGGCGAAGCGCAGATCAAGACCGGGCAGCTCGGGTTGCCGCAAGTAAGGAAACAGAAGAAGAGACAGAAGTCGTTGACGCTGATTCTCCAGAAGACGTCCCTACAGAGGACGGTGCAGTAGATGCCGAATCGGTAACCGAAGACGAGACTCCATCTGAAACAGAAACTTCGGAAGAAGAACAAACAGAATCAGAAAACGCGGAACTTGAACCTACAAACGACGAAGACCCAACCGGTGAAGATGAGGAAGATCCAACTGCTGAAGATGAGAAGGAGGCCTGATCATGGGTCAGAAAGTTAACCCCTACGGCTTCCGGCTCGGAATTACTACCGATTGGAAGTCCCGTTGGTACGCCGACAAGGAGTACCAGGATTATGTCATCGAAGACTGGGAGATCCGAAACTTCCTGCAGACCGAACTTCCGCATGCGGCCATAAGCCGAATTGAGGTAGAACGAACCCGTGATCGGCTGCGCGTAGATGTTCACACGGCCCGACCCGGTATTGTGATTGGCCGGCGAGGTGCTGAAGCAGATCGACTACGGGAAGGCCTCACGAAGATCTCGGGGAACCCCAAGGTTCAACTAAACATCCAAGAGATCAAACAACCTGAACTAGACGCTGCGCTCATCGCTCAAGGAGTCGCAGATCAACTTGCCGGACGCGTAGCCTTTCGTCGAGCTATGAAACGAGCAGTTCAAAACGCTCAAAAAGCAGGGGCACTCGGGATTCGGGTTCAATGCTCAGGACGGCTCGGCGGTTCAGAAATGGCGCGAACTGAGTGGTACCGAGAAGGACGGGTTCCCCTCCATACTCTCAGAGCCGATATCGACTACGGCTTCCGTGAAGCACGGACGACGGCTGGACGAATCGGCGTAAAGGTCTGGTTATACAAAGGTGACATCTTGCCCTACAAGGTCTCTGCCGACGAACGAATCAGCCGTGAAGCCGCAATGGCAGTGGGTGAAACCTCAGGTTCCGGCGAACAAAGCGGACCAGTTGTTTCTGCTGGAGGCCGTAGGCCCGATGCTCCTGGAGATGAAATTGAGGAGCCGGCACCACTAATTAAAGAGGCTGACCCTGAGTTTGAGAAGCTCCTTGAAGAAGAAGAGCAGATCGAACGCGCGACACGGGAACAAAGCCAAACCCCGAACTTCAGGCCGGGAGACGATTGATATGTTGATGCCCCGGAAAGTAAAACACCGCAAAACGCATCGAGGTCGAACCAAAGGTAGGGCCAAAGGTGGCACCGCAATTAGCTTTGGCGATTTCGGTATTCAAGCGTTAGAGCCTGGGTGGATAACAGCCCGCCAGATCGAAGCTGCCCGTATCGCTATGACTCGACACGTTAAGCGTGGCGGAAAAGTTTGGATCAACGTGTTTCCAGATAAGCCCGTAACAGCTAAACCCGCCGAAACCCGAATGGGAAAAGGTAAGGGAAACCCCGAGCGTTGGGTCGCTGTCGTAAAACCAGGGCGAGTGATGTTTGAGCTCGGCGGCGTAGACGCCGACCTAGCACACGGCGCACTAAATCGGGCTATTCAAAAACTTCCGATAAAGGCCCGTGTCATAAGCCGCGAGGAGGCAATCTGATGGCAGCCGCAGCAGCTCTTCGTGAGCTTGCCGACGATCAACTCATCGATCAAATCGGCGAACTAAAGCAAGAACTATTCAACCTGCGTTTCCAGTTCGCGACAGGGCAACTAGAAAATTCGGCTCGCATGTCACAAGTCAAACGAGACGTAGCGCGAATTAACACGGTCCTTCGGGAACGAGAAATTGCAGCTGCTGAGGCAGCAACAGCGGAGAAAACTAATGACTGATACAGAAGTCACCTCAGAAGAACGTAATGGCAGAAAGATTCGCGAGGGATTGGTCGTTTCCACGGCAATGGAAAAAACAATTGTTGTTGCCGTGACCGAACGAGTTCGTCACGCTCGCTATTTCAAAACTGTTCAACAGACCAAGAAGCTCTACGTACACGACGAAGAAAATGAAGCCCAATCAGGCGACCGGGTTCGAGTAATGGAAACTCGACCCCTGTCGAAGAAGAAGCGATGGCGGCTAGTTGAAATCGTCGAGCGAGCTCGTTGATCCCGGAGTCGATGAAGTGATCCAGCAAGAATCCCGACTTAAAGTCGCCGACAACTCAGGTGCTAGAGAAGTCTTGTGTATTCGCGTACTTGGCGGCACAGGCCGACGCTACGCGTCAATTGGCGATGTCTTCATCGCAACAGTCAAAGACGCAATCCCTGGTGCCGCAGTGAAGAAAGGCGAAGTAGTTAAGTGTGTCGTAGTACGCACACGCAAAGAACGACGACGCCCAGACGGCAGCTACATCCGCTTCGATGAGAATGCAGCCGTACTAATCGATGACAATCGGCAACCCCGGGGAACTCGAATCTTCGGACCAGTAGGCCGTGAACTACGAGACGCACGCTTTATGCGAATTGTCTCACTAGCACCAGAGGTCTTGTGATGAAAATCAAAAAAGGCGATCTTGTTCGAGTCCTCTCCGGCAAAGACAGAGGAACCGAAGGACACGTAATGGCAGTCCATGCTGATAGTGGTCGCATAACTGTCGAAGGGGTTCACACCGGTCGCAAGCACCAGCCCCCGACACAAGCAAACGACCAAGGCGGAATCATTGACATAGCGTTGTCGATTAATGCTTCTAACGTCGCTGTAGTTTGCCCCAAGACCGGTGAAGCTGGCCGAGTTGGTTACCGAATGGAAGGCGACACAAAAGTTCGTTTCCACAAAAAGTCAGGGGAGGAATTGTCGTGAGCATGACAACGATGGAACCCCGGATGAAGGTTCTCTACCGAGAGGTACTTAGGGATCAGCTGCAGAGCCAACTTGAGCTCGACAACATCATGCAGGTGCCGAGACTCAGCAAAATTTCAGTCAACTCAGGCGTCGGCGATGCTCTCGTCAATAGAGCATTCCTAGATAGCGCTGTTGAAGATCTCACAAAAATTACTGGCCAAAAACCGGCAATAACGAGAGCGAAACAGTCGATAGCCGGTTTCAAACTCCGAGAAGGAAACGCTATCGGAGCGAAGGTCACTCTTCGAAATAACAGGATGTGGGAGTTCTACGACCGACTCGTAAGTCTTGCCATCCCAAGAATCCGTGACTTCAGAGGGCTATCACCCCGCTCCTTTGACGGTCACGGCAACTACACATTCGGAGTTACCGAACAACTAATTTTTCCAGAAATTAGTTATGACTCTGTTAACAAAATTCGAGGCATGGATATCACACTCGTGACGTCCGCCAATAACGACGAACACGGTCGAGCGTTGCTGACAGCGCTCGGGTTTCCGTTCCGCACTGAAGGGCAGAACTGATGGCAAAGAAGGCGCTTCGCAACAAACAGCAACAAACCCCTAAGTTCAAAGTACGCGGATACACCCGTTGTCGCCGTTGTGGCCGACCAAGATCGGTATATCGCAAATTTGGTTTATGTCGGGTATGTCTGCGCGAGATGATCCACGCCGGAGAAATTCCCGGTGTAACTAAGGCGAGCTGGTGAGGGGAGATCACAATGACAATGACTGACCCAATAGCTGACATGCTCACACGAGTGCGCAACGCTCATCAGGGATACAAAGACCATGTTGAGATGCCGTACTCAAAACTCAAAGAATCTTTAGCTGCGATTCTTAAATCAGAGGGCTATATCGCTGAATACCAAATTGCCGAAGCAACAGATCGGCCGGGACAGACTTTGTCCATTCAGTTGAAGTACACCCCCGACCGCAGTCGCACTATTTCGGGACTAAGACGCATATCCAAACCAGGTCTCAGGGTGTACACCAAATCCGACGATGTTCCTAGAGTCCTCGGAGGACTAGGTATTGCCGTTCTATCAACCAGTAAAGGCCTAATGACTGACAGGGAAGCGCGCCGAAACCACATCGGTGGCGAAGTTCTCTGTTACGTCTGGTAGGAGGCAAACATGTCAAGAGTAGGAAAAGCTCCGATCACAATTCCAGCTGGACTTTCTGTCGAAGTCTCAGCCGGAGTAGTCAAAGTTTCAGGCAACCAAGGCGAATTAAGTCAAGAAATACCTGAGGGCATCGAAGTTCAAGTCGAGGAATCCGAAATAACTGTCACTCGGAACGATGACAGTCGACAGCAACGCTCACTGCATGGATTAGCTCGAGCACTTGTGAACAACATGGTTGAAGGGGTTTCCAACGGCTATGTGAAAGAACTCACTATCGTTGGCGTCGGATATAGAGCTCAAGCTAAAGGCAACAACGCACTGGAGTTAGCTCTGGGGTTCAGCCACTCAGTCAGCGTCGAAGCTCCAGAAGGCATCACGTTCGAGGTGCCTGAACCCACAATCATCAAAGTTTCAGGCATTGATAAACAACTTGTTGGGCAAGTTGCTGCCGATATTCGCGCCCTAAAAAAACCCGAGCCGTACAAAGGCAAAGGCATCAGATATGTCGACGAACACGTAATTCGAAAAGCCGGCAAGGCCGCAAAGTAGGTATCGAAATGACATCACGCAGCGCACAGCGCCAACGACGCCAACGACGAGTTCGCAAAAAGATCACCGGAACCACAAGCCGTCCGCGGCTAAGTGTCTTCAGGTCCAACCGGCACATCTCAGCACAAATTATTGATGACGAGAATGGTCGAACAGTTGCTTCTGCTTCAACCTCAGAAGCCGACCTACGCGGAGTAACCACAAGCAATAAAGAAGCTGCGGTGAAAGTAGGCAGCCTCCTTGCTGAACGAGCCCAGGAAGCTGGCATCGACTCCGTGGTTTTTGACCGCGGAGGAAACAAATACCATGGCCGCGTAGCGGCCCTCGCCGACGCCGCCCGAGACGCCGGATTGAAGTTCTAGGAGCTAGACAATGACTGACGCTAACGCCAATCAAAATCGTCGAAACGATGATCGAGGAAACCGACGTCGAGACGACCGCCGTCGAGATGAAAACCCACGAAACAGTGGAGATGATGGGCTCCGCGAATCACGAGTAATTGATATCAACCGTGTAGCTAAAGTCGTTAAAGGTGGACGACGTTTCTCCTTCACAGCTCTCGTGGTCATCGGTGATGGAGCCGGCCAAGTTGGCCTTGGATATGGAAAAGCTAAAGAAGTTCCACTTGCTATCCAAAAAGGCACCGAAGAAGCCAAAAAGAACTTGTTCCGCGTTCCAATCGCGGGCACAACCATTATTCACACCATTATCGGCGAGACAGGAGCAGGACGGGTACTGCTGAAGCCAGCCGCCCCCGGTACCGGGGTAATCGCTGGCGGAGCCGCCAGAGCCATTCTTGAGGAAGCAGGCATTAATGATGTTCTGGCTAAGTCGCTTGGATCTTCCAACCACATCAATGTGGCGAAAGCTACCATCGCCGGGCTGCAAGGACTGAAACGCCCCGATGAAATAGCCGAACTACGTGGCCTATCAGCTGAAGAATGCATTCCTGCAGCTTTGCTAGCCGCATATCGTGAATCAGAACGACAAGCCAAGCTGCCTAAAACCGCTGCTGAGGTATCTTCATGAGTGACCTAACCGTTAAGCAAATTCGTTCGTCGATTGGTTCGAAGCCCAAGCACCGTGGAACGCTTCGAGCATTGGGTTTGGGACGAATAGGAAAGACGAACACCCTGCCCGATAGGCCTGAAATTCGAGGGATGATCCATAAGGTCGCCCACCTCATTGACGTAGAGGAAAGCTGAGCAAATAGACATGCTTAAACCACACGACTTACAACCAGCGCCAGGATCCAAGAAGCGACCCAAACGCGTCGGTCGCGGAATCGCAGGAAAAGGCGGCAAAACGGCAGGACGAGGCACCAAGGGAACCAAGGCACGTAGCAAGGTCCCTGTTTGGTACGAAGGTGGACAGCTGCCACTCCAACGTCGACTTCCCAAAATGAAAGGCTTCACCAACCCCTTCAGGGTTGAATATCAGCCAATCAACTTGGACACTCTTGCCGAGTCACAGCTCGATGAGATCGACCCAGAAGCACTTCTTGAAAAAGGCCTTGTATCTAAAGGCGCAATGGTAAAGATTCTTGGTCGGGGCGAAATCGATCGTCCAATCACCGTTAAAGCCCATGCGGTGTCGAAAAGTGCTGAGTCGGCAATAACTGCTGCTGGCGGCACCGTTGAAATTTTGGCACCTACATTTAAGGGCCCGCGGCCTCCAGCTCGCGGCAACCAGCACACCAACCGATAAACGGGGTTTACCTTGCTCGGAAGTATGCGCAACATCTTTCGTGTTCCAGATCTTCGAGTGAAGATTTTGTTCACCATAGCCATTCTTGGGGCCTACCGACTTGGTTCCCAAGTTCCGGTGCCTGGAATCGATTTCGACGCCATTTTGTCGCTACGAGAAGAAGCGGATCAGACAGGTGGTGTACTTGCCCTACTTAATCTTTTCTCAGGTGGTGCGTTAACCAACTTCGCTATCTTCGCCCTTGGGATCATGCCCTACATCACGGCGTCCATCATTATCCAAATCTTGACGGTCGCCATCCCCCGTCTAGAACAACTGCAACAACAAGGCGCGGTAGGTCAGAAAAAAATTACGCAGTACACCCGATACTTAACGTTGGCTATCGCGTTCATCCAGGCGACAGGTATCACATTTATATTTGGTCGAGGCCAGGGAACCGCACTCGGCAATACAAGTGCAGTAATCGTAATCCCCAATTTCACTTTCCCCCGCGTGGCATTAGTGATCCTTTCGTTAACCGCCGGCACAGCGTTACTTATGTGGATGGGTGAACTCATCAGCCAACGAGGCGTGGGCAACGGCATGTCACTCCTTATTTTCGCCTCAGTCGTATCAACAATTCCTTTTGACGGAGCCCGTTTACGAGCCGTCGAAGGAAACTTCTATCTCGGAGCTGCCATCGTCGTTGCGATCGCCATGATGGTCGCAATCGTGTTCATTGAACAGGGACAACGACGGATACCAGTCCAATTTTCTAAGCGGCAAGTGGGCCGAAAAATGTATGGAGGACAAAACACATACATCCCTCTTAAAGTCAATCAGTCCGGTGTGATCCCAGTAATCTTCGCGAGCTCTATTCTCTTCTTGCCAGTTCTACTTTCGAACGTGGCGAACTGGGGCTGGTTCCAGACGTTCGTAAATGACTACCTCACCCAACCGGACAGCATTGTTTACATTTTGTTCTTTGGCATGTTGATCGTTGGCTTTGCTTACTTCTATACAACGATTTCCTTTGACCCTGTGCGCCAAGCCGACAATATTCGCAAACAAGGTGGCTTCATTCCTGGAGTGCGACCCGGACCCCAAACCGAGCGGTATCTTTCGAAAATCCTTAACCGCATTACCCTGCCTGGCGCTCTATTTATAGCGTTCGTAGCTTTAATTCCTACGGTGTTGCTATCGGCTACTAGTGATTTGGGCGCAATGGGTGGTGGTGGCGCCTCGATCGGATTCGGGGGCGTATCGATACTTATTGCTGCGGGCGTCGCTCTCGAAACTATGAAACAAATAGATAGCCAGTTGCTTCAACGTAACTATGAAGGCTTCCTGAAGTAGCCGAGGTAGAACTAATGACTCGACTCGTGATCCTAGGGAAACAAGGGGCTGGTAAAGGCACCCAATGTGCATTCCTTGTTGATTATTTTGGAATACCCCACATCTCAACCGGCGACATGCTTCGAGCTGCGGTGGCAGAGGGTACTGAATTAGGCCTTAAAGCAAAAGCGATTATGGACGCGGGCGACTTAGTTTCCGATGAACTTATTCTGGGAATTGTTAAAGAACGACTGAGCCAACCAGATGCTCAGAATGGGTTTCTGTTGGATGGATTTCCACGGACCGACGCTCAGGCACAAGGATTGGTGGAGATGCTCGCCCCTGACGGCATCGACGCCGCGATAGATATTGAAGTACCTGATGACGTTGTGACACAAAGAATGCTTGCTCGTGGCCGTGACGATGACACACCCGAAGCAATACAACGTCGGCTGCAGCTTTACCAAGAAGAAACAGCGCCCCTATTGAGTTTCTTCTCTTCTCGAGGGGTTCTAACAGCTGTAGATGGCCTAGGGACTGAACAAGAAGTTAAGAACCGTATTGTCAACGCGATCAAAAGTCAGCAGTGAGTATGTCTTTGAGATTGGCGCCCGGGGCCAGTCCCGGTATGCTCTTCCTTCGGCTTGTTGATCGATTCAACGAAGCCACTTCCCCAACCGGTCGCGTTTTTGGTGTTTTATTTGCCACGCGACCCCAGCACCAGGTATCAAAATGAAGGTCCGCCCCAGCGTAAAAAAGATTTGTGACAAGTGCCGAGTAATTCGGCGTCATGGTCGTATACGCGTGATCTGTTCCAACCCGCGTCACAAGCAGCGGCAGGGATAGGAGTTTCTGATTATGGCCCGTATCGCAGGTGTTGATATTCCGAGAGAAAAAAGAGTTGAAGTTGCCCTTACCTATATATATGGAGTTGGGCAGACTCGATCGTCAGACATATGTGAAGCACTGAACATTGGCCGAGCCACTCGGGTTCGTGATCTGACCGATGAAGAAATTGTTAAAGTGCGCAACTTCATAGATGAGAACTACACAGTCGAAGGTGACCTTCGACGAGATGTAGCTCAAGACATAAAACGAAAAATCGAAATTGGCTGTTTCCAAGGCATTCGCCACCGACGAGGTTTACCGGTGAGAGGACAAAGAACTCACACCAATGCTCGCACCCGAAAGGGTCCACGCAAGACCGTCGCAGGTAAGAAGAAGGTCCTCAAGTGATCGCCTACAAAGAAGAAGACTGAAAGAAGAACATGGCGGATCCTCAACCATCAGCGCGGCGGCCGCGCCGGAAAGAACGAAAGAATGTCGGCCACGGCGTCGCACATATCAAAAGTTCGTTTAACAACACCATCATCAGTTTCAGTGACCAAAAAGGAAATGTGGTCTCTTGGGCTTCTGCTGGCAATGTTGGGTTTAAAGGTTCGCGTAAATCGACCCCATTCGCGGCGCAACAAGCAGCAGAAGAAGCTGCCCGCAAAGCTATGGAACATGGAGTTCGACGAGTTGATGTGCAAGTGAAGGGCCCTGGTTCGGGACGTGAGACTGCCATTCGGTCAATTCAGAACACTGGTATCGAGATTACGGGCATCAAAGATATGACGCCCGTGCCGCACAATGGCTGTCGGCCACCTAAGCGCCGGAGGGTCTGACTGATGGCACGCTACACAGGACCTAAAGCTCGTGTTTCACGTCGGCTAGGTATCAACGTATGGGGTACATCTGGTGAGACGAAAGCGCTAGAAAAGCGCCCGTATCCGCCAGGGGAACATGGTCGTGGTCGTAGACGAAGCCAGAATTCTGAGTTCCTTGTTCAGTTGCAAGAAAAGCAGAAAGCGCGTTTCACCTACGGAATTACTGAAAAACAATTCCGCAATACATATGACGAAGCGGCACGGCAACGGGGAGTGACTGGTGAAAACCTTTTGCGCCTTCTCGAGCTCAGACTCGACAACGTTGTGTACCGCGCCGGTTGGGCAGCTACCCGCCCTCAGGCCCGGCAGTTCGTAAGTCACGGACACATAAATGTCAACGGAAGACGGGTCAACGTGCCTAGCTTCCGTGCCCGTAAAGGTGATGTGATTGAATTACGACCTAAGGCTCGTGAAATGGTCACTACCCGATGGAATCTCGACGTCCTCGATCGTGCCGCTCCGATGTGGCTCGACGCTGGCGACAATGGCCAACAGGTCACTGTTCGAGAGGTTCCAAACCGCGAACAAATTGAAATTCCAGTTCGTGAGCAACTCATCGTTGAGTTGTACAGCAAGTAATCCACCCCTGGCCCAATGGAGATATCGTGAGCATGCTCACCATGCAGCGCCCAACAGTTGAAGCCCTCGGAGACGAGCAAGACAATCGGCAGCGATTTGCTATCGGTCCTCTTGAACCAGGTTTCGGCCACACAATTGGCAATTCCCTGCGACGCACCCTGCTGTCGTCGGTGCCTGGTGCGGCTATCACTCAAGTCAAATTCGACGGAGAAGCGGCTCTGCATGAGTTCGCAACCATCGATGGTGTCGTCGAAGACGTCACTGACCTGATTCTTAACCTCAAAGACATTGTCTTGACTTGCCACAGCGATGAAGCTGTAGCAGTACGACTTGATATCTCAGGGCCCTGCGATCTTACCGCTGGTGATGTCGACTGGGGAACTGATGTTGAGTGCTTCAACCCAGACCTTCATATCGCTACCTTGAGTAACGATGGGCGGCTCGCTGTCGATATCACTGTCCAAGACGGACGAGGGTATCTCTCATCGGAAACACAAGACAGCACTTCAACTATCGGCGTGATTCCTATTGACGCACTGTTCAGCCCTGTGCGGCGAGTAGCTATAGAGGTAGAGCCAGTCAGAGTTGAGCAATCAACAAATTATGACCGGCTGATACTTGATATCGACACTGACGGATCTATGACTCCCAGAGATGCGCTTGCTTCAGCTGGGGATACGTTGGCTAGCTTGATTGGGCTGATAGCCGAGCTTAGCGAAGAGCCTCTGGGCTTAGAGATTCAAGAAATCGCTATTGTTGAAACAACTTCCCCTGAACTGGAATTGCCAATTGAAGATTTGGACCTGAGCGAGAGGCCGAGAAACTGCCTTAAACGAGGTCAGGTCAACAGCATCGGCGAACTTCTCGAAAAGAGCCTTGACGACTTAATGGCGATCACGAACTTCGGCCAAAAGTCGCTTGATGAGGTCATCCAAAAACTTGATGAACGTGGACTAGCCCTCAAAGGCATGACCCCGTCGGTCCAATAGGAGCACCCTGATGCCAACCCCGAAAAAGGGCCGCCGACTAGGTGGTAGCTCAAGTCACCAACGGTCGATGATGGCCAACTTGGCTGCTTCTTTGTTTGCAGCTGAAGCTATTGAGACAACTGAAGCTAAAGCGAAGGCCCTTCGCCCCTACGCTGAGAAATTGATTACCAAAGCCAAAAAAGCGAGCGTTGGCTCAAATAGCTTGCACAGGCATCGTCAGCTCGTATCGCGCCTAAACGGAGATCAAGAAATGGCGCAGAAATTGGTTGACGAAATTGGGCCTCGGTACGAAGATCGACCTGGTGGGTATACCAGAATTCTGAAATTGGGCCCCCGTAGCGGCGATAACGCCCCCATGGCGCTTATCGAATTGGTGTAAACCCGCAAGTACAATTCGGCTATGTCGGAATTAACCGCGTTAGCCGCGCTCCGAGGGTTTGATACCCCGACCATTTGCAATGCAATAGAAGTAATTGTTCCCGAGCGACGACTCGAAGGCTTCACAACCAAGCCGTTTATTTGCCATGACCCTTCTTTGCCGCCAATGGTTGGTTACGCCCGGACTGCCAAGATCATGGCTAGTAAACCTTCAGGTCGGACTAAAGCCGATGATCTCGAGACCCGAATCGGTTATTTCAAACACATAGCAGAAAGACCAGCACCCACCGTCACGGTTATAGAAGACATTGACGACCCAATTGGATTCGGAGCTCACTGGGGTGAGGTAAACAGCAATCTCCATAAAGGTCTTGGGTCAGTTGGGGTAGTGACAAACGGCTCGATACGAGATGTTGACATGTGGGCCGAAGGATTCGGCGCGTTAGCAGGTTCATTGAGTCCATCTCATGGGTGGGTGCATGTTGTCGAATATGCGGTCCTAATAGAAGTCCACGGAATGGTCGTGCGCCCTGGTGACATCATCCACGCGGACTGTCATGGGGCGGTAGTGATTCCACAAGCAGCGGTATCGGTAATCAAAGACACTGTGGAACGTCTCGAAAAAGCAGAATCGAGGCTGATTGGGCCGGCGCAGCGACCCGGGTTCGATATCGACGAACTAGTAACTATTCTCGACCCCGAAGGCAGAGATCATTAATTGCTTTACTGAGATGCTGTTACCGGTTCGGTGTCCCTGCCAGAACGGAGCAATGTTCCGGGTCTAGCGTCAGTGAACTGTCCGTCAAGCACTGCCTGTTCACCATTGATGAAGACATGATGGACCCCTATGGCTTCGCTATATAGACGCCACGCACCTCCGGGAAGGTCTTCGCGGACCTCGATATCTGCTGGGGCGACCTTGTCAGGATCAAAAACAACTAAATCTGCACACCATCCGTCTTCAATTCGGCCGCGGTCCTTTAATCCGTAGAGGCGAGCTGGAACATCGGTGAGCTTTTGTACAGCGCTTTCAAGACTCAGGAGATTTCGATCTCGAGCTGCCGCCAAGAGATAGGTTGAATAGTTGAAGGTCGCCAGAAAATCTAAGTGAGCGCCCGCATCCGATGCTCCAATCAGACAACGTTCGTCGTTCCACAATTGCTGCCGCAGCGCCCAAGACTCTTCGTTGTCGCCAGCAGCGGGCGGGTATAGACCAGTTTTAAGGTCATCCTCGACGACAATTTCACACAGTGTTTCCCAAGGGGTCTTACCCAATTCCTCAGCAATGTCGCCGATGGTGCGGCCTTCCAAATGTTTTAAGTCCTCTTTCGAAACTTCTCCCACAGTAAGACGTTCCCAACGGGCAACGCCGCGAAAAGCACTCGGCTTTTGAGCGTCCTCATTTAGTTTGTTGCGACGTTCAGGGTCCGATAACAACTCCAGTTTTTGCTGATTTGATAGAGCCATAGGTTCTAACCAGCCATGCAAAGTGTCGAGCAAGAAACCGCTCTCGAAAGACAACCTGCTTTCGGCAGGCATCGGTGCTGTAAGTGCAATTACGCGACCACCCTGCTGGGCAGCGAAATCTGAAGCCTGCAACTTTTCTTCAATAAGGTCAGCTTGCCTAGCGTTGACGAAAATAACGTTCCAGTTAAGAGGCTTGTCAGCTGCAACCGACATATCTGTGAGCAACTGATAGACCTCGTCATCAAATCGCTCGATAGTTGGTATGAATTCAAGAGCTACAGCCGGACTGTCTTTCAGCACCGCACACAGTTCAACGAGTTCTCTTTGTGAAGCGTGACGAGACGGCACAGCATCTCCGTCGGCGTCGTTGTGTGTCTTTGCCCAAGAGGAGCTGAACCCGAGTCCACCGGCTTCGATGCTTTCAGCCAAAAGTTCTTTCATTGCTTTCAGCTCGTCTTCAGAAGCGAACTCACCCACCGACCTTTCACCCATGACAGTTCGACGTAATGCACTATGTCCGACAAGAAATCCTGCATTGGGCATCAAGCTGCCATCGATGGCGTCGAGGTACTCACCAAAGGTCCTCCAATTCCACGGAACTCCTTGCTGAAGAGAAGTAAGGGGCATTCCCTCGACCCTCGCCAACATCTGCATCATGTAATCGCCATGCTCCGGTTCTAAAGGAGCGATAGTAAAGCCGCAATTCCCGCTGATAACAGTTGTCACACCATGTAATGGGGATGGAGACAACGTGGTATCCCAAAAGACCTGGGCGTCAAAATGGGTATGAATATCAACAAATCCCGGTGCAACAACTAGACCTTTCGCATCAATCTCGCGGGCGCCGCTCTCAGAGACTTCACCAACAGCGGCTATACGACCGTCGTTTAAAGCTACGTCAGCTATTTGGCCCGGGGCGCCCGTACCATCAATTACAAGACCGTTTCTAATAACAACATCAAACATCTTTGCCCTCCAGCACCAATATGAAACTACCTTCCTAGTAGTGACCTTCGCCCAAACTGTAAGAATCGACCTTGCCTATAAGGGGACCCACTTTCGTGGTTTCGCTGAAAATCCGGATGTTCGGACAGTTGGCGGAGAACTCCGAAGCGCCCTGGAACAAATACTTGGCGGCACTGTCGAACTAACGGTTGCAGGCAGAACAGATGCTGGTGTTCACGCAGCAGGACAAGTCGTATCCTTTCGGAGCGACAGTTCGCGACTTGATTGCGAACGTTTAGTCGGTGCGCTCAACAGCATATGTAGCACCGATATACGGGTGCAGGCAGTGACAGCCGTGGATGATGATTTCAATGCTCGTTTCTCTGCGACCGAACGGATGTATCACTACTTCATTTTGAACGCACCCCAAGCTGACCCACTGCTCGCTGATCTTGAGTGGCACATACCGGAGCCCCTTGACCTTGATGCAATGAACCAAGCAGCGAGTCTGTTTCTGGGAGAACACGATTTCACGTCTTTTTGCCGACGACCAAAAGGGCAACCTGAATCCCTATTGGTGAGAAGAATCCATTCGGCGAAATGGGTAGCACATAACCGAGAAAGAATTTATTTTGAGATATCGGCGAACGCATTCTGTCACCAAATGGTCAGGTCCCTTACAGGGTTTTGTGTCGCGGTCGGTTCAGGAAAGTGTGATGCCGAAACATTTGAAGCTGTTCTAGGAGCTAGAGATAGGTCTGCCGCGCCACCTATAGCTCCCCCTCATGGCTTGGTGTTGAAGCATGTGACGTATAGGAAAACTGATTAACGGGATCGATAAACAAGAAATCACTCGTTGCTGACGTTTGTCGTTTCACCCAATGACCCGTAGCCTTAGTGGCCGGCCTCTTCACACCTGTACGGGGCCGAACTTGAAACAACGATGTTTCCGAAGACTCGAGAGGTTGACGCATAGTGCGTACCTATTCCCCTAAAGCCAGTGAAATCCAACGCCAGTGGTTTGTTGTGGATGCTGAGAACTTGGTACTCGGGCGAATGGCTACTGAGGTAGCCCGTATTCTCCGAGGCAAGCATAAGCCAACCTTTGCTCCGCATCTGGACTGTGGCGATCATGTCATCATCCTCAATGCAGCCAAGGTTGTTCTCACCAACGAAAAAGCTGAAAAGAAGCTGGTTCATCGTCACTCTGGTTACCCAGGTGGTCTGAAATCACAAACCTACGCTGATTTGCTCGAACAACGACCTGAAGATGCGATTCGCCGGACCATTAAGGGAATGCTGCCAAGAAACCGTCTTGGTGCCCAGATGCTGACCAAATTGAAAGTATATGCGGGCTCAGAACACCCCCACGATGCCCAGAAACCAGAAGTCCTGACATTCGAAAAAGCCGTAGCGAAAGCCTGAGATTAAAAAATAAATGACTGCTCCACTGACCCAGACAACAGGTAGACGCAAAGAAGCTGTAGCTCGCGTTCGGCTTCGCGCAGGTACTGGTGTAATTACTTGCAACAAGCGTTCGTTCGACGACTACTTCACTTCCTCGGTCCACCGACTTTTGGTTACCGAACCCCTTCGACTTGTCGACCAGGTCGAGGCATTCGACATTGATGTGACCCTTGACGGCGGAGGCCCAGCAGGGCAAGCGGGAGCTCTTCGGCTAGGAATAGCTCGAGCTCTTATAGAGCTAGATCCAGACAAACGCGCTGTCCTTAAAGCTGCGGGATTGTTAACTCGAGACGCTCGAGCCAAGGAAAGCAAGAAGTACGGTCTCAAGAAGGCTCGTAAGGCACCTCAGTACTCCAAGCGTTAATCTCGAGGGACTCGAGATGACATTGTCATTCGGCACCGATGGTGTTCGTGGTCCCGCGCCCGAAATCCTTGACCAAAGATTTGTTACTTGCCTTGCCATCGCCGCGTCTGAAATCTTGTCGGCGGATCGCTGGGTTATTGGACGCGACACCCGAGAATCGGGACCTTCATTATCTGAAGCGATGTTATCGGCGATCGCTAATACCGAAATACCTGCTATCGACTGTGGGATCATTCCAACCCCGGCCGTTGCGCATTTGTCGAAAACCGAAAATTGTGGCGGAGTTGTGGTGTCAGCATCACACAACACGTGGACTGATAACGGCGTAAAGATCTTTGCTCCCGGAGGCCGCAAACTTTTAGACGACGAGCAGGAGATGATCGAAAAGAGGTTGAACGAGCTTTTATCGGATACAAGGGTGATACCTGGACGAGGCGCCAACCTCATAAAACATGCGAACCCAACCGAGGCGTGGATCAACTCGATCACAGATGCCATAGAGAACCGCTCGTTAGATGGAGCTCATGTTGTTATTGATTGTGCGAATGGTTCAGCGTCGCACGTAGCTGAGCCCCTTTTTCGAGGACTTGGTGCCACAGTTGACCTTATTAACGCTGAACCCGACGGGCGAAATATCAATCGGGACTGTGGCTCCACCCACACTGAAAGTCTGAGCCGCATCGTCCAATCCGTTGGAGCCGATTTAGGACTTGCGTTGGATGGTGACGCGGATCGCCTCATCGCCATTTCGTCAGATGGGGGGCTTATCGATGGAGATCGGCAGCTCTGTCTGTTCGCAACCGACCTTGATCGACGCGGCATGCTTTGGAAGAAAAGTGTGGTTATCACAGTGATGTCGAACTTCGGTTTGCGACAAGCCATGGAGAAGGCAGACATAACTACTATCGAAGTGCCGGTGGGTGACCGGAACGTTCTGAGCCGGTTAGATGACGGCGATGCTGATCTAGGCGGAGAACAATCTGGTCACCTGATATTTCGAAAACACGCAACTACCGGTGATGGTCTTCTCAGCGGAGTGCTACTCACTGACCTGCTCCTTCGTAGCGGGAAGAACAGCGCAGAACTTGCCGTTCAGGCGATGCACCAATTCCCGCAGGTACTGGTCAATGTTCCTGTTGCTTCGGGATCTTTAGCAATCACGGCAGACATACAAAAAGAGATCGACATAACCGAACAACGTCTCGGTAAAGATGGACGAGTACTAGTTCGGCCAAGCGGGACAGAAGCGGTAGTTCGAGTGATGGTAGAAGCCGCCGACGAAGCCGTGGCACAGGACGAAGCGCAGCATCTAGCGAACATGATTCGCTCTGCTATCGGCTAGACCGCGAATAACAGCGACCTCACCGCCGCTACCCTCAACTGTATGTGCGGCATAATCGCTGTTCTTCGAGGACGCGAATACGAAGAAAACCTCAGTTCTGAAAGGATCCTTCCCCGTTTTAATTCTGCCGTCACCTTTCTTCAATCGACTCTCGAAGATCATGAAGATTTTTCAGAGCAAATAACCCAAGCCGGGGAATTGCTTTCTGAAATAGAGAAAGAACTGCGAACTGTTCCAGGGATTGGCATGCTTGTCTTCGACCGGTCTTCGGCATTAGCGATCCAAGGCGAAATTCTGAGGGCTAACGAAGCCCTTCAAGCGATTGATAGACGCCTAGACCATTTATCTATTGACTTGGAACAACTGAACTCCTGTCTACTTGGGGTACGCGACTCAATGTGGGCGATAGAACGAGATCACTTGCGAACTGCTGAGGCAATTATTGACCTAGCTGGAGGAACACCAGACCCCAATGCCCTCCCAGGGTTGATGTCAATTCAGACCGCCCTGTCGGCATTAGACCGACTCGAGGTTCGTGGGCGAGACTCAGCAGGCATCGAAGTCTTCGTAGCGAATCACAACCTCCCGGCGAGCGCGCTTGAAGGTTCTCGCTTTAAAGACCTTATTTTGCGATCAGGCGCGATTCGCGACTGCGGAACGCACATAGCTTTTGTCTACAAGAACGCAGCGGAAATAGGAGATCTTGGCGACAACAGCAAAGTCATTAGAGCCGCCATTCGTCGCGATGAAGTACTGCGAGAAGCCCTGCTGAGCCCCGAATCTACGGTTACCGTTCTCGGGCACACTCGTTGGGCCAGTGTCGGAGTTATCTCTGAAGCGAACGCTCACCCAGTCGACTCACAAGAAGCCACACATGGTGACGAGCAGTATGTGTCAGCTGTGCTTAACGGTGACATAGACAACTACATGGATCTAACTGAACTAGCGAAGCTAGATATCCCAGCGGAGATCACTACTGACGCCAAGGTCATTCCTGCCCTCATCAGCAGACAACTCACCTCAACGGTCAGTGACCTCGAAGCTTTTCGTGCCACCGTCTCAACCTTCGAAGGTTCAATGGCTATCGCTAGCCATAACGCCGCACAACCTCACAAACTCTCACTCGCGTTACGAGGAAGTGGTCAGGCCATATATGTCGGCCTGGCAGACAATTCCTACGTGGTTGCTAGTGAGCCATACGGAGTTATAGAAAATGCCTCCGAATGGATAAGGATGGACGGAGAAAAACCCGCAGATCCCGATAACCCAATATCGAGTGCAGGTCAGATCATTCAACTTGATGCCGCCAAAGCCGGTGACCTCGAAGGTATAACGCGTATTGCATATGACGGAACTGAATTACCCGTTGAACAAGATGAAATAACGACCTCCGACATCACCACCCGCGACATTGACCGAGGTGACGCCCCCCATTTCCTCCTCAAAGAAATCCACGAAGCCCCTGAATCAGTGCACAAAACACTTCGTGGACGCATCATCGAAGTGGAGGGAACCCTCCGAGTTCAACTTGGTCCAGATGTGATCCCCGACAAGACCAGGGATTCGTTAAAAAACAAACAAATAAAAAAGATCATCGCAATCGGCCAAGGAACTGCTGCGGTGGCCGCGCGAACAATTCCTCAATTTCTCAGTCCACTACTGGAGGGTCTCGAAGTATCAGTTGAAGCCCAACTGGCTACGGAAGTCAGTGGCTTCTCGATGGCCACCGACATGTCGGACACTTTGGTTGTAGCAGTAAGCCAGTCGGGGACGACAACAGACACCAATCGAACAGTTGATCTGATCCGGCAACGCGGCGGTCACATCATCGCAATAGTCAACCGACGCGGTAGTGACCTCACCGATAAATCTCATGGAGTTCTATACACATCGGACGGCCGTGATGTTGAAATGTCAGTTGCATCCACCAAAGCCTTTTATGCACAAGTGGTGGCAGGCGTCTTACTCAGTAGCGCGATAGCAAATCTTGTTGACCAGACGCGAGATCAGAATGAGATCCTTTACGCGCTGCGTCAACTCCCGAAATCGATGGAACAAGCAATATCTACACGCCCAGCTGTCGCGGCTGCGGCGCAACGCCATGCTCCCCAGAAACGGTATTGGGCAGTTGTAGGAAATGGTCCCAACCGAATCGCAGCTAACGAAATTCGAATCAAGCTTTCAGAGCTTTGTTACAAGGCCATCCCAGAGGATGGTACCGAAGATAAAAAACACATAGACCTCTCGTCAGAGCCACTTATCTTTGTGTGCGCCGCGGGACTCAGCGGATCAAACATTGATGACGTCGCCAAAGAAGTAGCGATATATCGCGCGCACAAAGCAGTTCCAATTGTTGTAGCTAGCGAGAATGAATCAAGGTTTGAAGCAGCTGTGGAGCTCCTCACAGTTCCGCAACTACATCCTTCGCTCGATTTCATCTTGGCCACCATTGTTGGCCACTTATTTGGGTATGAAGCGGCGCTAGCAATCGACGGTCAAGCTCTTCCATTGCGCCAAATGCGTTCGACACTCGAGAGCCTTATTGCAGAGGGAAGCCTCGAAGATGGTGACTTCGAACAGTTGAAAGACGATTTAGCGACACCGGGAAGCCAATTTCTAGATGGACTGCGAGCATCGGTTTATGACGGTCATCTCGAAGCTAGTACCGCCGCCAAGGTAGTAACCATCCTGAGATACGCATTAGGCGTAGCGTCACTCGACAGTTACCAGATAGATGTCGGCAAAGTTGGTCGACCTGGAGTTGTTATTGACGACCTGAATGCAGCCCTCACCAAAGCGATAGATGAGCTGACCCGACCAGTCGACGCGATCAAACACCAAGCGAAAACGGTGACTGTGGGGATATCTCGGTCCGACGAAACTCTTCTCCGATCAACACTCGCGATAGCTGCTCTCGATGCTGGCACCCCCCGAGATCGTCTTTCCTATCGAGAACTACGGACCCTGGCCGGCCTAGACGCTTCAGTAGCGGAAGTGACCGGTTGGACGCGGTACCGAATAGAAGGAGATGTCGAAGCGCAAGCAACAGTCCAAGTTGTAGATCGTGGAGGAATCGCTTCAGGCATAGCCTCGAGGACTGATACCAACCCGATTTTGCGAGGCGGTAAACACAGAGCTGCCTTCGA
Organism: marine actinobacterium MedAcidi-G3; assembly: GCA_000817105.1. GTDB lineage: Bacteria > Actinomycetota > Acidimicrobiia > Acidimicrobiales > Poriferisodalaceae > MedAcidi-G3. The sequence goes on along the minus strand of JUEP01000003.1, from coordinate 17,422 downwards.
AAAAGAAGTCATGGTAAGTGTCGGAAGTGATGGCCGCAGCATCATCCACATTCCAGAGGTGAAAGATAACCAAACAACGGGGCTTACTCTTCTTCACTGCAGATTCCACGAATATCTATCCACCCCCGCAATGAGATCTGTGCTGCAGGGATATCGAGGAAGATACGGCGCACTTCAAGACGCCGTGACCGAATCTCACCCCTCCTTTCGTGACGACATCCTCTCCACCATCAAAGTCGTCGACCTCCTAACCCGGCCCGTATACGTTTTGGCGGAGCATTGGACATCATGATCGGTGTCGGCCTTGACCTTGTAGACGTCGATCGGTTCCGCAACGTACTGCAGCGACGGCACAAAATCAGAGACCGCCTCTTTACACATGAAGAACTGCTTTATTGCAATTCTGCGGTGGACCCCGCCGAACGACTTGCGGTGCGTTTTGCTGCCAAAGAGGCGGTAATGAAAGCACTAGGAGTGGGTTTAGGAAAAATTCGGTTCCGAGAGATAGAAATCACCAAAGACATAACTGGAAAACCAGGACTGCAACTCCATGGCTCTGCGGCTGAGTTAGCTACCCGCAATGGGGTTAACAAGTGGCATATCTCTCTAAGCCACACAACGTCAACCGCCGAAGCCCTCGTCATAGCGGAATAGAACACTGTGCTACCAGTCGTCACCCCCGCAGAAATGAAAGTGATCGACGCGCAAGCAACCGAACCTGAGGAAGTTCTGATCCAACGTGCCGGTTACGCAATTGCAAACGCAGCATTACGCATGCTGGGAGGCAGTTATGGCCGGCGAGTAACCGTCATTGCCGGAAAAGGAAATAATGGCCAAGATGGGAAAGTAGCAGCGCAAGTGCTCCAACGGCGCGGCGTCAGATGCAAAATCTGCAGTCCCGGACCAGACGTTCTCGCGCAAGCAGATCTTGTTATCGATGCAGCGTATGGAACAGGGTTCCGAGACGAATGGGAACCACCGCCTCAACCATCATGTCCCGTTTTAGCAGTAGATATTCCCTCGGGCATAGACGGGCTTACCGGAGAAGACCGTGGGTCACTTCAAGCAAAACGCACCATCACCTTCGGAGCTTTAAAGCCTGGCCTATTGCTCGAACCCGGTGCCAGCCGAGCGGGCGAAATAGAGATAGCTGACCTAGGTCTCAATATCGAAGGCTCCCGATCCAGCCTCATCACCGACCAGGATCTGGCGCCCGTGTTGTCTCAACGAACAACTACAGATCACAAATGGACCAACGCAGTCCGACTCATTGCTGCGTCGCCCGGGATGATTGGCGCTGCTCAATTAGCGGCTAGCGGGGCGCTACGAGCCGGAGCTGGGATGGTCGTGGTCTCTTCACCCACAATAAACCTGCAATCGAATGACATGCCCCCAGAGGCAGTTCAACGAAAGATCACCGCAGCAACTTTGGTTCCAGAAGTTCTAAAAGATCTTGACCGGTTCGCAGCTCTACTCATTGGACCAGGCCTAGGAACTGACCCTGAAACCGTTGCTATGACAGCCGAACTTATAGAGCGATCACCCATTCCAACGGTCGTCGACGCCGACGGCCTTACGGCAGTTGCTACCCACCCAACATGTGTTATACGCAGTGCTTCGACCACGGTGCTCACACCACACGATGGCGAATTCGAAAAACTCACCGGCGCGCCCCCAGCCTTGGACCGGTGCGCTGCTGTGCGAAGCGCAGCCAAAAACAGTGCTGTTCTCCTTAAAGGCCCAACAACGCTCGTTAGCGACACCAATGGCGATCTAATCTTCGTACGCAACGCTAACCAACGCCTGGCGACCGCAGGTACCGGGGACGTATTAACAGGAATCATTGGAGCTGTAATCCGAAACACACCAATTCACTTAGCCGCAGCCGCAGCTGCCCATTGGCATGGACAAGCAGCCCAACTCGCCCAACCCGACATGACGGCTAGCGATCTTCCACTGCTACTCCAATCCGCCCGATCGGAGATGTTGACGAAATGAATGACACCCAGCGCCCCACCTGGTGCGACATTAATCTCACCGCGTTAGAAAATAATTACAAAGCTATTCAGGCACATGTTGGACACACCCAAGTGATGCCGATCATCAAAGCAGACGCATACGGTCATGGAATAACACAGGTCGCCTCAAAACTCGAAGAACTCAACACGCCATGTCTCGGGGTTGCCTATGTCGAAGAAGGTGTAACCCTTCGAAAAGCAGGAATTACAACACCCATCCACGTACTTGGAGGAGCCGTAGAGAGACAGATACCAATATTTCTCGAACACAATCTGATCTTCACTGCCCCGTCAGTAGACAAACTCTGGCAAATAAACGAAGCCGCAGAAGCCGCGAATACCAGAGCAATCGTTCACCTCAAAATCGACACTGGCATGGAACGTATCGGCGTCCACCATTACAACGCTGACACCCTTTTTGAAGCAGCTTTGCGATGCCCAGCAGTTGACGTAGAAGGAGTGTTCACCCACTTCGCTTCTGCTGATGAACCTCAACTCGAATTCGCACGGCTACAACTCGAACGATTCCTTGAGGCTCTCGAGTTCTATCCGCGACACAGCTTGCCGTACCCCACACGTCACATAGCTAACTCAGCCGCCATCGCAGCATTACCGGAAGCTCATCTTGACCTTGTTCGTCCAGGACTGCTGCTCTATGGAATCGCGCACACAACGGAAACGAAGGAAAAGATCGCAGTCAAACCAGTGCTGTCATGGCGGAGTGAAGTTATTTACTTCAAAGTAGTAGAAGCAGGAAATCCTGTTAGTTACGGCAGTACGTGGGCACCCCAAGCCGCTACCCGAGTAGTGACTTTGCCGGTCGGTTATGCCGACGGTTACCGTCGTGCACTTTCCAACAAAGCCCAAGTGATTATTGATGACCAACTCCACAATGTCGTTGGCCGCGTATGCATGGACCAAACCATGATCGACATAAAAGACTCCAGTGCCTACAACGGAGATGAAGTGACCCTGATCGGTTCTTCAGACGCCCACCAAATTACGGTTGAGGACCTAGCTGAATGGGCCGAAACGATTCCATACGAAATTTTGACGGCAATAACAGCGCGCGTGCCACGTCGCTGGCACACATAACCGGTCGTACACTCAAAGTCAGCCACCATGTTGCATGTCCGAACCCGTTCCGTTGAAGCCACCAGGCAAGTAGCCGCCGCTCTTGAACCGATCCTGCTCCCAGGAGATGTGATTCTTCTGTCAGGAGACCTTGGAGCTGGAAAAACTGCTTTTGTGCAAGGCTTGGCCGCAGCACTTGGCGTTACCGAACAAGTTACGAGCCCCACATTCACTTTGGCTGCTAGTTATGAAGGACGCCTGCGCCTCCACCACCTAGACGTCTATCGCCTAGACAATCTTGCTGAAGTTCTTGATCTCGACCTACCGGAACTCCTAGAAGACCATGCAACTATCTGCATTGAATGGGGTGAAGTAGTCGTACCCGAACTGCCAAGAGACTTTCTTCGCATACGAATCCAACTTGGACACCCCGAAGACATTGATGATGCGCGAGTCCTCGAAATTGAGCCAGTAGGAAGCTCGTGGGTATCTAGAAATCAACAACTAGAAGATGTTTGGACTGAGTGGACTACCACCGAAACTGGAGATCTCTAACGTGCTCGTCCTCGGTATAGAAACAGCCACCCCACAAGTAGGGGTCGCAATCGGCGGCCACGAAGGAGTCATAGCCTCATTTCATACCGCCCGAGATCGGCGCCACGCTGAGACTTTGGCCCCAGCTATCCAATTTCTTTGCGCCCAAACCAAAATAGACCTCAACGAAATTGGAGTAGTTGCCGTTGACATTGGTCCAGGTTTATTTACTGGGCTTCGAGTAGGGATGGCAACAGCTAAAGCAATCGCGCATGCCTGCAAAGTACCAATGATCGGAATATCCAGCCTCGACCTTGCGGCGTTCCCCGCCCGATTCTCGGACCGGCTGATTGTCTCCACAGTCGACGCGCGACGCGGAGAAATCTTCTATGCCACCTACCGAAAAACAGCAGGAGGCATACAACGAATCTCCGAACCCCACGTTGATCAACCAGACAATGTAGCCAATCAACTCATCGCGAATGCCGAAGACTGCCTAGTAGTGGGTGACGGAGCTCAACGCTATGCAGACACATTCGAAAACCTCCAAGGTGTTGAAATTGGTCAAGAAGGATTCAGATATCCGAACGCTGGATCGCTCGTAGAACTAGCTCATCCTCGAGCGTTGCGTGAAGAATTTGTTGCCCCTTCCGAAGTCGCGCCCCTCTACCTTCGTGCCCCCGACGCCAGAATCAATTGGCAACAACGAGAACGCTCATGATGACCGCCGAAACACACGTCGTTATTGAACAAATGAGAAAGCGGCATGTGCGCGCCATCCGCAGCATCGACAAACAGGTCTACACAAAACCGTGGTCTACGTCGATGTACCATGACGAGCTCCGACGGCGAGACAAAAGGGTCTACTGCGTGGCTTATCACGAAGGCCGAGTCGCCGGTTACGGAGGAGCAATGATTGTTCATGACGAAGGACATATCACCTCGGTGGCAGTTGATCCCGAAGCGCAAAGCCTTGGTATCGCGAACCGATTGCTGTTAGCAGTTCATCGTGGATGCATGACCCACGGCGTTGACGCCATGACTCTCGAAGTTCGAATATCAAATGACCGTGCCCAAAACCTCTACCGACGGTTCGGATATGCGCCCGCCGGAATTCGAGCTGGCTACTACGGCGACAACGGAGAAGACGCATTAGTGATGTGGTGCCATGACATACAAAAGTCAGACCACACGGCGCTCCTCAAACAAATCGAAAGTGAAATACCAGGCACGACAGACTGGGGAAACCAATGACTGTGATCTTAGGAATTGAAACCTCATGTGACGAAACCGCAGCAGCCATTGTGGTTGACGGCAATCAAGTTCTCGCCAATGTGGTCAGCAGTCAGGTAGACCTGCACGCACGCTACGGGGGCGTGGTACCTGAAATAGCAGGACGAGCACATGAATCATTACTCACTCCAGTAATTGCTGAAGCCATGGTCGAAGCGGGAGTGAACGACCAAGACATCGATGTTGTTTCAGCGACGCACGGACCAGGTCTCATCGGCAGCCTCCTCATAGGCGTATCAGCAGCTAAAGCATTATCGCTTGGCTGGAACGTTCCGTTTATTGGTATCAACCACCATGAAGCCCACCTATATGCAGCATTGTTGGAAGAGCCGGAGATGGACTTCCCACTACTTGTGATGCTTGTCAGTGGCGGCCACACCATGCTGATTGAATTCCAAGATCACGGACAATACAGACTTCTAGGCGCCACAGTCGACGACGCAGCCGGAGAAGCGTTTGACAAGGTGGCCCGATATTTGGGGCTTGGCTACCCAGGAGGACCAGCTATCGACGATTTAAGCAAGGAAGGAGACCCTGCCGCGATCAAATTTACGCCTCCAATGCGTAACGAAGGCCTCAACTTTTCGTTCTCAGGACTGAAAACAGCGGTAGTCAACTATGTGCGACAAAACCCTGATGCCGAAACAGCAGACATAGCGGCATCATTCCAAGCAGCGGTCGTAGACGTTCTCACTCACAAGGCTCGACAGGCAGCGCACCAGATAGGAGCCAAAGGGATTTGTTTAGCCGGAGGAGTAGCAGCTAACAGCGAACTGCGAGAGAAAACCTTAGATATATGCGTCGAAGACGGCATCCAAGGTTTCCTTCCCTCCCGAGCAATGTGCACAGATAATGCTGCGATGGTCGCCGCTACTGCTTGGTGGCGAATGCAAAGCCAAGGCCCATCACCCTTAGATCTGGGAGCAGATCCCAATCTGAAACTCCCATTTATCGACTAATACGCAGAAATTTGCCAAAATTTTCAGAAACGTTGCCCTATCAGGTTGTTTCTCGGCAACTCATCACAATATCGTTAGCACTCCCCGTGTGAGAGTGCTAACGCTCCCATGGGCCCAATAACCAAGCTATGGAGGCGAACAGCTGATGAATCTGCAGCCACTCGAGGATCGCATTGTTGTGCGACCCGGCGTCGCTGAGGAGACCACTGCTAGCGGTCTTGTTATTCCCGATACAGCCCAGGAAAAGCCCCAACAGGGCGAAGTCCTAGCAGTAGGTCCGGGAAAGCGATCCGATTCAACCGGAGAACTCATACCTGTCGACGTGAATGCCGGCGACACCGTGATATACAGCAAATACGGTGGCACCGAAATCACATCAGACGGCGAAGATTTATTAATCCTAAGTGCACGCGATGTACTCGCGATAGTGAGCTGAGTCTGAAATGGCAAAAATTCTCAAATTCAGCGAAGAAGCACGACGCGGCCTAGAAGCCGGCGTTAACCAACTTGCCGATGCAGTAAAGGTCACTTTGGGTCCAAAAGGACGCAACGTGGTACTTGAAAAGTCATTCGGTGCTCCGACCATTACTAACGACGGTGTCAGCATCGCTCGAGAGGTAGAGCTTGAGGACCCATTCGAAAACATGGGGGCTCAACTCGTCAAAGAGGTCGCAACTAAAACCAACGACGTAGCAGGCGACGGCACAACCACAGCCACAGTCCTCGCACAGGCAATGGTTCGCGAAGGTCTACGAAACGTAGCCGCAGGCGCTAACCCCATGTCCCTTAAGAAGGGCATAGAAGCAGCGGTCGCATCAGCTGTAGAAGCAATCGGCGACATGTCTGAAGACGTATCTTCAGATAAAGGCAAGATCGCCTCAGTTGCCGGGATTTCTTCAGCAGACCCAGCGATCGGCGAAATTCTCGCAGAAGCGTTCGACAAAGTCGGTAAAGACGGAGTCATCTCAGTCGAAGAATCAAACACCTTTGGTGTCGACCTTGAATTCACCGAAGGCATGCAATTCGACAAGGGTTTCCTGTCACCGTATTTCGTAACCGACCCTGACCGTCAAGAAGCAATCCTCGACGAGCCATACATTTTGTTCGTTAATGGAAAAATCTCGTCGGTCCAAGAGCTCGTGCCGGTGCTTGAAAAGGTCATGCAAGGTGGCAAGCCACTTTTGATTATCGCGGAAGACGTTGAAGGCGAAGCCCTCGCCACCCTCGTCGTTAACAAGATTCGCGGAACCTTTACCTCTGTCGCAGTCAAAGCCCCAGGCTTTGGCGAACGACGGAAAGCCATGCTCCAAGATATGGCCATCCTCACAGGCGGCCAGGTCATCTCTGAAGAGGTAGGCCTCAAACTTGAGAACACAAGCATCGACCTTCTAGGTCAAGCCCGCAAAGTCATCATCACTAAAGACGAAACTACTCTTGTCGAAGGCGCAGGGGACAGTTCAGACGTCGAAGGACGCGTAAGCCAAATCAAACGTGAAATCGACGAAACTGATAGTGACTGGGACCGAGAAAAGCTTCAAGAACGTCTCGCTAAACTTGCCGGTGGCGTCGCAGTCATCCAAGTTGGTGCAGCAACTGAAGTTGAGCTCAAAGAGAAGAAGCATCGCATCGAGGACGCTGTTTCAGCTACTCGAGCTGCCATAGAAGAGGGCATCGTCCCCGGTGGCGGAACAGCATTGCTTCGCTCCCGAGCAGCTATCAACGAGCTATCACTCGAGGGTGACGAAGCCACAGGCGCCAGCATGGTGTTCCGGGCATTAGACGCCCCCGCACGACAGATCGCAGCTAACGCCGGTCATGAGGGCGCAGTTGTGGTGCAACAAGTTGAAACAGCTGGTGGCAATAGCGGCTTTAACGCAGCAACAGGCGAATTTGAAGATCTCGTCGCTGCTGGAGTTATTGACCCGGCCAAGGTGACCCGAGCAGCACTACAGAATGCGGCGTCTATCGCAGCATTGTTGCTGACAACAGAAACACTTATCACCGATAAACCAGAAGAAGGCATGGATCCTGCTGCCGCAGCTGCCGCCATGGGAGGCATGGGCGGCGGTATGCCAGGCATGATGTAAGCCACCTAAATTCATGTGCATCGGGGCGGACCTTCGGGTCCGCCCCAACGCTTTTTCGCCCTAAACCTCCTAAATTTGCAGTTGTGACGCACAACAAGCGCGGTGGTCCTCAACGTATTCCGCGGCCCCAGCAATGGAGGCTTGGAAACTCAGCACCTTGGGCGGACATAAACCAAATAAGTTTGGAATCCCTCGAACGGAATTTAGCGGTTCGACCAACCCGCCAACAGCTAACCGGAGCTCCACCCCCCAAACGTCACTCAGCCGTTCTCATAGCCCTCTATGAAGCTCCAGAGACAACAGTTATCTTGACCCGCAGAACCCAACAGATGCGCTCTCACAGCGGCGAGGTCAGTTTCCCGGGAGGTGGGCAAGATCCAGATGAATCCTTGTGGGAGACAGCTTGTCGAGAAGCACACGAAGAAGTACACCTTGACAGGTCATTGATACAAAAAATCGGTGAACTTGACCACCTCACAACAGTTTCGTCGCAAGCACGAATAGTTCCATATGTGGCTCGTCTTTCTCACAAACCGTTGCTAGCTCCCAACCCAGCCGAAGTAGACAAAATATTGGAAGTCCCCTTATCTGAACTGATGCTCCCAGAGGTTTACCGGGAAGAACGTTGGTTGTGGCCTGGCTCCAACGAAGAACGTTCAGTGTATTTTTTCGAACTCTATGGAGACACCATCTGGGGGGCAACAGCAAATCTGCTTCACCAGCTTCTTATGTCAGGTCTTCAAGAGTCAGAAGACACAAAATAAACGCTGCTGGAGACTCAATGGCCGCTACAGTCAATTACTTCCCTATCCCACGAATCACGTATGGCCCAGGTCGATAACGCCCATGAAATAGTTCTGGTCGTCGATTTTGGCGCCCAATATGCCCAACTCATAGCTCGCCGAGTTCGCGAAGCGCGTGTGTACAGCGAAATTGTGCCGAACACCATCACTGCCGACGAAATCGCTGAACGTAAACCGGCCGCAATCATCTTGTCTGGTGGACCCAAATCGGTTCACACTGAAGGGGCACCGACACTTGATTCTGGGATCTACCAATTAGGGATTCCCATCCTCGGAATTTGTTACGGAGCTCAGCTCTTAGCGCACCAGTTGGGAGGAACCGTTGATCGAAGCGGGCGAGGTGAATACGGCAGAACTGAACTTCAGCCAAACAGCCAAGCATCGCAACTACTTCCCGACGACATTGCCGCCGGCGATTCTGTATGGATGTCCCACTTTGATGCCATCACCCAAGCACCTGAAGGTTTCAGCATCACCGCATCTACCAGTGATGCTCCCGCAGCTGTCATAGAAAATAGTGACCAACATATTTACGGAGTTCAATACCACCCAGAAGTCGTCCATACGCCCCACGGCCAGAGGCTTCTCGAAAGATTCTTGATCGACATAGCGAAGTGTCGAGCTGACTGGACTATGACCAACGTCATTGACGAAAGCGTTGAAGCAATCCGACAACAGGTCAAGAACGGTCGCGCTATATGCGGGCTTTCAGGAGGCGTTGACAGCGCTGTCGCTGCCGCCCTGGTCCACAAAGCCATCGGAGCTCAACTTGTGTGTGTCTTTGTCGACACAGGGCTGATGCGTCTCGGAGAAGGAGAGCAAGTCGTCGAAACGTTCCAACGAACCCAAGGCATCGAACTTATTCACGAACATGCTGCCGATACGTTCTTCGAAGCGCTCCAGGGAGTCACCGACCCTGAAGACAAAAGAAAGATTATTGGCGAAAAATTCATCAGAATTTTCGAACAAGCGCAAGGAGGGATTACCGACGCCGATTTTCTAGTGCAAGGGACCCTCTACCCCGACGTGATCGAATCAGGAACCAGCGAAGCAGCAAAAATAAAAAGCCACCACAACGTAGGTGGGCTTCCTGACGACATGGAATTCGAACTAGTGGAACCACTTCGAAACCTATTCAAAGATGAAGTTCGCGCGGTCGGATCCGAACTGGGACTGCCTGACGAAATTGTTTGGCGGCAACCATTCCCGGGACCGGGGCTAGGGGTTCGCATTATTGGCGAAGTAACTCCAGAAGCTGTTTCGTTACTTCAACACGCCGACGCGATAGTCAGAGAAGAAATTGCCCAGGCGGGACTGGAACGGGAAATATGGCAAGCATTTGCCGTCCTTGCTGACATTCGTAGTGTCGGCGTCATGGGAGACGAACGCACCTACGCTCGACCCATCATTATTCGCGCTGTCACAAGCGAAGACGCTATGACCGCAGACTGGGCTCGACTTCCATACGACATACTCGAAAACATGTCGTCACGAATCATCAACGAGGTCGAAGGCGTCAATCGAGTCGTCTACGACATCACCTCGAAACCTCCCGGCACCATCGAGTGGGAGTGAATAGATGACCAACTTCCCGAAAGGATTTGCTCTCCACGTAGGCAATGTAGGCATCAAAGACAACACCAATGACCTCATGGTGCTCACCGCTGATTCCAACAGTGCAGTCGCAGGAGTATTCACGCAAAGCCGATTCGCTGGACCCAACATCGAAATCTCTAAACAAAACATCGCCACCGGTAGCGCGAAAGCCGTAGCCATTATCTCGAAGAATGCCAATGTGGCAACCGGCGAAACAGGCCGCTCCAATGCCGAAGAAATCACCGAACTTGTCGCAGCAACTGTGAACGCAGAGCCAAGTGAAATTATCCTCGGCTCAACTGGTGTAATCGGTGTCCAATACCCAATGGACAGAATTCGGGACTACCTCTCCCAGCTGAAATCGCCATTTTCGGGAAGAGAAGCAGAAGCGGCAGCAGCCGCGATAATGACTACCGATACTCATCCAAAAGTCGCATCAGCTTCCGTTGGCCCAGCCACGATTGTTGGGGTCGCAAAAGGTGTCGGCATGATTGAACCGAATATGGCGACAATGATTGCCGTCATCACCACCGATGCTGAAATCAACTCGGACAGACTCGACGAAATCTTTCGGCGAATCGTAGATAAGACCTTCAATGCTTTGAGCGTAGACACAGATACCTCAACAAGTGACATGGCCATCGTCCTAGCGTCAGGGCAGGCGGGCGTTGTCGCAGAGGACCAATTTGAGAGTGCGCTAGCAGCAGTGTGTTTGAGCCTGACCCGCCAACTCGCAGCCGACGGCGAGGGTGCAGAAACACTAATTGTTGTGGATGTCACGTCAGCTCGCGATGAGGAACAAGCAAGGCGAGTAGCTAAGGCAATCGTTAACTCGCCGCTAGTTAAAACAGCAATTCACGGGCGAGACCCGAACTGGGGACGCGTTGCTATGGCAATTGGAAAATGTGGTGACGCCGATATCAACCAACAAGATGTGGCGATCTATTTTGGTGACCACGAGGTGTACCCCACACCTGTTAGTCCCCAAAAACTAACGGAATTAGAAACCTATCTGGGCAGCGACGAGGTCCGTATTACCGCAGATTTGGGTGTCGGCAATGGAACATTCACGGCCTATGGGTGCGACCTGACCGATGGATACGTGCGCATCAACGCTGACTACACCACCTAAATGTCGGCATGAACTCTCCAGACATCCTTCAAGGCCTTAACCCCGCCCAACATGACGCTGTTATTCATCGGGGTGGACCACTGCTGGTTGTCGCTGGCGCAGGCTCGGGGAAAACACGAGTTCTTACCCAGCGCATCGCCCACCTGATCCAAGAAGACAACATCAACCCGTTCCAAATCCTCGCCATAACCTTCACCAATAAAGCAGCTCAAGAAATGAAAGACCGAGTTGCTGCTCTTGTCGGACCGGTCGCAGAAAAAATGTGGGTGTCCACCTTCCACTCGGCTTGTGTTCGTATCCTCCGCCGTGACGCAGAGCAACTCGGATATCCCAGCGCGTTCTCAATTTACGATCAAGCAGACGCCACTCGCCTCACCGGCTACGTGGTGCGCGATCTCGGGCTCGATAACAAAAAATTTGTGGCTCGAAGTGTTCACGCACAGATCTCTAACCTCAAGAATGAGCTCATATCAACCGACGCTGCACTCGATAGAGCCGACGGCATTTTTGGTCGCAAAATTGCGGAAATCTATGACGAATACCAACGGCGTCTCCGCTCAGCCGGCGCCATGGATTTTGATGACCTTCTAACCGTTACCGTCCAACTGTTCGATAACTTCCCGAACGCTTTAAGCCACTATCAAGAACGTTTCCAACATGTTTTGGTCGACGAATATCAAGACACCAACCCTGCACAAAACGACATTGTCCTCAAGCTCGGAGACAAGCACCGAAACGTTTTCGTAGTTGGCGACAGCGACCAGTCGGTCTATGCGTTTCGCGGAGCAGATATACGAAACATTCTCGAATTCGAAAAAGCGTTCCCCGATACCGGTGTGGTCGTACTCGACCAGAACTATCGGTCTACACAAACAATCCTCGATGCGGCGAACTCCGTTATATCCAACAATTACGGTCGTAAACCGAAAGAACTGTGGACTGATAAGTCAGGCGGAGACAAGATCGTCATGTATCGCGCCGACGACGAAGTCGACGAAGCAGCCTGGATTATCGGCGAGCTACAACGACTCCACGGGCAAGGCGGGCTTCGATGGAGCGACGTCGCAATTTTCTATCGAGCGAACGCACAAAGTCGAATTCTTGAAGAACGTTTAGCAGGAGTTTCCGTGCCGTATCGCGTAGTTGGCGGCACCCGCTTTTATGACAGACGAGAAGTCAAAGACGCACTCGCCTATTTGCGAGCTGTCGTCAACCCAGCTGACGAAGTCTCATTGAAACGCGTTCTCAACGTGCCGAAACGCGGCATCGGCGACAGCAGCGTCACACGGCTTGACCAATACGCCAATAGCAACGGAGTGCCATTCTACGAGGCGCTAAACGATTGGCCGGAAGTAGGAATTAGCGGCCCAGCGAAGAAAGGACTCGCTAACTTCACAGAACTTCTCCGTCAGCTCTCGAACCGCGTATCGGACGGGCCAGCCGAACTACTGCAACTCGCGCTCGAACGTTCTGGGTACATCGAAGAATTACGGGATGAACGGTCAATAGAAGCTGAAGGACGACTTGAGAACCTCGCAGAGCTCATCGGTTCGGCCGAACAATATGAAACTTGTCACGAATTCCTAGAACAGGTTTCACTTGTTTCACCTACCGACGAACTTGACGACCAATCAGAAGTCACTCTTATGACACTTCACACCGCTAAGGGACTCGAGTTTCCGATCGTGTTTGTTGTCGGTATGGAAGATGGAATTTTTCCATCCTTCATGTCGCTTGGCGACCCCGACCAACTTGAAGAAGAACGTCGCCTCGCCTATGTGGGAATAACCCGAGCCGAAGAACAGCTATATCTAACCTTGGCCGAAAGCCGTTGGATCTACGGGCAACAGCAATACAACACTCCCAGCCGATTTCTGCGCGAAATACCGGACGAACTTGTTGATGACCGGAGCCCGAGAGGAATACATAAAGCTGGTCGCACAACTGTGTCAGCGACCGCTCCTGTGGAAGTTAATGAAGATAAACGAGCCGAACGTCGAGAACGGGCCCGGGAACGCATCATCGAAAAAGCTATCGCCGCAGGGAACCAACAACCCACAGGTCCGTCACTGGACCTCAAAGTAGGTGACGACGTTCATCACCAGAAGTTTGGAGAAGGAGTAATACTTCAGCTCCAGGGATCAGGAGATAACGCTGAAGTCACCATCAACTTTGCCGATATCGGAGAGAAAACTCTTCTCTTAGGTTGGGCGAACCTCCAAAAACCATCAAGCTGAGAGTTACCTGCCAGTAAAATCCGGGGCCCGCTTCTCAACAAACGCTGCGACCGCCTCTTTGTGATCCTCAGTAGAACGACAACGACTCATTGCCATTGCCTCCGCGTCTAAGCACGTCAACAAATCTGAAGTCAGGGCCCGGTTGAGGTTTTCTTTCATGTAGCGCTGCGCTACCAACGGGCCTTCCGCAAAGCGGGCAACGTAAGCAACAGCAGCAGCCTCAAAATCCTCGTCTTCGAGCACTTTGTTCACAACATTGAGCGATAAGGCTTCGAGAGCGTCAAAACGATCGGCGGTCAAATACAGTTCGCGAGCCTTTGCTGCTCCCACGAGCTGCGTTAAGAACCAACTGCCACCAAAATCGCCTGAAAAACCGACCTTCGCGAACGCGGTAGTAAAAATCGCTCGAGGCGAAGCCACCCTCAGGTCACATGCCAAAGCGATCGACAAACCAGCGCCAGCGGCTGCACCATCGATTGCGGCCACGGTGACCTTCGGAAAATTTTGTAACGCAGCAGACACCGTTCGTTGTCGTTGCCGCAAATCATCAACATTTGACTCGAAACTCGCTGCGGTTGGAGCCGTACCAGAGTTACGGGCGTTCATGCCTTTAACATCACCTCCAGCACAAAAAGCGCCACCAGCACCAGTCAGCATTAATGCTCCAACTTGCGGATCTTCCGCTAGCTGAGGCAGCAACTTTTCAAACGCAACATACGTTTCTGGATGCAACGCGTTGCGAGCATCTGGCCGGTTAAAGGTCAGCACCGCTACTTGACCCTCACGTCTGGCCAGCATCACATCAGTACCAGTTTCAAATTCGCGCATCGAAACACCACTTTCAATAGACAGTTACCTCTCCAATCCACCTAGTATGTCGAATTCGTAGGGAAACCTCATCTCCCTGCACCAAGCCAAGACAGGAGCCCCCAGTGGATCTCTTCGAATACCAAGGCAAACAGTTCTTTAAACAGTTCGGGATGCCCGTCTCTGATGGCGAGGTCGCATTCACAGTTCAAGAAGCTGTTGATGCGGCGGAACGCCTCGGAACACCAGTAATGGTGAAAGCCCAAGTCCACACAGGTGGTCGAGGTAAAGCTGGCGGAGTGAAATTTGCAGCAAGTGTTGAAGACGTACAAGAACACGCCAGCAACATCTTGGGATTAGACATAAATGGTCACATTGTCCAACGCCTATGGATCGAAAAAGCCAGCGACATATCCGAGGAGTACTACGCCAGTTTCACGCTCGACCGTTCAGCGAAACAACACTTAGGAATGTTGTCAGCAGAAGGAGGCGTCGAAATAGAAACGGTGGCTGCAGAAAACCCTGACGCCATCAGCAAGATTCATGTTGACCCGGCTGTCGGTCTTACCCGAGAAGCAGCGCAAGCATGGGTAGACGGAGCCAACCTCAACCCCGTCGCCGTCGAAGGTGCTGTCGATATCGCCATGCAGCTCTACGACGCATACGTTCAAGGCGACGCTGATCTTGTCGAGATCAACCCGCTTATCCTCACACCCGACAACCGAGTTCACGTTCTCGACGCCAAAGTCACGCTCGACTCAAACTCAATTTTCCGGCATGAGGATTACGCAGAATTCGACGAAACCCAACCCCGAGACGAACGAGAAGAAGCAGCGCATGAGAAAGGTCTCCAATATGTTGGGCTTGAGGGCAGCGTCGGCGTCATCGCAAACGGGGCCGGACTTGCGATGTCAACCGTCGATGTTGTGAACCAAGTCGGAGGAAAACCAGCAAACTTCCTCGATATCGGCGGCGGAGCCAACGCAGATGTCATGGCAGGAGCCCTAGAAGTCATCAACAATGACCCCGAAGTCAAATCTATCTTCATCAACATTTTTGGTGGAATCACCCGAGGCGAAGAGGTAGCCAACGGAATCATCGAAGCCCTCAACAGAGTCGACATTGATGCCCCAATCGTCATTCGACTTGACGGCACCAACGCAGACGAAGGAAGAGAAATTCTTCAACCAGCACTTAACGACAAATTAATGATGGAACCAACCATGCTCGACGCCGCCAAAAAAGTCGTCGAACTCGCCAAGGGAGCAGTCGCATGAGCATCTTCGTAGACAGCAACACCAAAGTCATCTACCAAGGACTCACAGGAAGCCAAGGTCGTTACTACGGTTTACTCAATCGCGACTACGGAACTCAGGTCGTCGGCGGAACCAACCCCAAAAAAGCTGGAGAAGACGTTGATGGGATACCCATCTTCGCTAACTGTGCAGAAGCAGTAGAAGCAACAGGAGCGACCGCATCTTGCATCTTCATTCCCGCTGCAGGCGTGTATTCAGCAGTCATGGACGCAGCAGCTGGTGGAATCAAATTCATCGTGTGCATAACCGAAGGTGTGCCCGCCCACGACGAAGCGACTTTCTACAACGAACTCAAAGCCCAATACCCAGACGTTCAACTGCTTGGACCTAACTGTCCAGGCATCATTAGTCCCGGACAATGCAATATTGGTATCACCGCAGGGCACATAGCTAAAGCGGGTGGACCGGTCGGCATAGTCAGTCGGTCAGGCACCCTGACTTACCAAGCTCTTTACGAATTGCAGCAAAAAGACATTGGTGTCACGACATGCGTCGGGATTGGTGGAGACCCAGTACCTGGGACCTCATTTATCGACTGTCTTGCGGCATTTGAAGCCGACCCCGACACACACGCAGTCATGATGATCGGTGAAATAGGCGGATCAGCAGAAGAAGAAGCCGCCGACTTCATAAAGAACCACATGACAAAACCGGTGTCGTCCTACATCGCAGGGGTGACAGCACCCCCAGGAAAGAAAATGGGACACGCCGGAGCCATCGTCTCTGGAGGCAAAGGAACCGCCGACGCAAAGATGGAAGCCTTGCGCGACGCCGGAGTCAAAGTCGGTCTAAACCCGACCGAAGCCGGTGAACTCATGGCAGAGATCGTCGCCTCCTTATAGCAAACGCCAACTAGGTTCCAAGGGGTGCGCCTCGCGGTACTTGCATCTGGAACCGGCTCAATATGTAAAGCCATCATTAATGCTGATGTTGAAGTCGCCGCGGTCTTAGTTGATAGACGTTGCAGCGCAATCGATTTAGCAGAAGCAGACGGCATTCCTGTCGTCCTTGTGGAACGCAATAACTTCGGAAGAGAATTTGACCGTGATCAATACTCGACTGAAGTTGTTGCTGCCTTAAGAGCGGCGAATATAGAAGTCGTGGCAATGGCCGGATTCGGAACCATATTAGGGGCACCCTTTTTCGACGCATACGAGGGTCGAGTGCTGAACACACACCCATCGCTTCTCCCGTCGTTCCCCGGGTGGCACGCAGTCACCGACGCGCTTAGACATGGAGTGCGAGTCACAGGGTGCACTGTGCACATAGCAACACTCGAAGTTGACGCCGGCCCAATCCTCGCTCAATCACCGGTCGAAATACGAGACGATGATGATGAAGCTTCGCTTCATGAACGAATCAAACTGACCGAACGCGATCTCTACCCCGCCACTATCAAAACGTTCCTTGCCCAGATGGAGAAACAACGATGAGAGCACTGATATCCGTATACGACAAAACCGGAGTCATAGAAACAGCAAAAGCTTTAGCTGCACTTGGCTGGGACATTGTGTCCAGCGGTGGGACCGCCACAGCACTCAACGAAGCAGGTGTGGATGTCACTCC